>CAZDPK010000010.1:6913-39763 GCA_964507335.1 uncultured Anaerolineaceae bacterium | reverse complement strand
TGTGTTTGGTTTCACCTGGCTGAACGAAATTGTCAACGCGGTAGACGTGGTCAATATTGAGTGAGCCAAAATTTAGAATGGGCATAAGCACTCCTTTGGATTGATTTTCGTGATTGACCCAATTATACTGGTAGAAATCCACGAAAACATAAAAGAGGTCCCATGCTGCAGCCCCATATTCAACTCGATGAAACTGTTCAAGCCCATTGCGCCTTATTGCCTGGTGATCCAGCCCGACTCGATCGGATCGCGCCTTTTCTGGACGAGGTAACAGAATTGGCATATAACCGGGAATTCCGCAGTTTGCGGGGGAGTTATAAGGGCTTGCCTGTTCTGGCAGTTTCAACAGGGATCGGCGGGGCTTCGGCTGGGATTGCTGCGGAGGAACTGCACAATATTGGGGTGACGGCCATGATTCGTATTGGCAGCTGTGGCGCGCTGCAGGCTAAGGTGAAATTGGGCGATCTGATCATCGTCAACGGCGCGGTCAAAGACGATGGGGCATCTAAAACTTACAGTCAGGCAATTTACCCGGCTGTGCCGGACGCGGAGCTGATGATTGCCTGCATCGAAGTTGCCAAAGAGCGTGGTTTTGCCCACCACGTGGGAATCGCCCGCAGCCACGACAGCTTCTATACCGACCAGGAAACCGAAATCGATGCCTATTGGTCAAGGCAGGGCGTGCTTGGAGCAGACATGGAGACGGCCGCTTTGTTCACCATCGGCAGTCTGCGAGGCTTCAAAACCGCTTCCATCTTAAATAACGTCGTCGTTTTTGAGCAAGACACTGCCGAGTCGATTGGTTCATACGTCGATGGCGAAAATCTCGCCATGCTGGGCGAACAACACGAGATCCAGACGGCATTGGAAGCCTTGCGCAGGCTTTTCTAACCCGACTTATTGTTAAACTTAATTATAGAGATGTAAAAGGAGCTGATCAAGAGGTCAGCTCCTTTTTTTATCAGGATTACTTAATGAAGAATTAAAAAACTATTCTTTTACTTCTGCAAATGGATCTTTGGTTTTGCCAATGTTCAACAGAGCGTTCAGAACGATGCCGAAGATAGCGGCAGTTGCCAAAGCGGGTAGTTGAGCTCCAAAGAAGGGGATCATACCACCGAAGTAATATTGTCCGCCAATGGCGATTACAGAAATTGTGGCAATGACAGCGATATTCTTGGCGCTGAACATGTCGACCTGCTTGTCAATCATAATGGCGATACCCTGGGCTGCGATAGCGCCGAACAGGTAAATTTCCAACCCACCGATAACACTCAGGGGGATGGAATAGATGGCTTTCACCAGGGGGGTGAAGCAGGCGATGATCATGGCGATGATTGCGGCTGTGATCAGAACGGGTACTGAGAAGACGCGGGTGATCGCCATGGCGCTGATGTTTTCACCATAATTGGTACCAGCAGGACCGCCCATGAACCCGGCGACTATATCACCAATACCATCACCAATCAGGTTGCTGCCAAGGCGGCTGGCGAGATCATATTTCTTTTCTCTGCCGAGTTTCTTGGCGAGGTCATTCACATAGACATCCAATTGATAGATGTGGGCAGTGGATTCTGGGATTGTGGCGAGAGCAACAGGCATGATTGCAAGTGCGGCTGGCCAGTAGACCGTAGGAACAGTAAAGTGGGGCAGAGCAAAGATGCCCTGGCTGGCGACAGCTTCGGGCAGAGAGCGGAACAGATCGGAGCCCGTTGCCGCGGTCAGGATGGCAGCAGTAACTACGCCAACCAACATACCGAGGAAGAGCGGCAGCTGGGAGAGGAAGCCCTTGAGATAAACTGAGAAGACGATCGTGGAGATCAATGTTACCAGGGAGACGATCCAGGGCAGGTTATTGACAAAGCCTGGACCAGCAACTGCGGGGGATGCATCGGCCATAGCGTTGCCAGCCAGAGTCAGACCGATCACCATGGCAATGGGACCGGTAATGGAGGCAGGAAGCACTTTTTCGATTACACCCTTACCCAGTTTGTTGACGAGGAAACCAGCAGCGATCGAGATTAGACCGGACATAACGATACCGAAGGTCACAATTGAAATTTGCGCATCTGGGAGGATGGCTACGCTGCCAAGGTATTCTGCACCAACTAAACCGACGATGGCGCCGATGTATGAGAAACTGGAACCATAGTACAGGGGGATTTTGCCTTTGGTGACGAGGATGAAACAAAGAGTGGCGAAACCGCTGGCAAAAATGGTGGTCGAAATGTGAAACTTGGTAATAAGTGCTACGGTAATTGTAGCGGGGAACATAACAATAACTTGCTGAATTGCGTAGAGCAGCAGTTTCCAGAATGGTGGGGTCTCATCCGGAAGGTATCCTACGGTACTATTTGATTTAGTAAACCAATTCATTCTTTCTCCTTTTGATCAATAATATGAATATGCAAACTGTCAATCAAACGACAAAGGACTTTTTATGATATTGTTTGCTCCTTTCCTCCCATTGCCTTGCGCTTAAGCAGCGCAAGGCAGTTGTAAGGGATGACGTGTATTGTTAATTTATCAATTTCATGACTTAATGAAGACCAGGAAGGCAGTCGACATCAGTACACAGGATCGATTTTTTGCCACTTGCAATACCTAACGCAATAGCTTCGGGTGAAAGCGGCAGGACGTGGAAATTGATACCCAGGGCGTCATAAACTGCATTGCCAATCGCCGAGGGGATGGAGATCATCGGATGTTCACCAACACCGCGGGCACCATAAGGACCGTTGTGCTGTGGATTCTCGATGTAGATAGGCACGACCTGACCAGGCATATCTTTCATGGTCGGAATTTTGTTGTCAGTGAAGGAAGGGTTCATCAGTTGCGCATTTGTGTTGAATTTATAGCCTTCCAGAAGCGCAGAACCCAAACCCTGCAAAACGCCGCCACAAATCTGACCGTAGACAAGTTTTTCGTTGATAACCTGACCAATATCAAAGGCGGAGGCGACTTTGAGAACCTCAATACTACCGGTTTCGACATCCACTTCAATTTCTACAGCGTGGGCACCAAAGGTCCAAACTGCAGCGGGGTTTCCCTGCCCGGTTTCCGGGTGCAGATTGGTCAGGCCGTCAGCAATGCTGCTGCCGCTGGCAATCAGCGGACCACCAATGCCGGTGCCGTTCGGATACATGTAACCCAAAGCAATCTGTTTGTAGGTCAGCCGGCGATCGGGGCTATGACGATGAAAGATTACGCCATCAGCGTGCTCGAGATAATCGGGTTCTGTTCTGAGTGCCTGGGCAGCAACATCTTTCATTTTCCGCAGCATCTCCCTACTGGCTTTAATCACTGCATTGCCCGCCATAAAGGTGAGTTTTGAGGCAACGGTGTTCCAGTCATAGGGATTGGCACGAGTATCGATCTCAGCCGAAATCTCGACGTGTTCGATCGGGATGTCCAACTCCTGGGCAGCGATTTGTGCCAGCGCTGTGATAGCACCCTGACCAAAGTCAACTGCGCCGATCATCATCTTGACATGTCCATCGCCGTTCATTTGCATGATCACAGAAGTAGCCGTGTTGGCGGGCATAGCAGGTGCTTTTTGCAACATGGCAAAGCCTTTTCCGCGCACTTTGCCGGTTTTCCATTCTCGTTGGCGTTCCTCTTCTGTCTTGCGACCGGTCCAGCCAATTTCTTTGACCACAGCTGTCAGGCATTCTTTGGGACTACCGTTGCTTTCGGTGATCACTTCACCGCTCATGGTTTGGAAACCAGGTTCCAGCAGGTTTTTCATACGGAACTCATAGGGATCGATCCCAAGTTTTTGCGAAAGGATATCCATCTGGCGTTCGATTGACCAGTGTGTTTCAAGGTGACCAAAACCGCGGTAAGCGGTGCTGAAAACTTTGTTGGTGTAAATCGTTTTCGAGTCTATGCTGGCATTATCAACAATGTAAGGACCAATACCTGAATAGACGGCGGTCTTTCCAACATTGACACCATAGTCGGCATAGGCGCCGCTATCCCAGTCATAAACTGCCTTGATTGCAGTAAGTTTGCCATCTTTATTGACAGCTGACTTAATGCGTCCGCGCATACCGGCACGGGTTGGAAGTTGGTTAAACTCTTGTTCTCGGGTTGCGCGTACCTTCACTGGCAGACCGCCAGCGGCTCTGGAGAGCAGTGTAGCAAGCGGCTCGAGGTGAATACCGGCTTTGCCGCCAAACCCACCACCAACATAAGGGATATGGACTTCTACATCTGTTTCAGAGATGCCGAAGCTGTCTGCCATAATCTGGCGGATGGCAAAGGGAGACTGAGCGGATGACCAGATCTTTATCTTGTTAGAGAAGGGGTCTGCCTGAACGATGGATACGTGGGTTTCCATGGGAACGTGAGCAACGGCTGGGAGAGAAAAATCATTTTCAACGACTAAATCTGACTCCGCAAAGGCCTTGTCTAAATCGCCTTTTTTACTCTTGTTCCAGCTGGCAATATTTGAATCTTTCTGGGGAAAGAAGACACCCACATAGTGTTTCAGCTCGTTGATGTCCTCGTGAACCAGGATTTTGCCTTCAAGAGCCTGGTCTACATCGTGGACAGGTTCCAGCGGTTCGTAAACCACTTCCAGCAGAGAAATGGCACGTTCGGCAGTCTCTTCATCCTCAGCAGCCACAGCGGCAACCACATCCCCCTGATAACGGGTCACGCCCTTGGATAAGACGCGTTTGTCCTGCATATAGAGACCAACCAGGATATCGGAATCTTCACCGCATAAAACGGCTCTGACACCGGGTAAAGCTTTGGCTTTGCTGGTATCAATAGAGACAATTCGGGCACGAGCATAGGGGGAAAGAAGGCACCTTGCATGCAGCATGCCTGGAAATTCAAGGTCATAGGTATACACGGCTTGACCGGTAACTTTGTCGCGTGCATCTTTACGGTCATAGGGTTGACCGACTCGCTTATATTTTGACTCGTATTCTCTCTCTCTCATCGTCCCAACTCCTCTCGTTCACGTTCCACCGTTCGTTTGACCGCATGAAGAATTGGAACGTAACCTGTGCATCGACACAGATTTCCGCTCAAGACTTCAATGATCTCTTCGTCTGATGGGTTTGGGTTCGAATCTAACAAGGCACGGGTTGACATCAGGAAGCCAGGGGTACAGAAACCGCACTGCAGCGCATCCTGGCTGACAAATTCTTCCTGCAGGATGGAGAGTTTTCCATCTTTTGCCAGACCTTCCACCGTGGTAATCTGAGCGCCTTCGGCTTCCACTGCCAGGATAATACAGGAAGTCACGGCTTTGCCGTTCATGATAATCGTGCAGGCACCGCATTCTCCTTCACCGCAGGCTTCTTTTGTGCCAAACAGTTTTAGATTATCACGCAGGAAGTGCAGCAGGGTCATGTTTGGGTCAACATCGCGAACGACCAGGCGACCATTCACAGTCATGCTCAGCGTTACTTTGCGTTTGCCTGATTCAATATGTTCGGTGTACATTGAACAATCTTTGGTGTTGTCCATGCTTAATCCTCCTTACCAATAAGATTGAGCAGACCACGTTTCAGCAGCACGGATGCCATTTGAAGGCGGTAGAGTGCTGAGGAACGTACATCAGTGATTGGATGGATGTGCTGCTGAATTTCTTCTGCAGCCCATTCAATCGTTTCTATAGACAGTCCACGCTCATTGATTTGATCTTCAAGAGCGAAAAGTCGTTTTGGTGTGGGAGCAACGGCGCAGATGCCGATCGCCACTTTGCCGTCCGATTTGATGCGGCTGGCAACGCCAACTGTGGCAAGGTCGTGACCACGAAGGCGGGCTTGGCGCAGATAAATGCTCTTATCACCATCCCCCGGATCAGGTAATTGCACTGAAACCACCAATTCGCCGCGTTGCAGCACAGTGCGTTTTACACCGGTGAAGAACTGGTGCAGCGGGACCTGGCGGGTGCCTTGAGGACCGGCGATGTTGACCACGGTGTCGTAAGCCAACAACGCAGGGGGCAGATCTGCACCTGGAGAAGCGTTGCAGATGTTTCCAACCAGGGTGGCACGGTTGCGAAGTTGGAACGACGCAAGTGAGGCGGCAGCCTGGTTTAGCGCTGGATATTTGGCTTTGACAACTTCCGAGTCAACCACCTGGTTTACCACAACAGAAGCGCCGATTGTCAAACCGGCGCCGTCAACGAAGTCGAATGCAGTTGTCTCGGGGAGCGCTTTAATGTCCACGATGTGTTCGGCATCAATCAAGTTTCTGCGCAGCAGAATCATGATGTCAGTACCACCTGCAAGGACGAAAGATTTCTCTTCTTTTTCAAGATATTGGACTGCTTCATTGAGGTTGTGGGGCTTAAAGTATGTGAACTTACTTAGCATTAAAAGCCTCCTTTTTTTTACCATGAAACTTTTTCTACTCCGCTCTCTGTGGAGCTTTGCCTCATGGAGGTTATGTGGTAGATAGCTATTTCTAGCTATCAAAAAAGACTTAATTGTCCATTATTCTAACATAGCGCAGGAATACCCTGATTGTTAAAAATTACAATTAATGAGCCATAAGATCGATTGGGTTTGGAAAAAATCACAACCAATTTTCCTCATTTGGCGGTTGTCGTTTAGGAAATTCTTGTTCATAGCGGCAAGCGATTTCGATCAAACGGCACTCACTGCCAGGTAAACCAAAGAGTTCAAAGCCAATCGGCACACCGATGGGAGCTTGCCTTGTGGGAATAGAAAAGCCAGCTGGCAGGCACAACGATGGGAATCCGGTGATGGCAGAAAGGGCTCCATTGCGCTGGACCTGGGATTCGCCTACACGGCAAACTAACTGCTGCTGGTGGGGAAAAACCAACGCGTCAAGCTGATGGCTTGAAAAAAGCGTTTCGATCCGCTTTTGCAGTAAGGCACGTTTTTCTAACCTTTCGCTATACTCAGGTGCAGTGTTGTCCAGCTGGTTGGCATAAACCAGATTTTCTTTAATTCCGGGATGATACAATCCGCTTTCCAAAATGGCATCAATGCTTGGATAAGGAGCATGAATCGCTTCGAGATAGCTATTGAGGTGGGCTTTGAGGTCATACAAATGCACACTGACGTTTGACACAAGATCAGCGCTTTGAATATCCTCGTCGATTTCGATCATATCCATGCCCATCATGCCCAGTTCTTTGATGACACGGGACATAGCCTGGTTAACTTCTTCATTAACCATCTCAGCACCAAAAAAGGACTTTAACACCCCGATTCTCGATTTCTTTTTGCTTTCACATTCTGGCAAGTTACGGACAGCAATCACTTTCAGGACGGAAGCAGCATCGGTAACATTACGAGCCATCGGTCCAGCCGTATCCTGGGTGAGGGAGTAGGGCACAATGCCGTCATCACTTACCAAACCAACCGTAGGTCGGATCCCGACCAGGTTGTTTGCGCTGGAGGGAGAGCGAATGGAGTTGATCGTATCTGTTCCGATTCCCACAAGCCCAAAATTGGCTGCCAGGGCAGCACCAGTTCCACCGCTGGAACCTCCAGGGGTACGCGTCAGGTCATAGGGGTTATACGTTTGACCTTTGATCGAGCTTATGGATTCGCCCCAGATGGCAAATTCATGCAAATTGGTCTTTGCCAGGATGATCGCACCGGCTGCTTTCAAACGTTTTACCAGATCGGCATCCTTGCCGGTTGAAAAACCTTCAAGACTCAGGCTGCCAGCAGTGGTTGGCATCCCGGCGGTTTCGATATTGTCCTTGAGTAAGACCGGTACGCCGTGCAAGCTGCCAGATAACTTGCCGGTTTCGTACAGGGAACGATCACATTCCCGTGCCAGCTCGATTGCATATGGGTTGACACAAATAATGCTGGACAGGGTCCTGTCAAATTGCCGAATCCGGCAAAGGTAAAAAGCAACCAACTTTTCAGTGGTAATTTGTTGTTCGAGCAGATGCTGATGATAAGCGGCGATGTTCAGTTCCAACATATTCCAATTCTATCCTGACTTGATTAATCCAGAAGCTGGAAAAATCAATACCCACCTGATATTGCTTTGAGCTTGTTATAATTTAACAATATGGTTTCAAAAATGCGCTTACTTATTGTCATAATATACCAATGATATTAAGGGATATTTTCGGTACAATACTTATCAGGATGAGAAACGAGCTATGCTTAAAGCATTAAAAGTACGTTTACGTGACATCCTCAACGTGGATTTGCTAGCTGGTGCGGAAGTGATAGCCGGCGAAACCGGGATGGACAATGAAATCACCTCAGTTAACGTAATGGAGGTTCCCGATATTGTGGATTGGGTCCGATCCGGTGAACTGCTTCTTACGACCGCTTACTCAATTTCTGACAACCTCGAAGCATTCAATACACTTCTACCCAAGTTCTCGCAAAAGGGTGTCTGTGGTATGGGCATCAAAACCAAACGTTACATTGATGAACTGCCTGAGAGCGTCATTCAAACTGCCAATATGCTGGCTTTTCCGATCATCCTAATCCCTGCGGATGTCTCTTATGGCGATTTGATGAAGGAAGTGTTTTCTTACATTGTCGGTGAACAAACCCGTCTACTGGAAAAAATCAACGAATTCAACAACCAGTTTAGGGACATCATGCTCCGACGGGGGGATATGGAAGAATTTGCTGAGCTGATCAGCCAGGTATTCCACTCCCCTACCTTGATTTCTGACCAGGTTCACAAGAGCTTTGTCTTCCATGCCGATGATAAGAACTGGGAAGCTATCCTGGAACGGGTGGTTCCAGCAACAATAAACAACTCGAGCATCCTGGCTGAATCAGAATCTATGGAAATTCGCACAAGTTACGATCAGATCGATGGCGAACGAGTAAAGCGTTTCAGCATACCAATTTTCTTTGAAGAAAATTTCTACGGACATGTCTATCTTTGGGATATCAATCAAAGTATCAACGCGGGCGATTTGTTCGTGATCGAATCAGCCACGTCGTTGATTGCGCTGCATATTGTCACCAAGCTGACCGTCACCCAGCGTGAGAATGTTCACCGAACGAACTTCCTGGAACAGTTACTGAGCAACAAGCCTGAATCGCAAGCCAGGGCAATTCTGGATGCTGAGTATTATGGTTTTGATCCGACTGCTCATCACCAATGCCTCATTTTAAGAGTGGATTTTCAAGATAATGTGCGTTCTGCCTCATTGCGCAATCGCAGGCTCCAGGAAACAAGCCTGATTCTGACCGGGATTCTCAGTTATATTCGACGAAAGGCTTCTTCCCGTTACATTTGGGCAACCAAACCCAACGAGATCTATTTTCTGCTGGAGTTTGATCGAAACCTTAGCTCAGAAATACGCGCCACACAAACCAGGCTTTTCGTCTACGCGCTGCTGGAGGTTGCCAGGGATTTGAAGGTGGAAGAACGTAGCTTTCTGGGTGTTGGGCGGGCATACCCCGGTCACGATATGCTCAGCAATAGCCTCCATGAGGCTCAGCAAGCCGTCAACATCCTGCAAAGCAGCCAAAAGAAAGTCAAGGAGCATTATGGCTTCTTTGAAGAGATGGGTATAGCCCGCTTGTTTGGCTCCCCGGAAATTCGGATTGACTTATTAAGTTATGCCGAGCAGGTGCTTCAGCCAATTTTGAAGTATGACGAAGAACATGATGGCAAATTGTTGGAGACAGTTCGGGTATATTTTGAACATGGCGGCAATTTACGTAAGATCTCAGAAGTACAATATACACACTACAACACCGTTGTTTACCGGATTAATCGTATCCGTGAAACCTTGAAAATTGACTTGAAGGATCCGGAAACGTCCTTCGCCATTCAATTTGCGCTGAAAATTCGCGATCTAATTGGTTGAAATGTTAATGAAAGAGATGAACGCGCTAACAATTGCTGATGACCTGGTCGAATTCCTGAGGAATCACCGCGGACATTTGGCACGTGTTCATTCGGTCTTCCCGCACGCAGTGAATTTGCTGATCAGTGAGGATGAGTTGATCACACTCACGAACCAGGATGAGATCACACCCATGGGATTGATTGTTGAAAGTAGAGAAATCTTTACTAAACAACTTCAACCAGGGGATGAAGTGATCTTGGATGTAGACCTCATTAAAACTATCAACGTGAACTTTTATGTCGAATTACGAGGCGCGCTGGTTTGGGAAACTGCCCTGATGACGAACCTAAATCCCCGCTCTGCTGATGAGATTGCCCAAATTACACATCAATTAACAGATTGGCTTCGGAAACAGCCAGCCTTGGGGTTGCTTCCGCTTCTTCCGCGCCTGACACATCAACCATCAAATGCTAACCATGTGAACGATAATCTTTACAGCCGCTATATTGTTGCTGATCTTGAAGCGTTCACCAATGCAGTTGAAAAGACTAATTGGGATCTTGCTTTGAATTTAGCCGACCGCTTGGTTGGGTTTGGGATGGGTTCCACGCCATCGTGCGACGATTTTTTGGCTGCTTACCTGGCAGTTTTCACAATGGCTGAAAAGTTACGCCCTGGTTTTTACCCATGGGTCCAGCAATTCAACGAAGCTATTGCTGAAAAAGCGAGAAAACACACAACGCTGATCAGTGCTAACATGCTAAAACATGCCATGAATGGGAAAGTCAGCAGGAGTCACCATCGACTTATCCAGACCTGTTTGTTTAACAACAAAAGTGACCTGGTACATTTGGCTAACCAGGTGTTACAGCAAGGAGCCACTTCGGGGGGAGATTTTTTGCTTGGATTGGTTTGTGCTTTAGACTGGTACCGAAATTCTATGATGGACATTTTCAAGGAAGGAGAGGATGCATGGGTTGAGTTAGTACAATCGCAACCTGTGCCAATCATATGACTCTACAGACAAGTATTAAACGAAATGCCTACTTCGACTCTGTAACACTCATGTTATTATCGCGTGAGTTGCAGAAACTGGAAGGTGTCGAGGACCTGCTGGTAGGAATGGGCACTGACCTTAACCTGGACCTGGCTAGGAATCTTAACCTGGCGACCAGCGATTATGACACCTTGACCGCTAACGATCTTTTTATCAGCGCGAAATTTGATGATACAAAGATATCGATGCAAGCGATCGAAAACGCCTTCAAAGACTACCTCAACAAAAGCGCGGAAGCAGAGAGTGATGAGGCATACCAACCACCCTCACTAAAGTCTGCCATTAATTTTTTGCCCGGTGCAAACATGGTGCTGGTATCTGTGCCCGGTCAATTTGCAGCGGCTGAGGTCGAAGATGCGCTGAACGCCGGACTGCACGTGATGTTGTTTTCTGATAATGTACCAGTCGAAGATGAGCTGCGCCTCAAGCAGAAAGCCGTGGAAAAAGGGCTGCTGATGATGGGTCCTGACTGTGGTACGGCGATTATCAATGGGGTGCCCCTTTGTTTTGCCAATGCTGTACGGCGGGGTAAGATAGGGGTGGTCGGAGCATCCGGTACCGGCACACAGGAAGTCACCGTTCAGGTTCACAAGCTTGGCGAAGGACTTTCACAGGTGATCGGCACGGGTGGGCGTGACCTCAAAGACCAGATTGGCGGGTTGATGATGATCCAGGGTTTTGAGGCACTGATCGCTGATCCTGCAACTGAAGTGATTGTATTGATCTCCAAACCGCCGGCTCCATCCGTGGCAGAAAAAATCTATCGAATCGCTCAAAACAGCCCCAAGCCAGTGGTGATTGATTTTATTGGCGGAGATCGAAAGGCGATTGAGACTTTCGGGGCTATTGCCTGTGTAAGCCTTGAAGATGCTGCTCAGAAAGCAGTCGGCGTGCTTCGTGGGCAACCACTTGATGACTTTGTTGGCTTCTTGTTGACTGAGGAACAGATCGACCTGATGGTTGAAAACGCGGTAGCGAGGTTGAAACCTGACCAAACAGAACTGCGAGCGCTCTTCACCGGTGGAACGCTGGCTGATGAAGCGATGAAGCTGCTGGGCGAACATTTTGAAATTTATTCCAATATCCCGCTGACCCCAGAGATGGCAATTGCGAACCTGCCTGAAGGGCGTGGTCACATCTGCCTGGATTTGGGGGAAGATGAGTTTACGCGCGGCAGACCACACCCCATGATCGACCCTCAGACCCGCACAGAATTTTTCGAGTCCCATGTGGATGGGCACACAGCTGTAATTTTGATAGATGTGGTTCTCGGTTTTGGATCCCACAAAGACCCCGCCGGAGCGGTTGCAGAATCTGTTCGTGAAATTCGCCGGAGACTTACAGCTGAAGGTAAGGATGTCGTTGTTATTGCGTCAGTCTGTGGCACTGATCTGGACAGCCAGGACCTGAACAAATCGGTTGAAACGCTTGAAGACGCAGGCGTTCTTGTTATGCCTTCCAACGCCCAGGCTGTACGCTTGACCGATCGCGTAATGCAGCGTATCACGAAAGGAGCCTAAAATGTCAGTGAACGATCTCTTTAATCAGGAACTCAAAGTTGTCAATGTGGGATTAAAGGCATTCCATACCGACTTAAGATCCCAGGGAATAACAGCAGTGCATGTTAATTGGAAGCCAAAAGCAGGCGGTAAGAAAAACATGCTTAATTTGCTAAGTAAAATCAGCAAGACAAAGTCATCATAATTTGAAAGGAGTGAGACATTGATAGATATTATTGAAAACGCAAATAAGGAAGCTCTGGAAGTTATCCAGAACGGTCAACCGACACTAATTGGTTTGGGTATTGCGGGAGAGGTCATTCCAGGCATGGAAAAAGACCTGTTTTTACATGCCGGTCCACCGATCACATGGGAGAGAATGTCTGGTCCATTGAGAGGCGGTGTGATGGCAGGCTTGATGTATGAAGGTCTGGCTTCCACCCCTGAAGAAGCGGCTGAATATGCAGCCTCTGGAAAAGTCCGCTTCGATCCGTGTCATCACCATGATGCGGTAGGTCCCATGGCAGGGATTGTGACTGCCAGGATGCCAGTCTGGATCATTGAGAACAAGGCTTATGGGAATCGCGCTTATTGCACATTGAATGAAGGTTTGGGCAAAGTGCTGCGAATGGGTGCTTACGGACCAGAAGTGATCAAGCACCTGCAGTGGATGGAGAAGGTGCTCTATCCTGTGCTGAAAGAAACGATCGAGATTCATGGCCCGATTGACCTGAAGACGATGATCGCGCAAGCCGTTCAGATGGGTGACGAAGTCCACAACCGCAACAAGGCAGCGACTTCTCTTTTAATCCGGGAAATTGCTCCCAGTATTCTGAAAACTTCGGTCAGCAATGAGGACAAAATTGCTGTCCTGGAATTTCTGAACAGTAACGATCACACCTTCCTGAATCTTTCCATGCCGGCTGCCAAAGCCACGCTGGAACCTGCCGGCAAGGTCAACCATTCAACCATTGTGTACACCATGGCACGCAACGGCACCGATTTTGGTATTCGCGTAGCCGCGCTGGGCGAACGCTGGTTTACTGCTCCTGCAGAGATTATTGATGGATTGTACTTCCCAGGTTTTTCCATGGAAGATGCCAACCCGGATGTCGGCGATTCGTGCATTACCGAAACATTAGGTATCGGCGGATTTTCAATGGCAACTGCGCCTGCGATTGTGCAATTTGTGGGCGGTACACCCAAAGACGCGGTGCGCTATACCACCAGCATGTACGAGATCACAACGGAAGAAAGTCGTGCTTACAAGCTCCCGCCGATGAATTTTAGAGGCGCGCCTACCGGAATCGACATTCGCAAGGTGATCGAAACCCAGATATTACCCGTAATAAACACCGGCATCGCTCACAAAGTTGCAGGTGTAGGCCAGGTTGGTGCTGGAATTGTGCACCCACCCATGGCATGCTTTGAACAAGCTTTAGAAGCGTATGTAAACCTCCTTGATGACGAAGGTCTCTTGGAGGAATAAAAAAATTGGAGGAACTATGATTAAAAATTGGGACAAGATTAAGGTTTACGATTTAACACAAAACACGAGTCATCTCACACCACCCTGGCCGACTTACGAGCCGCTGCAAGTTAAATTCTTCAAGCGTCTCAGCCCGAATGGGGCAAATGGCATGCTCATTACCACCTCAAACCACATTGGTACCCACCTGGACGGTCCGCTGCATTTTGATACCGCCGGGCGCGATATTGCCTCGCTTGAAATGGACAAACTGATGGGTCCAGGCGTAGTCGTTGATCTTTCTGATATTGCAGAAGATTGGTCAATCTATACACCGCAGGACATCATGGATCGCGTGGAAGTAAAGACCGGCGACATCCTCTACATCAATACTGGCTATCATCGCTATGGTTTTGATCAACCTGAAGCGGACGAACGCCGCTATATGCTGCGCCATCCCGGTCCTTCCATGGATTTCATTGACTGGATCAAGGATATGAAGATCAAGCACATCGCTGTCGACTGCGGTTCTGCTGATCATCCCATGAACACCAAAATCCGTGATTGGGAACCCGGTGAAGCAGCGGCTTGCGATGCCGTTATGAAAGAACGCTATGGTAAGGGATTGAATGAGATCTACCCCTGGCCAGAAGTGTACCAGGCGATGCATATCAAGGTCTTCCCGAAACCATGGGAAATCATCCACGTCGAGAATATCGGCGGCGAGATTGATAAAGTCTTGAACAAGCGCTTGATTCTGGGCACCTTCCCCTGGAAGTTCCAATACGGTGAAAGCGCTTTCTGCCGCTGTATTGCTATTGACGAAGTTGAGTAAATTCAAATAGTTAACCACTCAGAGTCCCCTTCAAAAAGGGACTCTGCCTGCTTGACAAATTAAATAGTTCATTGGAGAAAAAGAAATGGGCGCATTATCTGACATAAAAGTGCTGGATCTGACCCGAGTGTTGGCGGGACCTTATGCAACCATGTTGTTGGCAGACCTTGGCGCGGAAATCATCAAAATTGAACAACCCGAAAAGGGCGATGATTCCAGGGCCTACGGGCCATACAAAAATGGCGAGAGCGCTTATTTCATGAGTCTGAATCGCAATAAAGAAAGTATCACTCTCAATCTCAAAGCCCCTGAAGGCAAGGAAATCCTCAAAGAGTTGGTGAAAAAAGTGGATATTCTGGTTGAGAACTTCCGACCAGGCACAATGGAGAAACTGGGACTGGGATACGACGTGTTAAAGCAGATCAATCCCCGTCTTGTTTATGCGTCATCCACTGGATACGGTCAAACTGGTCCTTACAGCCAGCGACCAGCGTATGACGCCGTTGTGCAAGCTATGGGCGGTATTATGAGTATCACCGGACAGGCTGATGGAATGCCGACTCGAGTCGGAACATCTATTGGTGATATTGCTGCAGGATTGTTCTGTGCGGTTGGCATTTTGGCCGCATTGCAGGAACGTGAACGCTCTGGCTTAGGGCAAATGGTGGATGTGGCTATGCTGGACTGCCAGGTTGCCATTCTTGAAAATGCCATCTCGCGCTACGAATTCACGGGCGAAATTCCCCACCCGATTGGCAATCGTCATCCTTCAATTGTGCCCTTTGAAACCTTCAATACTCTATCGGATCCTATTATGGTGGCAGCAGGGAATGATCGTTTGTGGGTGACTTTGTGCGAATTGATGGAACTCGACATCGCCTGCGATCCACGTTTTGCCACCAATCCCCAGCGCAATGAGCATTACGCTGAGTTGCGCCCAATTCTGGCTGAGAAGTTTTTGACCAAAACAGCAGAAGAATGGCAGCCTATGTTTGATAAAGCTGGCATTCCCAGCGGACCGATAAACACAGTCGACAAGGTGGTAAAGAACGAACAAGTGGTAGCCAGAGAGATGATCCTTGAGGTTGAGCACCCGGTTGCTGGTACCACCCGCGTACCCGGCATTCCGATCAAGCTCAGCCGAACACCGGGTAAAATTCGCATTCCAGCACCCGTATTAGGAGCGGACACTGAAAAACTGCTCAGTCATTATTTGGGTTTGAGTGTTGAACAGATCGCCGAACTGCGCGAAAAGCAAGTAATTTGATCTGAGGAATATGGAAAAGCCAGCTCACATCTGAGCTGGCTTTTTTTGTGCTCTACGCATAAAGACTATTCTATTTCTTCAAAGTTTGAAAAACAGATTAAAATACAAACATGGAACCGACTGATAAGGATGCGAAGTTAGAAGACCCTGTTGACCTGGATCCGATTTTCGGGGCACAGGAGGAAGCGAATACTTCCAAACGAAAGAACAACGATTCACCACCCTGGGGCTGGGGCACAAAGTTGATCGTTGGCAGCCTGCTGGTTGTTGGCTTTTTGGCTTTGGTTTTTCGATTTAACGATTATTTCAAGCTGGTCCTGACCGCTTTTTTGCTTTCCTTCTTGCTCTATCCCATTTGTGCTCTTCTACGCAAGATTGCACACCTGAAGTGGCGAATATCCGTGGCGATCGTATATCTTGTGTTGGCGGGATTGCTTGTCTGGCTAATCGCGAGAGGTGGCACGGGTCTGGCTTCACAGGTCCAAAACCTGTTTCAGACGGTTATTGATAACGTAGATAACATTACTGCGTTGTTGGAAAAATGGTCCAGCCAGATTATCATGATTGGACCCTTTAAGTTCACTACACCCCAACTTAATTTTCCGTTGATTGGAGAATGGATTTCAGAGGCACTGCAGCCAATCGCCAGTCAGGCAGGCACGATTGCGACGACGGTCGTCGGAAAAGTGGGCGGATTCGTGGTGAATCTTGGCATTACCTACATGGTTTCGTTCTTTATCACTTCAGAGACCGAGGGTGCCAGGCGCAGGATGATCAATATCTCCATCCCTGGATATGAGAGAGATTTTAGTCGGCTTGGAATGGAAGTTGGGAAAATATTCAACTCCTTCATCCGGGGTGAGTTTACAGTTGTAGGGATTGCCATCATCGTTTACTCGATTCTCCTGGGGATCCTGGGGCTGCCCTATTTCTTCATCCTGGCGCTGATCGCGGGGTTGGGAAGGTTCATTCCGTACCTGGGCGCGGCTCTTGGATGGATTTCTTTCTTCATCGGCGCGCTGCTGCAGGATCCTACCCCCTTTGGGCTGACCAATATCGTCTATGCGCTCTTAATTTTTGGAATCGCAGTTGTGATCGATACAGCATTTGATCAAATTTTGGTGCCTAAAGTGATGGGTGACTCGTTGGAAGTCCACCCAGCTGCCATCCTGATCTCCGCTCTTGTGGGAGCCCAATTGCTGGGTGTCCTGGGTATTGTGCTGGCTGCGCCAGCGTTTGCGACCTTGAAACTGATTCTACGATATAGCAGCCGCAAGCTGTTCGATCGGGATCCCTGGGAGGGCATGCAGTACTATCAAAAGCCCAATGAAACCGTAATGGTGAAGGGGCTGCGTAAAATTTGGGGGAAGGTATCTACCTTCCTGGAGAAACCCTGGAACAAGATCAAACTATGGTTTGAAAAACAATTTCATCGGCTAAACAAGAAAAACGAAAGAAGATAAAAACCCAGTTCTCTCGTACGCTCGCTTGCGTTACAAGCACGGACGTGAGATAATCGATCAAAACTAATGGAGGCAAATATGACCGAAAACGAACCTATCACTACTACAATCGCTGAAACCGAAAACTACCTGGCTTGGAAAGCAGAAGAACCGGATGGCGAGACCACTTATCACCTGGAACTCAACAATGTCACGCTGCATTTTTTCACTGAAGAATGGCAGGAGTTCCTGAAGTTGACCGAAATCATCGTCGACGAAGAACTGTAAACTTCAACCAATCATTTATTGACAAAATAGCTTGCCTCTGGCAGGCTTTTTGTTTTTAAATTCCTTCTACTCACACACTTCTCTCTCTACCAAACATCTTCAATTAACCCCTCTATACCTTTGTTACCGCAAGATCATTTTCCTCCTCGCCATGACTGAAAAAAACTACTTTCGAAGTTTCATCCAGTACAGACGGCGATTTAGTCGGAAGCCAAGCCGCTCTAACGTACTTTCCAATCTGCCATCAGGATATTCAAGGCGGGTAGTACGTCCTCCCCACTCATTATTGAGAAAATTCCCTACCAGGCAAGTTAAAACGGCTTCCTCCTCCCGGTTTTCAGGAATTGCAGGCCAGAGGTAATCAGCATTTTGCATTCCGGTCTGCAGACTGAGCAAGCCGGCAAGAGCATGGTCTTTACGCAGAGCAAAGTGTGTCAGGTTTCCGACCCAATCCCATGAGAAGGGATTTAACCATGCAAGGGGTTGAAACTGGTTGAAGTTGACCGAGGCGTACCAGCGCGTATCGGTGGGGTAAGCTGCCTCGAGCCAGCCTTTTTGCAACGCCCAATCTCCCAATCTTCTGCCGGTCAGCTTGAAAAATGTTGAGTCACAGCTATTTTGCGATCGCAAAACAGGCTTCGCCTGGTCTAAAACCCAGTTGTTTACTTTGCGGATGATTTCGAAACCCAGTTCAGCATACAAATTTCTGGCTGCCAGGTTGTCACTACCAACCTGTAACCACACTTCTGAGGCACGTTTTTGCTGGGCGTAGCGCAGAGCATGTTTGGTCATGGCAGAGGCGATACCCTGGTGTTGAAATTCGGGTTTGACAGCCACATTGGCTATCAAAGCAATGTGACGCAACTTATCTAAAAACGAGATGATGTTGATATTGCCCACAATTTGATCATTCACAACCCAGACATATCCTGGTTGTCGATATGCACCACCTGGATTCAAACCCATTTGCGTCTGCCGAGCTGCAGACTGGCGCATTTGGTTGATGATGCTCATGCTTTCGGGATCGTTTTTTAGGTTGAAACTCTCCTCGATCAGTTTGATCACTGCGTCAGCATCCTGGGCAGGATCATAGGACTTCAAATGACCAGGGGGAGTCAGAGAGGCGTGGGTCATAAGCAAATATTGTAAATCAAAGTTTTCATAAAAGAAAACCAGCTCCCGGTGGAAGCTGGTAGTGTGATCTCTTAATCGGAGTCCGTGTCAGAAGATCTGGGTCGACGAGCGCGGTAAACGATCCGGCCTCGATCCAGGTCATATGGAGACATCTCGACCCGGACAGAGTCTCCGAGCAGAATGCGGATATAGTATCGGCGCATTCGTCCCGAAAGGTAGGCCATCACTTCATGTCCATTATCAAGTTTGACCCGGAACTGAGTGCCCGGGAGGGCTTCGATAATAGTACCGTCTACGGTAATCTTCTCTTCTTCTTTAGCCATAACACCTCACTAACCTGGCTACTTTTCGTAGGGCTTCCGGAAAGTACGTCGAACAGCCTTCTTTTCGTCCATGCGTCGTTGCTCGCTTTTAGAAACGAACCAACGCTTGCGTCGCACGGTGCTTAGCACGCCACTCTTTACGACCTTCTTGCGAAAGCGCTTAAGTAGGGAATCTTGCGATTCATTGGATCTCAAAGTTACACTTGTCATTGCTATTCACCTCCTCTCCAGGTATAGAATAAATATTGATGTAACTTGCAATTATTTCAAAACGTGATAACATACAAACAGAGTCATCAATAAATTGCAAATTTAACATTTGGTATTCTATCACAATTCTTCAGCAAATTCAAAAAGAGGTGATTCAATGAAAACTAGGCGGGTATTTATATTATTGATTTTTTTAGCATCACTGTTTTTTTATCAATTAAGCAAACTAGAGGCAAAGACCAAAGTAATCCATTCGGTTTACCTTCCACTTGCGGGAAAAACGATCAATAGCAATGGACCTCGGTATTATACAATCATGCGAAGTTACTACGTGGGAGGAGGACAGAGTCTTGACCAATTTGTTAATCTAGGTTGTGCCATGGGCAACTACGCGTATGGCGGTGTGCAAAATGATGTTTACCTTTCAATGCTATTATTTGGCAAACCGCACCGTAATGATATCGGCCAATATGGGGCATTAGGTTGGGATGATGTTTTTCGAAGTCCAGAAACCATCAGTAACCTTTCTGCGGCTGTGGCTTATGGTTTTGTTAGTTGTAATAGGGATCAACAGGATACTCTTTTATTAGGGGTTGGGATCAATTCTGATGGTGATTATTTCCACGTAATAGCTAGTGAGCATGGCGGGAGTTGGTCTACAATGATTGATCAACTCAATGAACGAATGGAATCCCATGGCATTGACAATCGAGTCAATTTTTCAGGCGCGCTTAATCTTGAACCTGAATTTAATGAACCTATAGCATCATACAATTGGATAAACAATTTTTTAAGCAATAATATCTCCTTGAACATTGTTGGAGCAGCGATGGATTGTCCGACGTATTATCCACCAACAGAACCTCAATCTGGTTACTATCAGCCTGCTAATTGTTGGGTAAATGATTGGTATCAGTCAAATGTACTTAGTCAGAATTTTCAATTAAGTCAAAATTACTTAAGAAGTATCCCTGAAATTTACTCAAGCAATCATCAAGCTCAGCAATGGTATCGGATAGGATTGCTTAGTAATTTAACTTATTATAATACTATTAAATTTACAACTACAACATCCCAGGAGGGAGCCTGTCAACAGTATCCACAAGACGCTTCCTGCCAACCACGAACAAATTCTCCACAAGAGGCACACGATTTCTTGCTGCAAGAAATCCAATCTGATCCTTACAATAGAGTAGAATCCTTTTTATATCTAGCGACAGATTTTAAATGGTTTACAAATGGCATACCATAAGGAGGATATTATGGAAAAACAAAAGAGAACTCTGTTATTAGCTGGAATAGTTGTCATTGTTTGCCTTGGCTTGATCATTTTCAACGAACCGATTCAAGATGTGTTAAGCCAGGCTAAACCGACCCAACCCGGCGCATGGCAGCGAATTGAGGGGCAGGTCAACCAGGTCCTTACAGCTTACCCCTATGAGAGTGATAATTACAGCTTCGAATTTACCATGGCAGCAGAAGAGCGTGCTCACGAGGGGCAGGAGAGTTTTGTTGATCCGCTCTCAACCATTACTTTTCCAGCCATGACGCCGGAAATTGCCCCAACTGGGATATCATACGATCGCATGCACATTCCTGGCAGCATGATTAGAACCAGCCTTTGGCGCGAGGTAATTGAGGGGGTGGTTTATGACATTGCTACGCTGATTAGTCGGGATGATGGATCACTCAGTTATCTGCAAATTATTGACACAGGTGAGCTGATTGTCCGCAATATTGTACCTGTCCCCGGTAATTTGGGGGAGTTGAAAATTTTACGAAGAGAAGGAAACTTCCTGGTGATTGAGGTTTTGGGCACCGGTGCGATTTTGAAATTTGATTTCATTCAGCAAAAACTGTATGACTCTTCGAAGAATGTGTTGGCAGAAGTGATTGAAACGGAAGTTCCGACTCAGCTCAGCCCCACTGCCACCCCCACACCGTTTCCAATTCCGTATCCGTAGAGGAGACTGCACGGAATAATGAAAATCAGCTGGCAACTCGTTTAACAATCGAAATTTGAACTGAAAATTAGGTTTAACCTAATTTCTGGTTCAAATTCAGTATACGATGTCAGATTAAATCCTAATTAAGGCCATCCCTTCCAGCCGTTTCATGTCAGTCATGTCCATGCGCAGGGGGGTGACGGAGATGAAGCCTTGTTTGATCGCGCCGTAATCGGTGCCGTCTTCTACCAATCCTGAAGGGGCGTCGCCACCAATCCAGTAATACGGTACCCCGCGGGGATCCATGCGTTTTTCCAGCATGTCATGATAGAGACGAACGCCCTGGCGGGTGAACTGTACTCCGGCATAATCGCCTTCCGGGCGGTATGGCACATTAATGTTCCAGATCGGTGCCGGCAGGTTGCCATCCCATATCTCGAGCAATTGGGCAATGATCCTGACCGCTGCCTGGGCTGCCACTTCGTACTCAACTGGACCCTGGTGATGCTCGGGCGCATCAACGGAGACTGCAAAGCCGGGTACGCCGTGGATGGTGCCTTCCATAGCTGCTGTGACCGTACCGGAATAGGTGACATCCAGCCCGACATTGGCATTGGGGTTGATGCCGGAAACAACGACATCGAATTTATGCTCCAATGCCCCCATCATCGCCAGAGCGACACAATCTGAAGGGGCACCGTCAGAGCTCCAGGCTTGGCTGCCATCGGCGAGGTTGGTGGCTCGAATCCGCATCGGGCGGCTCATGGTCTTCACATGCCCGCAGGCAGACCAGTTATGGTCGGGTGCGAGTACGCTGACTTGAACGCTGTCCATTCGCCTAACAGCTTCTGCAAGCGCCAGTAAACCAGGTGCCGTGACACCATCATCATTTGTTACCAGGATTCTCTTTGTCATTTAGCCTCTAATGGCGCTTTCTTTTCTTCTTTTTTGATGTAGAAGCATTTGCTTTATTCTGTGGCGTGTCGCTCTCGGCTTCAGCCGGTTTAACCGGTCTGTAGCGGAACATGTAACTGATCACGCCCTGGCGGACCTCGCTTAAGAGATCGCTGAACATGGTGCTTGCCTGGCGCTTGTATTGCACCAGCGGGTCCCGCTGAGCATAGGATTCCATGCTGATGGAAACACGCAGCGACTCCATTTTTGTCAGGTATTCCACCCACGATTCGGTGATGGTTCGCAAGAGAAGATCACGGTAAATGCGGTTTTGGGTTTGACTGCCCATCACATTTTGAATCCGTTCTGCCAGGTCATCCTCAATATCTGGTATGGATTTGTCGACAACCTGCTGCCAAAGCAAGTCGCCCAGCTCGTTGCGAAGGGCTGCGCCGGTTTTCTCGGGCAGACCGTTCAATTTAAGTTCGTTCAAAAGCAACTGATTCCACTCATGTGCGCCAAAAATCTCTGACAGTTTTTCTTCCGCTCCGCGCAGGTGCTCTAAAATCTTTCCGCTAAGCACCTCGCTGGACTGCCCGTCTATCTCATCGGCAATCAAGAAAACGTAATTCAAACGGCTGTGGGTGCGCATCTCACGTTTGTGGGTGCGTTCATCAAAACCGACATGTCTTCCTTGCGTCGTTAGCTGGAGCACTTTCAGGAGGGCGTCATCATCCTCGAGAGCTTCTTCCAAGAGCGCCTGGCTGCTTTCAAGGTCACGCGCCACTTCCTGGTTCTCGCCAAACAAGCGTTCTGTTCGACGGTTCAGGCTGGATGTGATTTGATCATTTACCTGTGCCCGGAGTTCGCTGAAGGGCAGGTTTGCCAGGTCAGACGGTTTGAGCGCCCATTTTTCGCCAAAACGTCGTTCAAGGGTCATGAGCAAACGGCGTGCAATATTAAGAGTCAGGCTGGAACGCAAAGCTTCAGTAAGGGGTTTCTTCAAACTGCGAGGGTCTTCCTGGAGTATTTGGATCTCTTTTGACCCAAGTTTTATTGAAGAACCAAGGATCGTGCTCAATTCAGTTTGATAATCGTGCTTATCCTCAGGGTCAAGGCTCTCCAGGTAGGCATCCAGCGTGTCTTCGCCATCTGCGAATTGGGTCTTCAAAGTTTGTTCAAAATGATTGAACAACTCCACAGCACCAGTCTTGACGTGGTCGTTTTCGATCTGCACGGTTTGTTTAGCCAGATTGAGGATCCCGCTTTTCAAGGTTTCGACGTTGCTGGCATTTGCCAGTTTGTCCATCACAGATTGGAAGGTGAAGGAGGGGTAGGTGCCAAAATTGGTATTGACGCTGGGTTGGATTTCTTCCAGATATGCAAGAAGTTTCCAGGGACCTTCCGCGTCTGCCAACCCGGATTCAATCCGTGTGCGTAATTCGGTCTGGAGCATCTCGGAAACGTCTTCATGCAAATCTTCCTTGGTGAAGATTTTGTCGCGTTCCTTATAAATGCGATTACGTTGAGTATTAAGAACATCATCGTATTCCAGGAGGTGCTTGCGTACATCAAAGTTGGAACCTTCCACCCTGGTCTGTGCCTGCTCGACCAGTTTGTTAATCATGCTCATCTCAATCGGCATGTTTTCATCGATTTTGAAACGCGAGAGCATATTCTCAAGTTGCTCACCGCCGAACATGCGCATCAGGTCATCTTCCAGACTGAGATAGAAGCGCGATGAGCCAGGATCACCCTGGCGACCCGCACGACCGCGCAGCTGGTTGTCAATACGGCGGGCTTCATGCCTTTCTGAGCCGACCACATGCAAACCGCCCAGCTCGCGAACTTTCGCCATGTCCTCCATGTATCGAACGAAGGTGTCGAGCGCGGTTTGCTCTTCTTCTTCCTCCAGTTCGACCTGAAGGTTTTTCACTGCCTCCAGCCGCTCTGGCATGGTCATGTTATAGGGGTCTTCCTGGCTGTACTTTGTCAGAACCCGGTTAACCTTCGAGAGGAGCGCTTCGTTTAGTTCACCACCCAGTTTGATATCCACACCACGACCCGCCATGTTGGTGGCGATTGTCACAGCACCAAAAGCGCCTGCGCCGGCAATGATCAGGGATTCTTCTGTGTGTTTGCGGGCGTTCAAGACCTGGTGAGGGACGCCGCCATCGAATAGCGGCTGCAGCCTGGACCAATCTTTATCTTGCAGGTAGAGGGTTTCGAGCAGGGCTAAGCGATTAGTCTCGTCGGTAAGGTCCATGCTGGTCAAGCCATAATCACGACCTAGCCTGCGCAATTCAGCCATGCGCAGTTGGTCCAGCGGCTCGTTCAGGGCTGCCAATTCTGGTGCGTCCAGGTAATCTTCCACCTTTGCGCCTTTTGCTTTTAGCCAGGCGTTTTTGATCAGACTGACCTGCAGCAAGCGTCTTACTAGTTCCGAAGCGAGTCTTTCAGACAGGCGTTCAGAACTGTCAACTGAGGTTGTGCCGACCAATTGCGGTCTACCGATCACGTGGTAGCGGATTATCTCCAATACCATGGCGCGGATTTTGCCCTCGGTTGTGCGATAGATTACATCTGGATAGTCTTTTCGTTTGTAGAAGAGGGGTGTCTGGGTAGAATCGCCATCTTCAAAATAGTAGGTATATTTATAACCATCCTGATCTTTGGTTTCTTCGGCTTTCAATCCCGAGTCACCGCGTTGAGCCTTGTATTCCAAGTTTGAGGGGATCGCCAAGACCTCCAGCCCGTAGATCCGATAGAACTCTTCCTTTTCAGTCAAGGCGGTACCGGTCATGCCCGCCAGCTTATCGTACATTCGGAAGTAATTCTGGATCGTGATGGTAGCATGAGTGATGTTTTCTGCCTGGACTTTAACACCCTCTTTTGCCTCTACAGCCTGGTGCAAACCGTCTGACCATCGTCTGCCGGGCATCATGCGACCGGTAAATTCATCCACGATGATGACCTCACCATTCTGCACAATATATTCTTTGTTGCGATGGAACAAGTGTTGAGCGCGCAATGCTTGCTCCAAAAAGCCCATCAGGCGAGCCTGTTCCGGGGTGACATCTTCCGGTCGCTCCGGATCAGAAAGTTCCATGCCGAGCATGTCTTCCACATGTGCCAATCCAACCTCGGTCAGAGAGATCATTCTCTCCTTTTCACCGATTTCGTAATCTTCGGGGTTGAGCGCTTTAACTACTTGCGCCATGCGAATGTAATTTTCTGAATCTTCCTGTGCCGGACCTGAAATAATCAGTGGCGTGCGGGCTTCGTCGATCAGGATGTTGTCGACCTCGTCGATAATGGCGAAATTGTGACCGCGCTGGACGCGGGCAGACCATTGCATGGCAATGTTGTCACGAAGGTAGTCGAAACCGAACTCGCTGTTGGTGCCGTAGGTGATATCTGCCTGGTAGGCAAGCTGGCGTGAGGTTTGACGCAAGAAGTTTTGATCTTCATTGAGCGAACGCTCATCGGGGTCGTAGATGTAGGCACGGGGGCTGCCTTCTACAGCAGTGATGGACTGTAATACGCCAACGCTCAACCCCAGGAAATGGTAAATTGCGCCCATCCAGCGTCCATCACGACGAGCCAGATAATCGTTGACAGTGATCAGGTGCGCGCCTTTGCCATCAAGGGCATTCAGGTAGAGTGGCAGGGTGGCTGAGAGGGTTTTGCCCTCGCCGGTACGCAGCTCTGAGATTGCTCCATTGTGGAGGTTGATGCCGCAGATCAGCTGGACGTCATAATGACGCTGACCAAGCACGCGTTTGCTTGCCTCCCGAACGGTGGCAAAGGTCTCAGGCAGCAACTTATCCAGTGTTTCGCCCTTTTTCAGGCGCTGGCGGTATTCATTGGTTTTTTCTTTAAGCTGCGCATCGCTCAGCTTTTCGAATTGATCTTCCAGGGCATTGATTTGGTCAACAGTCACAACCAATTCTTCAATTTTTTTCCGATGCGGATCGCCTTTAAGGAATTGGGAAAATTTCTTAAACATAGTTATAGTCCTTTGATTGCAGTCTAATTGGTATCAAACTGCAAAACAAGATTATAGCATAGGCTAATCCTTCTACTTTTATTGTTTTTACATAACAAACCGGCGTAAAATAATATCAAGTTTGGAGGTGAAACGATGGAAGAACGTGGTTGTTTCAGTTGTGGATGCGGGTGCTTTGGCACTGTGATTACAATGACAATTTTGCTCCTTTTACTTGTTTGTGGGCTGATTTTCTGGGCAATCATTGGTCTTGCAGGAGGTCAGTATCAACTTGATTTTGGAGTACAGCTTCTTACCGTTTTACTGCCAGTTATTTAGTTTTAGTTGAAGGAGTTGCCATGTCTGTCTCTACTATAAAGACATATTTTCTAATCGTCGGCGGTGGTGTAGCTGGCGTCAGCGCTGCCGAAGCGATTCACAAGGTTGACCCTACTGCAGATATTACCTTGATTTCAGATGAACCAAGTTTGCCTTATTTTCGAATGAACCTGACCCGTTACCTGGCAGGAGAAATTGCCCGGGATCAACTCGACTTGCATAAAGAGGGTTGGTATCTCGAAAATCATATCAACATCGTGGTCGCTGCTCATGTCATAGACATTGATTCCCGGTCGAAACTGGTAACCCTCAATGATGGGCGGATCTTTCAGTATGAAAAGCTTATTCTCGCCAACGGTGCCAGCCCCTTTGTTCCCCCGATTCCTGGAAAAGACCTGGAAGGCGTTATGACCCTGCGCTCGTTGGAAGACGCTGAGCGCATCGTCCGAATTTATGACCATCCGGCTAATGTTGTTTGCGTCGGAGGTGGGCTTCTGGGGTTGGAAATCGCAGGCGCGATTGCCAAGCATGGTATGAAAGTGACTGTGCTGGAAGCATTGAACTGGCTTTTACCGCGGCAGTTGGGGCAAGAAGCAGCCGAATTGCTGCGCCGGCAAATAGAAACGATGGGGATCTCTGTTATTGTGCCGGCTAAGACCGCTGCGTTTTTGGGCGAGGGCAGGGTGGAAGGGGTTGAACTAGCAACGGATTCACCTGAAACCAATCCTGCAGTTTGCATTCCGGCAGAGTTGGTTTTGATCAGCGCTGGTGTGCGACCGAATCTTGACCTGGCAAAAATGGCAGGCGTTGAAGTGAATCGCGGTGTGACTGTAAATGAGCATATGCAGACCTCCAATCCGGATATCTACGCTGCTGGTGATGTGTGTGAGTTTCATGGTATCAGCTATGGATTGTGGGTGCCTGCCAAAAAGCAGGGTGAAGTCGCCGGAAAACATGCTGCTGGTCAGCCTGCAGACTTCGCCGGAGATCCTCCTTCGGCCAAGTTGAAGGTACTGGGCATTGATTTGTTCAGCATCGGTCAGTTTGCTCCAACGGAAGAGGGCGACAGACTGATAGCCGACACAAAGGGTGATACCTACATTGGTTTGCTCTTCAGAGATGGCATTTTGATTGGTGCCAACCTGTTGGGTGAGACTGGTCTGGACCCAAAGGTAAAAAAGGCGATCGAAGCAAAAACCGATTTCAACAGTGTGCTGAGGGATTCGGTGACGCTTGATGAAATTTTAGTATTGCTGGCGTGAGATGGTCAGGGGACGGTAGTAATGCCGTCCCTTTACCTGAGCGACCGTGGCAGGTAGACTTTGAAGTAGTTATTACCTATGGGCGGCTTCCAGTCCAGACAAAAAATCACGCTCCGTCAATGAGTTGAATTGCTGAATCGTGTTACCTGGGATCTCTAATAGACTACAATTCTGTTAACCTGTCTACAAAGAGGTCTGCTTTGTGAAGCAATTGAAAGTAATTCAAAAAGCAATATCATCAATACTTATTCCAGTAATCCTGTGCGGTTTTTTACTCGAAACAGCACTTGCTACGCCAATTGCACCACCTCCTGATCCTGAACAACCCGAGTATTCAATTAATACCGGTTCTGCAGGAATTGCTACGGGTGACCCGGATGCTGCCCATGCCCGTTATAGCTGGCCTTTTCCCTTTCAGCAAATGGGGCATCTTAACAGCTCTTATCAGCTTTATTCATCCGATCTCAGTGATGCTTACTTCCATCACGGCATTGACATGATCGCTCCAAGTGGCACTCCCGTTCACACCCCTTGCGCTGGTCAGGTTGTGAATATCGAGAACTATAACTACTCGGAACTCTATTGGGAAGTCGCTATCCTCGACCTCCAAGGGTATGTCTGGCAGTATCATCACATCGAACAAAGTTCAATCCCGGTAAATATCCACCTGGCATATGCTGACTACCAGGCAGACCATCAGAATGGTGGCTTTATTGACACTAATACACTTATTGGAAACATCGTTCCGTGGCCAGTGGAATCGTTTGGTTACGTCTTCAATCACATCCACCTCAATATCCTGGCTGCCGGCGATGTCTACCTGAACCCGCTTGAGTTTCTGGATTATACGTACAGGGATGAGCAAGCGCCCCAAATCCAAAGGGTGGGGCTCTTTACTGGTACAAACAACTTGCTGAGCGGCAATACCATCCCGTATGGCACAGACCATAGCCTTTACATTCAGACCCGCGATCTTTACATGAGCAATGTGTTCTACCTGCCACCCCAACGTATCACCTATAAGTTGGATGGTTCAGAAGAGACCCACACGGTTTGGGATTTCCATAGTCTGCCTGGTGGTGCTTCCGATAGCAATTACGTGAATCAATATTTTCTCCCTGGTTTGACCCAGGGAAATTACGATGAGCGTATCTTTTACGTTGACTTGGGCTTCACGAAAGACGGGAGCAATCCGCTTCCAATCGATCCCGGGCTGCATACGATAGCCATTGAGGTCTGGGATTATGCCTATAACCGTGCGACCTGGATGTATAACTGGGTTATCACCCAACCATTACCAGACAACGGCTGCGCGATTGGTCAGGGGGTCAGCTATGCTATCCAGGTAAACGAAGACAGTTGGGTTGAAGACATTGATCTGGGATTGGTGATCGCCCATGAAGCCAGGGGGCAGGTTGAGGTGACCCTAAAAGGACCACTCGACGACACGTCGAAAACACTAATCGCACCTTCTTCTGATGACAACTTGAATTACAACATTCTGCTAGATGATGCTTCCACAGCACCGATTGATAATGACCGTAGAGACGACCCGATACCACCTTATTATCGTCGTAATGTCGGTCCAGTGACGGACGGCAGCCTGGATAGTTACAATTACAGCAATGCACAAGGAATGTGGCAGGTGTTCATCTGCGATTCCCAAGCAGGTGTAGGTGGTGCAGTTTACGGATTGGATTTCCGTCTTGATCTAACCAACCAACTCCCGCAGATTTTTCTGCCAATGCTAATAAGATAATCGCTCTTTTTAATCGAGAGGTAAAATAGGAAAAACAACTAAAGGAAGATTATGGAATACAGAAACTTTGGCAAAACTAATTTCAGACCCTCAGCGTTGGGTTTTGGCTGCATGCGCTTACCGCAAATCGCTGGAGAGGAAAACCACATTGACGAACCGGAAGCTACCCGCATGGTGCGTTATGCTATTGATCAGGGTGTGAATTATGTTGACACTGCCTGGCCTTATCACGGCGGGCAAAGTGAAGGGTTGGTAGGCAAGATTTTGCAGGATGGTTATCGGGAAAAAGTCGCTTTGGCAACAAAAATGCCTTCCTGGCTGATCGAAAAAGTGGGTGATTTTGACTACTACTTTTCTGCTCAATTGGAACGGCTTCAAACCGACCACATCGATTTTTATCTGCTGCATGCGCTGAATCAAAGATATTGGGATAATTACCTCACTCTCAACGTTTTTGATTGGGTCGAGAAACAGATGGCTGATGGCAAAATACGCCATATTGGCTTCTCTTTTCACGATGAATACCAGGTATTCGAGAAAATTTTGACGGGGTACGACCATTGGGATTTTTGCCAGATCCAATATAACTACATGGATACCGATTACCAGGCGGGCGAACGTGGGCTGAAGATGGCAGCTGAACGCGGATTGGGCGTAGTGGTGATGGAACCGCTCAAGGGTGGCAAACTGGCAATCGAAGTTCCTCCAAACCCGGTTAAAAACGTATTTGATCAGGCTAAGACCCCACGCAAGCCAGCAGAATGGGCGCTGCAGTGGCTTTGGAACCAACCTGAAGTCGGCGTGGTGCTATCGGGTATGTCCACCTGGGAACAGGTGGATCTGAACCTGAAAAGCGCCAGCCGTTCTGGCGCGAGCAGCCTTTTGCCAGAAGAAGTGCGGATTGTCCAGCAGGCGCGTGACGCCTGGCAGGGATTGGCACCAGTAGCCTGTACGCACTGCGAATATTGCTTGCCTTGTCCGAGCGAGGTGTTGATCCCCCAGATTTTTGAAATCTACAACACCTCGATGATGTACGATCAGCAGGAACGCGGTCAGCGAGCATACCAAAACCAGATCGCCGAAGCCAGTCGGGCGGACGCCTGTATTGAATGTGGAACATGTGAGAGCCTTTGCCCTCAGCACTTGACGATCATTGATTATCTCAAGGACGCGCACACCTACTTGAGCGAAAGATAACCGGCATTGCATACTGAAAACCAGATCCAGGGTGATTTAGAAACGGTTGATCAAAATGACCGACCCTGGATCATTGCTCTGTCGATTTTGCTTGCAATATTGGTGGCAATATGGTTGTGGGTTACGCCTTCCGGCTGGTGGGAAAAGATACGCCTGTTAGGCTATGCAGTATGCCATCAGATCGCAGAACGTAGTTTCTTCTTCCACGACCTGCAATCACCCTTATGCGCACGATGTACCGGCATGTACCTGGGTGGACTGATGACGATTATTTACCAGGCTTTCCAGGGGGTCAAAGGTAAATTTCCGCCTGCCTGGGTTTCGATAATTCTCGGCTTATTTTTTGTTTGGTTTGGCGTGGATGGGCTGAATTCTTTCTTAAACTTATTCCCCGGTTTCAACGTTGCCTATGAACCTTCGAATCTCCTTCGGCTGATCACAGGGACCGGCGTAGGGCTGGGGATCGGGGCGATTTTGTTGCCACTATTCAATCAGACAGCATGGGCAAATTGGATTAACCGCAGTTTCTTCGAAAAATGGTATGCCTTTCCTATCCTGGTCCTATTGGGCGGAATAATGGTGGTGGGAGTTTACAGCCAGCAGCCGATCATCATCTTGCCGGCGATGTTCCTTTCAGGCTTAAGCGTGATAATGCTGCTCGGTTCGCTCCACACCGTGATCGCTTTGATGCTGATCCGCCGGACAAACCGTCAGCTCTCCTGGATGCAAATGAGGCTGCCGCTCTTGATTGGATTGAACATCTGTTTTATTCAGATACTGATGACGAGTTTGTTGAGGTATCTCTTGACTGGCACATGGTCGCCTATAGACCTGTGATTATATACGGTTGTCATTGAGTAACCCGGCTATAATTATGATTGTCGGGAGGATTATCGCCCGGCAGGAGGAGAAATTATGACAGAAATTATTGGGGGTGTATTAGGCGCGTTTGGTCTTTCAGCGTCCGCTGGACTGAACGCATACATCCCGCTATTAGTAGTATCGCTCTTAGCGAGATTCACCAACCTGATCGAGCTGGCTGAACCTTGGAACACGCTGGAAAGTTGGTGGGTGATTGGTGTTCTGGCTGTTTTGGGGACGGTGGAGATGGTGGCAGATAAGGTGCCCGCCGTTGACCAGGTCAATGACGCAATTCAGACTTTTATCCGACCGGTGGCAGGGGCTATCCTGTTTGCGACTAGTGCAAAATCAATCACTGAAATCAATCCAGTGCTTGCGATGGTTTGTGGATTGTTGGTAGCAGGATCGGTCCATGCTGCGAAATCGTTGGTCGCCAGACCAATTGTTGAAGTCAGCACGGCTGGATTGGGTGTGCCGGCGGTAAGCGCGATTGAAGATGTGATTGCGACGATTGTTTCAGTTTTAGCGGTTGCATTACCAATCTTGATGGTCATCGTAGTTTTTTTGATGATCTGGTTGATAGCCTCATTTATTAAGCGGTTAAGAAAGCCGCGTTCAAATGTTAGTGAAAGTGAAATTTAAGGAGAAATATGACTGATAACGAAGTGAGATATGAAACTGTTGAAGAGACCACCTCGGTTTGGGCAATTTTGAGCCTGATCAGTGGTATCGCCAATTATGTGGGTTTGTGGTTCGTAGGCGGCATCGCCGCGATCATTACCGGGTACATTGCTAAAAATGAAATCAAGAAAAGCAACGGTAGAGTTGGCGGCGAAGGTTTGGCGAATGCCGGCTTGATTTTGGGTTGGGTCGGGATTGGCTTGTCTGTCCTGAGCTTTTGTCTCATCATTTTAATTGCGGTAGGCGTGATCGGTGGTAGTATTGCACTATGCGGTCCGTTTAGCGATATGATCAACCAAATCCCTTTGTATTGAAAGGAATTGTTCAATGAGTAACCAAGATTTCACCGATATCCCTGATTCTAATCGCTGGAACAATGTTCCAAGCCAGCCTCCACAACCTGAACAGCCTGTTCAGCCTGAACCACCTGCCATGCCTGAAGCTCCAGTTCCACCTGAACCTCCAGCCTGGACTGCAGAGCCAGAACCGGTTGAACTTGAACCTGCACCGGAGGTAGTCTTTAATTCTGAACCTGCACCAGTGCAGCCCGAGCCGGTAATTTATGACCCGGTACGCGATGAACACGAGCCATACGTTGAAGTGAAACCCAGCTCCGATG
>CAZDPK010000010.1:0-6813 GCA_964507335.1 uncultured Anaerolineaceae bacterium | reverse complement strand
GACCCGGTACGCGATGAACACGAGCCATACGTTGAAGTGAAACCCAGCTCCGATGGTTTCGAGTCCGCTCCTTCCGTGGCAAAAAGCCCATCAACTCCTCAGCCTCCGGCTACGAAGAAAAAGATGAGTGGCTGGGTGATCGCCCTGATCGTGCTGCTGGTATTGTGCGTTTGTATACTAGTGCCGATCGCCATAGTTGTTTTCATGGTGGCCAGTGGTGATTATCGAATTGAATGGTCTTACCTGATCAATTCAGCCCTGAGCTTTTTGTAAAAAGTCTTTAATCCAGTTAGAAGTTAGAAACGGGCTGGCAATTTTGCCAGCCCGTTTTATGTTCGTCTGATGGTGCTGGTTTTCTGACCAGCACATGATTTCCGTCAAGGCTACATCATGCAAGATAAACAAAGCCTATTGCTAATTCTCGTGCGCGAAGAGGACATTGGCACGACATATTTCTATGCCTTTGGCAGACACTGTAATGTTGATACGGTCCAGGCAATGTTTATTTCTTCGCCTGTCGTAAACGCGGTGGGAGAATGGACCTGTAGGAAAGTTTGACCAACCTGGATTTCCAAGCGGAAGTAGTCACCCATGAAAACGCTGTCGTGGACGACTGCGCGTAGGTAATTTGGTTGACTGCTTGCTTCCTCACCAAGAAGGGCATGTTCAGGCCGCAGGAGCAGTACACATTCCGAGCCAAGCTGGTGCTTACAAGGAGATGGCAATACAAACTCCCCCAGATCGGTTTCGACAAGATCAGGACTGACCAGTTTTGCCAGGACCAGGTTACCTAACCCCAAAAAAGATGCGACCCAGGCGTTGGCTGGGTGATCAAATACTGTTTCAGGTGCGCCTTCCTGGACCAAACTCCCTTCATGCAGCAAGAGCAGCCGGTCAGCCAGCGCAAAGGCTTCTTCCTGGTCGTGGGTTACATAAATCACTGGTTTCTGGCTTTCATGCAAACGTTTACGCAGATCCTTGAGTAGCTCGGTGCGCAGGTTGTGGTCCAAAGCCCCGAGCGGTTCGTCGAGCATCAACAAGTGCGGGTCAGGTGCAAGCGCGCGTGCCAAAGCGACGCGCTGTTGTTCCCCGCCCGATAGCTCCGTCACCGGTCGATCTGCAAAATCCTGCATGCGAATGCTCGCAAGGGCTTGATGTACGAGGGCATCGATCTCGGTTTTCGAATGCCCTGCCATCTTGAGTCCGAACGCGATATTTTCTGACACGCTGCGGTGCGGAAAAAGGGCATAATCCTGGAACATGAGTCCAAATCCACGTTCGTGGGTAGGCTTTTGGGTGAAGTCTTCACCATTCCAAACGATTTTGCCAGATTTGGGTTCTTCCAGTCCGGCGATGATGCGCAACATGGTACTCTTGCCGCTGCCGGAAGAGCCAAGCAGGCAAACCAACTCGCCTTCCTGCACCTCAAACGAGATGCCTTTGAGCAGGGGCTTACCATCGTAATCTTTGTAAATATCCTCAACACGTAACATCAGAATAACTCCTCACCTGGAAGACGAATTTTTTCGATCAGCAGGCTGCCGGCAGTGCTGGTCAGCAGTAACAAGGTAGACATCGCAAGGGCTTGACCGTAATTCAGCGCACCGGGCTGTGAAATATAGCGGAAGATGGTGACCGGGATGGTGGGTGTGCGCGCGTTTGCCAGGAAACTGGACGCGCCAAATTCACCCAATGAAATTGTAAAGGAAAAAGCCAGGCTGACGATGACAGCCCGCAAGAGGATGGGCAGATCAATTTCGCGCAATACTTTCCAGGGTTTGGCTCCCATCATGCTGGCGGCTTCACGCAGGGAGTTGGGGATGCCTTGGATGGCCGGCAAAATAGTACGCACCACAAAGGGAAGCGCTATCAATGAATGGGCAATGGGGATCAAGATGGGAAAAGTTCCACTTGTCCAAGGTGGACGGTTGAAGGTGATCAGGAACCCCAATCCCAGGATCACCGCGCTGGCACCCAAAGGCAGCATAAAAAACGGTTCCAGCCAACGCGTAAGTTTCCCCGACCTTGAAAGTGCGTAGGCTGAGACCAAGCCCAGAGAGGTTGCAATCAGCATGGTCAGGACGGAATATACCAGGGAATTGCGGATGGCTGCCAACGGATTGGCGTAAAAAATGGAGCCAGTGCGATTTTTAAAGAGCTCAGTGTAATAGCGGGTGGTAAAACCGGTTTCAAACTCACCACGCTCACCGCGGGCAGCCTCAAAGGTGACCAAAGAGCGGGAAACCAGGCTCAGAATGGGCGAGACAAACAAGATTACCAATACCAGGCACATCAGGATGACAAAAATCTTTTGTCTCCTATTGGAAGGGCGCTGGCGGTTTTTTTGCTCAGAACTGAGGGCGGCTTTACCATAACGAGGGTTTTTCAGGCGGTTTTGAGCTAGTGTGAGTAGGAAGGTGACCACAAGTTGGATCATGGATAGCAAGCCAGCCATAGGTAAATTAAAGCGGCTGAGTGCTTGCGTGTAGATTTCTACTTCGAGCGTGGCATATTGGGGTCCACCCAGCATGAGCACCACTCCGAAACTGGTGAAGTCGAAGAGAAACACCAGCAGACTGGCACCCAAAATCGAGGGCATCAACAAAGGTAAGGAAACCTCGCGGAAGGCTTGCCAGGGTTTGGCGTTGAGAACGCGAGCAGCTTCATCGTAGTGAGGGTTAAGACGGGTGAGGCTGTTGCCAACCATGCGGATAACAATGGAGGTGTTGTAAAAGACATGGGCGAGCAAAATCGCCGGCAGGCTGTTGAGTAAGTTCAGAGGTGGGTTTGGGAGTTCAAACAGGTTCATCAGGATCAGGTTCAACCAGCCTCTGGGACCGATCAGTGTGTTGAAAGCTGTCGCCACAACAACAGTCGGTAAGATGAAAGGCAGCAGGCTGAGGGTGTGGAGCCATTTGCGTCCTTTGAACTCGAACCTGGCGAAAAGGTAAGCCGCGGGCAAACCGATCAGGAGAGTCAGCAGCGTCGAAAGAAACGCCTGCCAGAAGGTAAAGAGCAGCGGTTGGGTTATCTGCCCCCAGCTAAAGAACTGCCAGCCTTGGTTGAAGCGCTCGGAGAACACCTGCCTGAAAATTGCCAGCAAAGGCTGGTAAAAGAAAAACAGCAGGAAGACCAGAGGTATCAGCCATAAAAACCAGGTCAGGGATCCCGAACGCTTCATTTCAGATTGCTCTCCATTTATTTCAGCATCAAATTCGTCCAGTCGTTGACCCAGGCATCACGGTTGGCTGCGATCAGAGCAGGGTCGAGAGAGGAGACAGTTTCCGGGATCTGGCTGGCGAGCACAAAACCCTCAGGTAAGACGGCTTCTGGCAAAACCGGGAAGACAAACATTTGCATGGGTACATCCTCCTGGAACTCCCGACTCAGCATGAAGTCAATAAACTTTTCTGCCAGGGCTCGGTTGGGCGAGTTTTTTAGGATGCCGGCAAATTCCACCTGGCGCCAGCACATCCCTGGGTTTACCAGCGAGGCAGTTGGAGATTCGGTTAGCTCGTTTTCAGCATAGATCAGCTCAGCAGCCGGGCTGGAGGCATAAGACACCACCATAGGTTGAGGACCTTTGCCCGAAGAACCGGAGAAATTGGTGTAGTAAGCGGTTTCCCAGTCTGAGACGATAACAACGTTATTATCTTTCATCGCCTGCCACCAATCCAGCCAACCTTCTTCGCCAAATTCGGCAATTGTTGCCATCATAAAAGCCAACCCAGGCGAACTGGTTGCCGGGTTTTCAACCACAAGCAGTCCATTGTATTCCGGTTTGGTAAGGTCTTGCAGGGACGCTGGCAGCTCAAGGTCGTTTTCAGCAAACCAGACTTTGTCATAATTGATGCAGACATCACCGTAATTGATGGGAAGTGCTCTGAAGGTAGGATCGAGTTTGAACTCCGCTGGAATGGCTTCTAACGAAGCAGATTGGTAGGCTTCGAAGAGATCCTGGTCAAGAGCACGGGAGAGGAAGGTGTTGTCCAGACCATAGAAGATATCAGCCTCTGGAGTCTGGGTGTCAACCGAGGTGAGGATCAATCGGTTGAGGGCAGAACCAGCATCGCCGCCCTGAATGAAGACCAGGGTGGCGTTGTTTTCGGCTTCAAATTTCCTGACCAGTTCTTCACTGACCGAGAAGCTGTCATGAGTCATGATTGTCAGAGTTTGAGGCTGCGCAGCTGGCGCTGTCGAATTCGTGGGCTGACAAGCTGTCAGCGCCAGAAATAAAATCGAGAGTAGGAGAAGATATTTTCTAAGCATCGGGGTCCTTTCCGGTATAAGGTTTTGGTTCAATGACGTGAAAAAGAAACAACTGACCAGATTCTACAGTGACGGCGATTTGGTTGCTGATTGCGACGTTGCTAAGACCGCGGGTTCTCCATGGCTGAAGGGTGGCATCTGTAAGCGGATATTGCAGACCTGAAGTGGTCACACCGTGCACCGTCTCACCCCACGGCAAAAGAGAGATCAGCGCTCCTGGGGAGGTTGGCAGATCGATGCGCTCGTTAACCAGGTAGATGGTTGTAGCACCGTGAGAAATTCGGGTATGAGTGCCTTTTAGTTCCGGCAGACCAAGGAGAGACAGATTGCCAAGGGTATGGTCAAGGCGACCACCGATAGCAGAGGTAATCACAATGTCAGTGAAGCCACGTTGAAGGGCATCCAGCACAGCAAGCTCGAGATCGGTTTCATCTTTTTCGGGGGGAAATCGCAAAATCTCAATTCCCCATTGCATACAGCTGTCCAGATCGTGTGGGGTGACAGAATCGAGATCGCCGATCAGAAGCTGAGGAGTCAAACCTAGTTGAAGCAGATGTCGCAAACCACCGTCAACTGCTACCAGGAAATCATCCTCCCCGATAGAAAGCGAATCAAAGTCGGGGAAATCCCCGTTAGCAAACAAGACAGCGCGATTGAAATTTTCCATCAAAAAACCCTCCATGAGGAGGGTTGCTGAAGTAGTGTGTCTGCATCCCTCCGCCGGTATGATCCGGATCAGGTGTTGCGGGTCGGACCGATATTGGTCCCTCTCAGCCTTTCGGCTCCCCGTGATAATGTATTGATAAGATACCACGAAATAGTGAAAAGTAAAACTTTTTATACTAGAAATTGGGCTAAAAGGCAAAAATAGTCTTTAAGAACCTCCAAATTTGTGTTAATATGAATGTGGGGGATTGAATTCTTATTTGTGTTTCTATTTGTCTTTTTGCCCAAGAGTGTTTATCAAGAAATTGCTACAACCGCAAGAAGCATCAAGGAGAGCAAAATGGAACAGATTTTTATCGCGAGAGAAGAACAGCTCAATCAGTTGAGTGAATGCCTGGCGCAAGCAGTTGAAGGACAAGGCCAGGTTTGCTTCGTGAGCGGCGAAGCCGGCAGCGGCAAGACCACCCTGGTGCAGGAATTCGTGAGACGGGCACAGGCGCAGGACAAAGAGCTGGCTGTTGCGGTAGGCTTGTGCGACGCCCAGACAGGGGTAGGCGATGCCTATCTGCCGTTCAGGGAAGTGCTGGGTCAGTTGACTGGGGATGTGGATGCCAAGCTGGCACAAGGCGCTATCAGCAACGAGAACGCCGGCAGGCTGCGTAATATGCTGGTGCTGGCAGGGCAAGCTATCGTGGATGTGGGACCGGACCTGATCGGCGTATTTGTGCCTGGGGTGGGGCTGGTTACGAAGCTTGGCACGTTCGTGGCGGAGAAAGTGGGCTGGCTGGACAAGCTCGAGAAACTGGTCAACAAGCCTAAAGCCAAGCCGGGGGAGAGCGGGATCCAGGAGAGCCACATCTTTGAGCAGTATGCCAATGTGCTCTGCCGCATCTCTGAAAAGAATCCGCTTCTGATCATTTTGGATGATCTACACTGGGGCGATGCCGCTTCGATCAATCTGCTCTTTCACCTGGGCAGACGTATTGGACAACATCGCATCTTGATCCTGGGCACCTATCGCTCTGCGGAAGTGGCGATAGGCAGAGGGAGTGAACGACACCCGATGGAGAAAGTGCTGGCAGAATTCAAGAGATATTTTGGCGATATCACTATCGACCTGGACAAAGCCGTGGAAGAAGAAGGGAGACAGTTTGTGGAAGCGTTCCTGGAGAGCGAGCCCAATAACCTGAAAGATGCCTTTATAACCAACCTCTATCATCACACTGGCGGGCACCCCCTGTTCACAGTGGAACTGCTGCGGAACATGCAGGAGAGGGGTGACCTGGTCAAGGATGAGGCAGGCAGATGGATTGAGAACGAGAGTCTGAACTGGGATGACCTGCCGACCAAAGTGGAAGGGGTGATCGAAGAGCGCATCGGCAGGCTGGAGGCAGAACTCAAACACCTGCTGACCATAGGCAGCGTGCAGGGAGAGGACTTCACCGCGGAAGTGGTGGCACGCGTGCAGCAGGCTGAGGCTGGCGGGCTGATCCGCAAGCTGAGTGGAGAGTTGGAGCGGCAACACCGTCTGGTGCGGGCTGAAGGTATCCGTCGTCTGGATCCGGGTGGGCAGCGGTTATCGCTGTTCAGGTTCCAGCATAACCTGTTCAGGACCTACTTATATAATGAAATGAGCGAGGCTGAGCGGGCTTACCTGCACGAAGATGTGGGCAATTCACTGGAAGCTTTGTTTGACGACCAAGCTGATGAGATTGCCGTTCAGCTTGCCTTGCACTTTGAGAAGGCAGGCTTGGATGAGAAAACCCGTTATTATTTGCAGAAAGCAGGGGAACAGGCAGCCGCGAGATATGCCAATGAGGAGGCGATCGCATACTTCACCCGCGCAATGGAGATGACACCCGAGACCGACCCTGAAAA
>CAZDPK010000009.1:34333-41231 GCA_964507335.1 uncultured Anaerolineaceae bacterium | reverse complement strand
ATGAATAGAAAAAACATTCTACTGCTTGTCATAATCGGGGTGATTATCCTGGCTGTGGGCACGTTTTTCACAATCAAACTGGCTCGGGATACGATCATTGTTTATGAAGAGGGTTCTGCACCGAACCCAGGCGTCTCTGCCTCTATGGACGAAATTGAGGACCAGGTCAGCCAGCTGCGTGGTTTGAACATTGAGGCACGCGTTCCCCGCCAGTTGATGTCCACAGTTGAATTACGCCAGGTGGTTTTGGATGACTTTCTGGAAAATTACAAATCGGAAGATGAAGCCCTGGATGTAGCAGTGATGAACCTTTTTGGTTTCCTACCCTCTGATTTTAAGTTACGTGATTTTTACCTGGACCTGTACACCGAGCAGATTGCCGGTTTTTATGACTCAGTTGAATCAGAGATGTTTGTGGTTAGCGACAGCAGTTTTGGTGGAATGGAACGTTCCACCTATGCCCATGAATTTGTGCACGCATTGCAGGACGAGCATTTCGATTTTGAAGACGAGCTTGGCTACACAGATGAAGCCTGCCAGGATGATTCTGAACGCTGCGTGGCGATCCAGTCTCTCATTGAAGGAGATGCCACACTTACCGAACAACTTTGGTTTCAACAGTTTGGAACTCAGCAAGACATGCAAGACCTGCAAGAATTCGCAGTCGGTTACTCAAGCCCAGTTTACGATGCTGCTCCAGAGTACTTGAAGGAATCGCTGACTTTCCCCTATGTCTATGGGGGTAAGTTTGTGCAAGCTCTTTACGCGCAGGGTGGTTTTGAGGCTATTGATGCCGCTTTCTCAACCACAAATCCAGTATCATCAGAGCAGATTATGCACCCCGCCGCATATCCCAATGACGTTCCAAACAACCCTGTATTACCAGACCTGGAAGTGGTGCTTGGATCGGGCTGGAAAGAAATCGAGAACGATACGGTGGGTGAATGGTATACCTACCTGGTTCTCGCGAAAGCTTACAACCCGCAATTCCGACTGTATGACAGTCTGGCACTGGATGCAGCCGAAGGTTGGGGCGGTGATGCATATTCCGTCCTCAAGAATGATCAAAGCGGTCAGATTGCCGCTCTGATTTCTTTCAACTGGGATACTGCAAAAGACGCTGAAGCAGCGTTTCAGGCTTTCAGCTCCTATTCCGACCTGCGCTTTGGTCAGTTGAACGCGGATGGATATCGGCAGGGCGGCGGTTACTTCAGCACTCTCCATCAATCCAGCCCAAGCAACTTTGTTTGGATCCTTGCCCAAGATTTTGCCACACTGCAAACACTACTGGCATCGGTTGAGGACTAAAAAATGTCATCTCAAACATTAGACATCACCCGGGTCAGAGCTCTTATCTTTGATGTCGACGGCACTTTGTCTGACAGTGATGATCGTATGGTTGAAGACCTGAACGACCAACTTTATTTTCTTCGAGGCGTTTTCGGAGAAGGCAAGGTCAAACTCTTTTCGCGCTGGTTTGTGCGCACAGCGGAAGGTCCGGGTAACTGGCTGCTCAAAACCGCCGATCGACTCGGGTTTGACCACTTGATCGCGTCATTTTTCGACAAGCGTGCCAGCGCACGGGAACTACTGGCAAAGCATTATCCCCTGATCCCTGGTGTGCTGCCAATGCTCCAAGCGCTTATCTCTCGCTACCCCTTCGCGATCGTGACTGCCAGGAACGAAGTGACCACATCGCAGTTCCTGGAAATCAACAATCTGGAGCCATACTTTCCGATCGTGATCAGTTCACAAACCTGCCGGCGCACGAAACCATTCCCAGACCCACTCTTGCATGCGGCAGAAAAGCTGGGTGTTCCGATCGAGGATTGCCTGATGATTGGGGATACAGTCACGGATGTTCGCGCTGCTTTGGCTGCAGGCGCACAATCTGTTTCAGTCTTATGTGGTTTTGGCACCGAAAAAGAGCTGCTCAAAGCCGGCACTCACGCCTTGTTGACCTCAACCAGCTTGTTGGCGAACTTCCTGATGGAAGCAAGTATCGAGCAGATGTAAATCCTAAGGTGAAGTAGTGTCTTCTTCTGGCTGTCTGGCAGTTTCAATTAATTGCCCTCCAGGCAGTTGATCGTCGAGTGTAGTCAAGCGTTTTTCCAAAAATCCATAGATCGCAATCGCCAATCCCACAATTCCGCCAATCACATAGGCAGCTGGAACACCATAGCGGTCAGCAATGGGGGCACTTAAGAACAATCCAATGGGCATCAAACCCAGACTCATGCTTGACAGAACGGTGATAACGCGCCCCTGATACTCTGGAGGTACTTTGGTTTGCAGTAATGGTCCTAAAGATCCGTTGGCGAACGAAAGAGCCACACCCATTAACCCAGCCAGCAAAAGTGCGCCTAAGTAGGCGGTGGATGGCATCAAACCGATACCGATAATTCCCAGGCTGATCCCCAAAATCCCACTTAAGACCATGATCACTTTTCGTTTTAAGCCGCCCCAGACACCCAATAAAACACCACCAACGATCGCCCCGATCCCCATCGCCGCTTGCAACCAGGCAAGTTCCTGGGCACCTTTATTAAAAAATTGCGTTATTAGCAGGGGCATAAGGTTCCCCGCAGGAGCCAGAAACAGGTTAATCGAACTGGCAATCAAAACGATGATCAACAGCCCTGGCCAGGTGATAATGTACTTAAGGCCAAATTTTACATCCGCCAATAATGACCTTGGAGTAACCCGCAGACCGGTGCCGACAGACTTGGGTTGGGGAACTTTCACAAAGAAAAGCAAGAGCAAAATCGCAATCGCTGCGGTAACGATATCCACTGCCAACACCCCCTGGATGGGCAACAGTTCCAGTAAAACGGCACCCAAGGCAGGTGAAAATGTATCGATCATCCCGCCAAACGCCTGGTTGAACCCCCCTAGACGGCTCAGGTGCTCTTTCGGAACCATCAGGGTTATTGATGCTGTTTTTGCCGGACCCTGGAAGATGCCCGCAAGAGAGCGGATGAAGAGGATAAGGTAGATATGCCAGATTTCGATTAGATTAAACGCAAACAAGAGCGCCAAACCTGCCGTAGCCAGAGCAACCACCAAATCCGCGATTATCATCACGCGTTTGCGATTCCAGCGGTCCACCAATGCTCCCACAAAGGGACCCAGGAAGATGTTGGGGATCAAGGCTGCCGTCGTGGCTGTTGCCAAAACAGTGGCGGAGCCGGTTAACTTGGTGACATACCAAACAAGCGCGAATTGCACCAGACTGCTGCCCAGCAATGAAAATATCTGACCGATGAACATCGGCAAAAAATTCGCAAGCCAATTGGCTGGAATTTCTTGTTCTGGTGAAGTTAGCTCTTGACCAGGGGTAGCCGGTGCAGTGGTTTCAGGGTTTTCTGCCATCTCTTTTTTCCAGACATAAGTGATTTTATCGTACTTTTTTTGTTACATTATGAATTTCACAGGAGAGAGCCCAAAGTGCACAGTTGCGGTGAATGCAGGCATAATCGCAGGGAACAGTCTAGACTCGTTTCGGCAAACTATTGTAGGGATAGGGCTTGACCCTATCCGCAACGTCACAATCAACCGAGTAATGGAACGGTCGGGTGCCCGTTCCTTACATAAAAAGGTGGAACTCTTACCTGGTACATGCGGCGAAGCTCCCCTTTCCTTTAAGGTTAACCATTAATTTCGGAAAATTCAATCAAATTGGTACTATTTAATTATGAAGAAACTACTTTTTCTCGTCTCAATTGTCATTCTTGTAGTTCTGGCGGCTTGCGGCACTGTAGAAACCTCGACGTTGACGGAAACCACATTGCCATTCATCCCGGTCGAACCTTCCACCCAAGCTACAACTCAAACCGAGATCACCTCAACGCCTGAAGAGGAAACGACACTATCCCCAGTCCAAGTCGAACCGATATCCACTCCTGAAGCGATCTCTATCGCCGCACAAAACCTTCAAACCCCCTGGGAAGTTGTCTTTCTCGCCGATGGACGCATGTTGATTACTGAACGTCCCGGCACTCTCACTTTGCTTTACGAAAATGGTTTGCGTCTGCCAATTGCCGATGTATTCGAACGCAGCGAAAGCGGTTTGCTTGGGCTGGCACTGCACCCGGATTTTGCTGAGAATCAGTGGCTGTACCTCTACCTGACTTATCAAACTAACAGCGGTTTGTGGAATCGGGTTGAACGTTACCAATTCGATGGTACATCTTTGCTCGAAAAAGTGGTGATCATTGATCAAATTCCAGGCGCTCCAAATCACGATGGCGGCCGCATGGAGTTCGGTCCGGACGGATTGCTTTACATCACGACCGGCGATGCAGGCAACGCCTCTTTAGCCCAGGATATCAATTCGCTGGCTGGGAAAATATTGCGTCTGAATGACGATGGCAGCATCCCGCAAGACAACCCATTTGGAAACCCTGTTTACAGCTTTGGTCACCGGAACCCTCAAGGGCTGGCATGGGACGAACAAGCGCGTCTCTGGTCGACCGAGCATGGTCCCAGCGGATTGGGCAGCGGTTACGACGAACTCAACCTGATTGAAATTGGCGGTAATTACGGTTGGCCGGAAATACAGGGCGATCAGACCGGTGAGGGAATGATTATTCCCATATTGCAATCGGGCGGGAGTGAAACCTGGGCGCCTGGTGACCTGGAAATTGTTGGAGGTAAGGCGTATTTTGTAGGTTTACGGGGAGCTACGCTCTATTCCGTTCCGTTGGATGATATCCGTCCAGAAACAGTTCAGCGTCATTTCGCGAATGAATACGGTCGTCTGCGAGCCTTACGACTGGGTCCTGACGGCTTGCTGTACATGGGCACTTCCAATAGAGACGGTCGGGGAAGCATTCGAGACGGAGACGATAAAATCTTCAAAATCGACCCGGATCAATTGCCATAAGTTGCGTTGGCGAAGATTAGAGATGCCAGTTTATCTTCTCTAAGGCTGCCTAGGTTCCAGGATGGCGTGCTAAACGCCCATAATGCAGTGACCAGACACCATCGTTATCGGTCATTTTGTTGGTAAAATTGGGGGGATAATACCAAATCAGGAGAAAGCATGCCCAGGTCACGACGCAAATCCGAATACCACACTAAATATCCCTACCCCCGTAAGCGAACCCGCAGGGCAATCCTGAGAGCGGGAATCAAGGCTGCGTCCTGGTTATTGGTAAATTACCGCGTCGAGGGCACAGAGAACCTGCCTAAAATCGGTCCGCTTTTAATTGTAGGCAATCACTTTCATTTTTTAGACACGATCAGCCCTATCAAAGTCACAAAATACCCCATGGAATTCATCGGTGATGCCGAAATGCCCATGGCACCTGCTATCGTAAAAGTATTTCCCAGAATTTGGGGCACCTTGAAAATTATGCAAGGCACAGCAAACCTTGAAGCCATACGAGCGGCTGAAGCCATCCTGGAACAAAACGGCATCCTGGTGATTTTCCCGGAAGGGCACGTGCATAAAGCGCCTCTGGGCAACCCCTTGCCTGGCGCCGCTTTCCTGGCACTGCGTTTGGGGGTTCCCATCATCCCAATTGGCACTTACAGCGAGGATGACTGGAATATTGTTGGTACCCTCACCAAGAAGCATCATCGTGCCCGCGTTGTAACACAAATCGGTAAGCCTTTTGGACCGCTGGCGACTGGAGATGCGAATTATGTACCAAGCAGAGAAGATGTAAAACGTGCCGGTCAGGAGATTATGGAACAAATCGCCAGGATGCTGCCGGAATCAGCACGCGGTCCCTATCTACAGCAAGCAGACATCAATTTGTGAAGGTTGTTAACGAGAAACAAACATTTTTTGACTAAAATTGCTTTAAATTATTAAAGTTGGGAATTATGGATTACAAGGATTATTACAAAACGCTTGGCGTGAGTAAAACTGCATCGGATGATGATATCAAGAGCGCGTACCGAAATCTGGCACGCAAGTATCACCCGGATGTAAACAAAGAGACTGGTGCTGAAGATAAATTTAAGGAAATCAACGAAGCCTACCAGGTTCTTTCGGATGCCGAAAAACGCAAGAAGTACGATCAGTTTGGCTCAGAATGGCAAAATTACCAACATTCTGGCGGGCAGCCAGGCGGCTTCGATTGGGGTCGCTGGCAGCAGTCACCCGGCGGGCGCACCGGTTACCGCACCGTCTCTCCTGAAGAATTCAGCGAGATGTTCGGTGGCATGGGCAGCTCTGGCGCTACGGGAGGGCTGGGTGGCTTTTCTGATTTCTTTGAAACACTTTTTGGACGAGGAGGCTTTGGTGGCGGTTTCTCTCAACAAAGCCGCCAGGCACAACCACGTGTACAGAACGTGGAACACGAGATTGATCTTAGTCTTCACGAAGCCTACAACGGGGCTAAACGCACGCTTCAGTTTGAAGACGGTCGCAAGATAGAAGCCACGATTCCACCTGGTGTAAAAACCGGCTCCAAGGTACGACTGGGCGGTCAGGCTGCCGGAGCGGATTTACTCCTCAAAGTCAATATCTTGCCGGACCCTGTTTTCAAACGCAAAGGTGACGATCTGCATGTTAATGTGCCAGTGGACCTCTTTACTGCAATATTAGGCGGGGAAGTAGGGGTCAACACCATGACCAAAGCGGTACACCTGAGCATTCCTGAAGGCAGTGACAGCGGCAAGCGCTTTCGGTTGAAGGGTTTGGGCATGCCCAATCTGAAAAACCCGACGCAATTCGGCGATTTGTACGTAACCATCCAGGTGACGATTCCAAAGCACCTTACCTCGGCAGAGAAAGAAAAATTCCGCGAAATCCGAAACATGCGGGTTGCGAAATAGCGATATGTTGGGTATGGTTTAATCCCATCCCAACGTGCGACCATGGCTGGTCATTTTGTGTGAAAGGGCTAAGCGGGAGGAGCAAGCCCCTCCCGAACGGGAAGTCCAG
>CAZDPK010000009.1:0-34233 GCA_964507335.1 uncultured Anaerolineaceae bacterium | reverse complement strand
TTTGTGTGAAAGGGCTAAGCGGGAGGAGCAAGCCCCTCCCGAACGGGAAGTCCAGAAGCTTGGCGAGTTAGGTGAACGTACCAAGTCACTTATTTGGCGGGAGGAGCAAGCCCCTCCCGTACGGGAAGTCCAGGCGCCTGACGAGTTTAGATTGAAAAACACCCCGTCTTTTCAGACGGGGTGTTTTTATTTAATCTTCAACTGTTACGGTGCAACCACGCGACCCATGAATACGACCGTATTGGTGGTGGTCTCGTAAATCAGGTAGATAAAGGGATGGTCGAAGGTGATATCCCAACTATCAGCCGGCATGGAGGTCGTACCTATAGCGATGGCTGTAGCAGCAGCCGCTTCCGTGCCTTCCTCGTTCACATCGATGAATGCTTTATGCAGTACATCCGTTATGTAAAGGTCCATTTTGTCACTAATATTGGAAAAATCAGCTGTCTGCATGTCAAAAGCCTGCTGGATGCCCAGTGCTTTCATCTGATCGCCCAGGTTAAATGAGTTTTCACTCTTGAACTTGGGCAAGCCAAGGTTGACCTGACCAAAAATTCCGTCAAACCCACTCAAAATCATCTTCAGCGCGTCTTCATCCAGGCCCTGTTCAAATCCCGAAAAATCACCACTGGGCATGATCACTGCCATTGCGTAATTGCCGCCCTGGTAGGGTATTTTTACAGCCTGGTAGCGATCATTGACCAAGCCAGCACCGGTATAACTGGTTCGCATCATTTCAGCCACCGCTTCGCCGCCATCGAGCAAAAAGAAAGGTTCGCTGGCTGTCTTGTCTGGGTTGAATGGATTCTGCCAGGCACCCTTAAAGTAAACCGCGTTGGTGATCACCAGGCGCGTTAACTCAGTAAGCACGCCCTGGGGGATCAAATCTTTAATCTTGTCGTTAGTCTGAGCGGCAACCCACAGGTTGATCGCCTGGCGGGCATCCTCGGGCTTGGTAAAATCGACCAGCTTTAAGCCGGCATTGTAATTCGCAGAGAGTGTGTCCAAAAAACCCTGATTAATCTCAATATCCTGCTGGACCCAAAGTGCATTGGCAACATTGAACTGCAATGGCTGCGCCGTTGAATCCAGGTAAGAAGGCTGTGTGGTCAGAAGCTTGTTGAGAGCGTTCATCAGGTTATGTACATCTTTATCATCGTCTTGCTCAATTTCAAGTGCTTGAGCAATCTCCGCCTTCGTCTCAGCATCTGCGCCGGCATAAACCATCAGGAAAGCCTGGTAAATGCTGTAAGGGGAATAAATTAGATTGCCATCTTCTGAAGCCAATTTTCGGTAGAGATTGAGGGCAAATTTGGTCATTTCTTCAGCATGGTCAAGCAGGTCATCCTGGCTTGCGATTGGGTCAGTAATATAAGCCATACCGCCGCTCACTTCACCTGACCCTGGTTGGGTGGGACTTTCCTCAATCGGGTAAGCTTGTCCGGATTCCTGAGTTTCTTCAACTGGATAAGGTTCCGTTATGCTTTCAGTTGGACTGGGTTCAATAGTCTCTGCCGCCGGACCACAAGCACTCAAAAGCATGGTGAGCACCATTGTGGCTGCGATTAATATTCTATGTGTTTTCATTTTTTACTCCTTCAGAAATAGCTCTTCTGTATCTTATGGTTGCATTAACTGACCGATAAAGAGGATCGCGCCAGTAGCTCTATCACGGATCAGGAAAAGGAAGGGACTGTCAAACGTGATCGTGATTGGCTCAGGAGCAATCATACCTTTTTCCTGGGCTACAGCAATGGTCACAGCGGCTGCCTCAGTTCCGGCTTCATTGACTTCTATGAAAGCTTTTTGTACCAGGGTCGAAATGAGCAGGCTCTTATCACCTGTCATCCCTGATAGATCCGCGCCCATCCCAAACAGATCGATCATACCTAAGTCCTGCATCGGGTTGATTAAATCCATTTCGGGGGTTTCAATCTTAAATTTTGGCAGGCTCAGGTCGACTCTGTGCATGCTCAACTGCTCCAGGTATTCGTCCAGCAAGCTCATGGTTAAGGTTTTGGAAAAAGCCTCCCAGTTGCCATCCACTGGTGAAATCAAGTCCATCACCATCGAGCTATTGGCGTAGCCCAGTTCAACCATCTGGATCTGGTCATTCTTTAGAGAGCGGTATTCTTCGCTCGAAATTCTCATCATATCCACTTCAACCTGCTCGCCACTTAGGAGGTTGAAGTCCTGCTTTTGCGTGTTTGCCTCCTCGAACGGTAAACGCCAGGCACCTTTGAAGTAGACCGCATTAGTTAGCGCAAGGCGGGTATTGGCATTGAACATACCGGGATTGGCGATTTCCTTGATCTTGTTGTTGGTATGTTCCTGCGCCCATTGGTTAATCAGGTCCGCTGCCTCCTGCGATCGGGTAAAATCGACAGTGCGCATACCAGCAGCGTAATTCTCGGAAAGCAAGTCCAGGTATGACTCTTCAATGTGACCATTTTGCATAGCCCAAAGCGCGTTGGCGATTTGCAGTGTGAAGGCGTTATCAGCTTGATCGGAGGTATCTGGCGTTGAAGAAAGCGCGATATTGAGCGCGTTGCTCACACGGTGAAGTTCTTCATCCGAAATTGCGTAGTGCAATACATCTCTGATCTGGCTGGCTGTGTCACCCCTGGCACCAGCATATACCATGGTAAGGGCCTGGTAAAGACTGTAGGGGGAATAAAGCAGGTTGCCTTGCCCGCTTTTCAGTAGCTGGTAAAGATCAAAAGCAAATTGGTTGTTAGCACCCGCCAGACTTACAGTCTCCTCGGGTGTGTATTGTGGGTTGGGGTTGTAATCAATTTTGCCGGTAAGCATTTCCTTCTCCTCAACGGGTAAATTGGTGATAGATACAGGCTCGCTTACGTTTGGAACGCAAGCACTCACCAAAAATAGGATCACCAGGCTTGTCAAGAGCAATCGTTTCATTCCTTCTCCTTTTTTTCTCTATCTAAAGACGAATTACATGCCGGTTAGGTTCCCTATCCAAATTAACGCAAGAGCCTGCCGGTAAACCAGCAGGCTTTTTGCGGAAGTCTTATCGCTGATAGAGGGTCAGCGAATTAACCAGATTAGAAGATGGACCTGACCCTATAAAAAGTCAGTCCAAAGTATTCCCACAATGCATGAGAGGTTTGTTCCAATGCAGTACTGGTGGGCAGAAGATGGGTAACAATGTCCTGCCATTTCCAATCAGTCAGGTTTTGCCAATCATTCAGGGTAACCTGGTAATCGGTGGGAGCGGGAGTAACCGTCAAACCACTATCACGAAGAAGGAACATCGTACGATCCATCTTAAGAGCAGAGGTCACCAAAATGACCGACTTGATCTCATTTTCTTGAATAATTACCAGCGAGCGGGAGACATCCTGACGTAAGTTGGAAGCATCTAATTGCAGAATGATTGCATCTTCAGGAACTCCGAGTTCCATCAGAAGTATTTTTGCGCTGGAGGCACGATCTTCATCGCCGCTGACAATAATTACAGGGGCAAGTTTTTGCTGGTAGTAAGAAGCACTGTAAATTACGCCATCGGCTTCGTCTCCCACCTCAACGCGCTGTCGGGGGGTATCGGAGACTAAGGCGCCGTCAGCAATGAGCAAAATTGCATCTGCTTTTTCCATCGCCTGACTGGGCATGTAGCGCCACTCCATGGAGCGGGTGAGAAATGTCGAAAAATATGGGTTGCCAAAGATAGCGACGATCAACAAACAGATAACAACAAACCAAATAGCAGTATTTGGCTTCTTTTTGATCAGAAAAAGGGAAACGAAGAGAACCACGCCCACGAATGCCAGCGGGTTCAAAAATTGTTGGAGGAAATCTCGAATAATACTAAACATGTTCTTCTCCTTCGAATTAATCCTGAACCTATAGTTGCAAGAATCGCGCCGGAGAAGAAATTGTTAAATAATGGGTAAGGTTATGATCCTGAGCTTTTCGTTGTAAAGCCATCGTTTTCGGTGTTCTGGATGACTTGACGAGTTAATGGACGGGTTTGGAACCCGTCCATATTCTTAATAATTGCTGCGAAGCTTTTTTTCCTGAGGTGAATCCATAAGACCTTTCGTAGAAAAAGCTCAGGATGACAAAAAAAATATCAGAATGAGAATTTCATCAATCTAAACCGGATACAGTAGATCGTAAATCTCTGGCGCAAATTTTTCCACCGCTTCAGAAGTAATGGCATTCGTTCGACATATTTCTGCAAACAAGTCCGCGCTCTTGCGCCTGGTGCGAATCTGGGTCTGAGGGTCCAACGCCCACAAGCCAAAGCGTTGGCTCCAGCCGCGTTCCCATTCGAAATTATCGACCAAAGTCCAATGAAAATATCCCTTAAGCGGAATGTTGTTAGTGAGCATATGCCACATCGCCAGGAGATGTTCCAGTAAATAGCGCCTGCGGAAGTCATCTTTACTGTCATCGCAGCCATTTTCAGTAATGTAAATGGGTAAATCAAAGTTGTTTGCCCATTTGATCGCCTGCTGAAACCCTTGTGGGTCATTTGCAAGGAAGCCGGTTTCAGACAGAAGCGCATCTTTGGGATAGTAGCGATTGCTGAAAAGATTTCCGCTCTTGCCCAGGTCAAATTTGATCAGGTCGCGGGTGTAATAGTTTAGTCCCATAAAATCCTGGGTGTCTTTTGCCTGCGAGACATCTGCTTTGAGCATCACCGCGTCAAACTTACCTGTTTTCAAACTCATCGCAAAAGCATCATTGAAGGCTTTATGGTGCAACTTACCGACAAATTTGGTCAGCGGTCCATTGTTGGCTGGCACAAACCCACGCCAATGGTGCGCAACACCCACCTGGGCGTCTGCCTGCAATTCATGGATAACCTGGTAAGCAGCCGCATGGGCTTTGACCATGTTTAGCAACACCTGCAAGCCTGCCTTCTGGTCCTTCTTGCCAGGAGGGAAAGCGCCGTCCAGGTAACCTCCGGTCATGTAAACGTTGGGTTCATTGATGGTGACCCACAGCTGGCAATGTGCTTTGAGCGCGTCCACCGTTCGGCGTACGTAAGCGGCAAAAAGGTCAACGACAGCTTCATTTTCCCAACCGCCAATATCACTGATCCACTGGGGGTTGCTGAAGTGATGCAGGGTAATCATGGCGATTATGTTGCGCTCGCGCAAACCTAACAACATATCCCGGTAGCGATCCAGGGCAGCCTCATCCCAACGTTCAGTTTCCGGCTGAATGCGCGACCATTCCACAGAAAAACGGTGGGCGTTTTGCCAGCTGTCCTTTGCGCGATCGAAATCCTCACGCCAGCGACCGCCCCACCAGTCCGCGGCTTTCAGGCTTCGATCACCTTCGTGGATGCGCCCTGGCTCCTGCTCCCAAGCCCACCAGTCGTTATTGACATTATTGCCTTCCACCTGGTGCGCTGCAGTGGCAGTGCCCCACAAAAAATCGGTTGGAAAATTGAAAGTTGCTCTGGGCATGCTTCCTCCTGCTAATTCGTGATTGATTGAATTGTATCAATAGATGGGGTGATTGTCCTGTTTCGACCGTTCAAACGGATTACTTTATAATTTTTCCAAGGCGAATTGCTAAAAGGCTTTCAAAAACTTTTCTGAGAGGTATTGCAAGTCTCTGAGAGTGAAGCGTGACTATGCTTTCTACAACCCGGCACGAGGATAGCAGCTGCCTGGAAAAAAACACGTGAGGTGTTCTATGAACGAAGAACCATTAACGGAAATTGATTTCGAAGACAATACGATTGGGGACAAAACCGGTTTTTTCTACAAGGAAGAATTGAAGCGACCCGGTCTTTCTTTGCTAAGCCTATTTGTAACTGGGGCTCTGATGATGTTGCTCTGGTGGGGAATTGCCGAGATCGGCTTGCGTTGGTCGCTTTCTGTGCTGGTTGTTTGCGTCCTTTTTCTCTTCAACAGCCTTCTGCAGGAGCGTAAGATTCCGTCAGCCTCCTGGATACTTATGGGTCTGGCACTACTTACCGGGTTTATCCCAGCGCTTCGCAGGGAAGATTTTACTTTACTGCTGGCCATGCCGATCACGTTGATCTGCCTGGCATTGCTGAGTGCGGATTTCTTCAGCGGGCAATGGTGGCAGTTTCGCATACGGGAGTATCTGAAAGCCGCATTTTCAGCGATTGTTGGTTTTTTCGTCGGTTTCCCGATGATCGCATCGCAGGCAATCAAGTCTGCTCGAGAACCAGAACAGAAGGACTCTGGTAAACACCTTGCCCTTGGATTTCTTAAAGGTATTCTGATTTCGATACCGCTCTTGCTGATCTTTACTTTTCTTTTTTCTTATGCCGACGCCATCTTTGAAAGCAAGGTCGATTCAATCTTTGAGTGGCTGAGAGCTGATTTTCTGTCACAATTACTCGGTCGGTTATTCCTGATGCTCTTTTTCACATGGCTTTTGGCAGCAGCGCTATGGTTACTGGTCACCTATGGCAGCAAACCAAAATTGATTGAACCCGATTCACCCCAGTTCAAGCCGTTTCTGGGAATGACAGAGACGGTTATCACCCTGGTCAGCCTGAACCTGCTCTTTGCGTTCTTCTTGATAATCCAATTTCAATACTTTTTCGCCGGCGAAGCCAACATCACGCAAGCTGGTTTCACCTACGCGCAGTATGCTGAGAGAGGCTTCAGAGAGTTGCTTATGGTTGCCGCAATAGCCGGGCTGGTCTATTACATATTGGCATCGCTTACTCGCCGTCAGAGCAAGGCGAAAAAGCTGCTCTTCTCGCTCCTTGGTGGGCTTTTGCTCCTGCAGGTCGGCGTTGTTTTAGTTTCGGCTTACCAGCGTATCGTCATGTACATCCATGCGTATGGCTTGACCGCCAACCGTTATATTCCCCAGATTTTTATCTTTTTCCTCGCCTCTATTTTGCTTTCATTGGTCTTAATGGAATTGACCAACCAATTCAAACGCATGGCTCTGATCCTCTTGTCTGGTGCGTTGCTTTTCATTTTTACCTTGGCGATGATCAATGTCGACACAGCCATTGCGCGTCATAATATCGAGCGGGCAATGGAGGGGGAAGGGCTGGACTACGCCTTCCTCGCCAATTCCATCTCAACTGATGCGGATCCTTACCTTTTTGATATGGTCCAATCTGGCACCCTGCCCCAGGACTTGCAGAAAAACATGGAGAAGGTTCTGGTCTGCCGTTCAGCTCATTTGGAGTCTTACAATTTTCCTCAAGACCTATCATGGCTGGACCTGAACATCAGCAGGTACAGAGCTGCTTCTCTTTACGACCAAAACCAGGACTTACTAAGTAAATGGCCGTTGGAGGTGGTTGATCCGAACGGATATCTCGGTTTTACAATAAATGGAGAAGAAATTTTTTGTATTTCGGCCGAGGAACGGAGCAAAATTCCGAACCAACAGGAACCCCATCAATAACAGCAAGTACTGGACGGCTTTCAAGCCGTCCCGTATCATTACCTTAAATGATAAGATTGATGCATGATTCCACAACTTGACCCCACAGAAACCCGTTACCTGGCAGAGATAATCGTCAGCATCCTGGGAGTTTTGCTTTTTTTCGCTTTAGCGGTCTGGATGATCCGACGCAAGCAGAATACCAAGCCAACCGAAGCGATCTCCGCTCCAAACACAACCTCACCTTATTCAGAATCTCATGCAGTTACGTTGGCGGATTTTTGCTCGTCAACACCGGCAGAACAAGCAGAACGCTCCTCTACCCTCGAGCAAACCTATCGAAATTGGAAAAACGAACGGTTGCTGCATGCTGAGGATGGTCGCAGTATGTTTCTGCGTACCGGCGTGGAAAAAAACGGGATGCGATATCAGCTGGTTGCCTCCACACAGGTCCAAGCACTCGCCATCCTGGTCAGTACTCTGATGTCACAAAATGACCCCCTTGCCAGTATTACGGCAGAAGCCCTTTTTGCCAACCTGCTCGCTCATCCAGCCTATGGGCAAAGCGAGCTCAGCAGCTGGAAATACCTGCCCGACCTGCCTCGCTCACCAAAACTGGACCCAGACCCGCATGCCGAAGCCTGGGTAATCTACTCCCTGCTCACAGCTACCAGGCGCTGGTCTGAACTCAACCGCTTCAGTTATCCAGAAATCATTCTTGAGAAAACGGAGGCCTTGCAAAACTACATTAAAACGCTGGAACCTGAACTTAGCCGAGGACTGCCTTTCAGCGGATATCTGGTAAAACAACTGATGACCTCAGCACCTGGCCTGGATTGGTCTTGCCTGGATGATAGCCGGGAGTTGGTTTCTTCCCTGCTTGAAGAATCTGATTGGCTCGATTCCGAATTTGATGCCAGCCATCTCGGTTTGAGCCTGCTCCAACTGGGCATGTTGGCTTTGCTTGAGCGCGATTCTGATGCGCTGCTTGCCATTCAAAAAGGCAGACATGGATTGATGAGGTTGGTTGAAAACAGTCTCAATAATTCAACAACTCAACCTGAATTCAGTCGAACTGCCATGCTTTCCTGCACCGTGCCAGCCTTGCTGACCCTTGAGGATCGTGAATTGAACGCCAGAGTTTGGAACGAACTAATTTCGATGCAACCAGACAAAAATGACGGTCTGGGCGCAACTTTGAAGATGTTGGCGATGGCTTTCCTCGCAAACCAAAAATTTCAACATTTTTGTTCTCAAGATGGAAGGTAAGACCGGATGCCGGCACTTTCAGAATTAAAAAATGGGAGACCTTAGGCGGTCTCCCGTTTATTAGTTACTTTAGTCTGTTAAGCTTGTTTATCGACAATGTAAGCCATTGCTACGGTGCCAGGTCCGACGTGGCTGCCGATCACCGGGCTGACTTCCGAACGGATGACCTGCACTGGCTCTAAGCGCTTTTTTGCCAATTCCTCCATCGTCAGCATCTCATCGAATGCCATGGCGTGAAAGGGACCGATGCGTACCGGTTTACGACCGTCAATATCTTTTTCAATCAACTCCACCATGCGGATGATGGCTTTCTTCTGTGAACGAACGCTCTCCACCAGTTCGATTTTCCCATCGCGAATCATCATGATCGGTTTCAGGTCCAAAGCAGAACCGAGCAAACGCTTGGCAGTGTTAATGCGACCACCACGGTGTAGGTATTCCAGCGTGTTGACGGTGAAGTAAACGCCTATTCGCAAATACGCGTCCAAGGCAAGCTGGTGACATTCTTCCAAATTGGCACCCTGCTCAGCGGCTCGTGCGACCTCAAGTACCATCAGGGTCAGCGCCATGGAAACCAGTTTAGTATCCATCACGATCAGATTCTGTGGATCGCCCAGTTCTTTCTTAGCCTGGAGGGCAGAATCGATGGTGGCGGAAAGTCCCTTGGAGATGCCCATGTAGAATACATCTTTTCCCTCTCCCAATAATTTTTGGAAGATCTCCAAAAACTGCCCGACAGTAACCTGGCTGGTGGTAGCCATCTCTTTTGATTCGGATAATTGCTGATAGAACTCGGCGGCTTGGATATCAATGCCGTCGTAATACGATTCTCCCTGCCAGTTAACGGTCAATGGAAGAATTGTCAGGTCATATTTTTCAACCCACTCTTTGGGTATATATGCTGAAGAGTCACTTACTATTGCTACTTTATTCATTTTTTCCTCGGCTTTTATCATCTTTATCAAAAATCAGCACATGAACTATCTATCTTTGTGCTTTGATTGTTCTTTTATTGGACGCTTATTTCTGTGCGGCCCTTAGCGGATATCCAGATAATTATATCCGAGGAAAAAATTAATCCCAGAAACACAAAAAAGTCCATTTGTAGGCTCTTCGCGGTCAGAAAAATGACCTACGGTCTGAAATATCAACTCGGTCAATCCAGCCTTGGATTAAGGCTGATACGAGCACTGGTCGGCTCCAAAGTAAGACTGGACAGGTATAGCGGACGGGCGGTCTCAGAAAGAAGCCACTGCCCAACTGCTTGCCAGGGTGCTTCCAAAGGCTGACCAAAGGGAGTTTCAAGGCGACCTTCCGGGCTGATGCGCAAAGTTGCCCCTGCAAAATCAAGCTTTCTCCAAATCTTCAGATTGCGATTAGGGTCGATCTCAGAACAAAACGAGTCGAAAGCGGCATTCCCTTGCCTGGTGAGCGTCCGAAAAACCCGCAAGCAGTCCTGCCCCTCGTCGCCAAGCGGAGCTAAAAAGTGACTTGGTCCCAGGTCGGCTTCAAATTGCTGCAAAAATTGCCCGGCACGAGCAACGACCAATTGCATTTGTTCCACCTGATCGATCACACCGGTCAAGCGAAACAACAAATCTGCGCCTGGAATTCGGCTTAGCCAAGCGGCGCTGGACTGGTCATAAATCAATAAGGCTCCCGATTGATAAGCCTGGTTTTCGTCCAGTCCGAGCAGAAAATAGTTGCTCGAATTCACGCCACCACTGCGCTCCAAAATCAACCAATATGGCACCCCAACATTTAAAGTGACCGGTTGAGGCAGCTGAACGTCCACCCAGCCATAGGATTGGCTGCTTAACTCGCTGGAGCTCAACAACTGGGCACCTAGTTCCAGTCCTGAAGGCTTTCCATTCAAATCGGTCTGCAGGCTGAACCGCAAGGAATCGGTTGGATTACCTTGCTTACGCACCCGGACTGCCAGGCAGTTAAATTGCAGTGCATCCTCCACTAAAAAAGATTGAGCAACTTGCAGGCTTGCAAGGGAATTTCCGACCGATTGCGTGCCTTGTTGAATTGGGGAATGCCCTGCTACTGCGCTCAACCCCGGCCAAACACGCCAACCAAGGGTGTCCATCCACCCCCGACATTCCAAAAAATAAGCGCCTGGCTGATCAATTGTTCTGGGGGTGTGGGGTCCTAATTTCACCTCAGGCCAGGCGTTATCCGCCAATCGCACGGACGCAATCCATTCAGCAGTTGACTTTTGAGTCTTGCCTGCCTGGTAAAGGGCTTCTTTTATGCCATAAACCGCCTGGCTCTCCAGGTTGTCGACCCAGTCTGTCTGGCTTACTTGATCCGGTTCAGGACTGCCTAAATCCTGGTAGCGGACCGCCACACGGTTCGCCACTTCCTGCATCGCGACCGTATGATGTAATTCGCCATTCACCTGGCTGACCTGCTCCAGATAGCCCCACCAGGCCAATCTGCCTTTGGGGTCATAAACGCGCACATCCTGACCGAGCCGTGTTCGCCAATCTTCCATGCTCAAGTTGTCACATGGACAGCGGACAAGTGCTTTTTGCGGACCTGAAAAATCATCCCAGCTCAAGCTGATGGGGGTGCAGCTCTCTGGTGAGTTCAAAAAACGACCGTTGTTGCGATCTAATACCTCTACGGACCAGCTCACGGTAACCTCCATTGTCTGCGATACCAGGCTTTGACCAGGAGGGTTCGGTCGATGGGAGCCTGAGCGTTGATATCGGTCTGAAAGCACCAAAAATACTGGGGGGTGTCAGGTTGCAACCCCAAGCCAGAGCCAATACGGGCATGGCTCTTAAACTCCATGCCATCCTGAAGGCTCCAACTCTTTCCACTCATTTCATCCTCGATCATCTTTAAAGGATAACTCAAACCGCTTAAGGAATGATAACCTGCAAAGGTATGTTGCGGCAGCAGCAGCAGATCATCCATTTCGAGCAGGTGTTCGCCTGCATCGGTTTGCTTTGCCTGTAAAACCAACTGGTGATGGCTGGCATAACTCTGCAACGGCAGCTCTCCAAGGGGCAAGTGCAGCGGGTCCAGGCTGGCATAACCTTTCCCTGGCATTGGATTAGTGACCGGACCCTCGAAAACCAGCTTTCCCTGCAGATTAACAAGAATACGCAACTGTAAGGTGGAACTCAGCGGCGGGTTAAAAAAGCGCAAGAAAGGTAAGACCGAGCCTTCCGCTAATTGCGTAACAGTAATCGGTCCCAATACCCAACTGGTCAGCGTCTGCCAATCGCCACCACTCCAGCGATACTGGCAATACTGTCCGCCAGAAGCCAGGCTGCTATTGACAATTGTGCCCCCGCTGCCATCCTCAGCCTCCAGATTCAGCTTAGGTTGGGGTTGTCCCAGCGCGCAAGGCAGAGTGCCAACCATAAAATCGCCCAAATCTGGTCCGTTGAAGTTATTTTCAAACTGGAATCGCGTTACTGCTGGAAATTTTAAATCCAGAATACCCGCGTCAACCTTGAACCAGTTATCATGACCGATTGTGACGTCATCATGGTTGTAGATCTTAAGTCCGGATTCCTGGGGCGGACCAGAGCTGTTGGAAAGCGGTAAGGGCAGTTCCTGGCTTAGGAAGAAGGTCTCTCGCAGTATGTCCAGGTCGAGTTCAAGCGAACCTTTCTCTTGCGATGCCAAGTGACCAGGCAGTGTTTTGAGGTTAAGCTGATGAATGCAGGCATAGCCATACTGCTGAAGGTCATTGCTCCAAAGCCTTAAAAACAAGTCTTCTGGCTGCTGCTGGAAAGCTTCCAGGCGGTCCAGCCACTGACGCAACTGTGCCCTCGAACCGCGCAAGTGCAGCTGCACAGTCTCACGTGTGGTTTTCTCGTCACTGGGATTAAATTGATACTCCGCGCCGACCAAGCCATCCATCACAGCACTGCCGATCAGTACAAGCCAGGCTTGATCTTCCTGCAGATTTAAGCGACCGATTGCCAGTTCAGTCATCGGACTCCGCTTCCTGCAACTGCCAGGTGCCCCAAGGCACAAGAGTGGACTGGCTAAAGGTTCGCAAACGCAAACCGTCCAACAACTGGTCGCGTTCCTGCCTTAAGAAGCGAGACCAGGTTTCGAAATCAGGCTGATTTGCTGGCAAGTCGCTATAGCTGGTGTGATTGTGAAAAGCAACCGCCTCCAGAATGGTTGCGGCTGCTCCCCGCATTAATGCCGGAAGATGGTGTTCTGTCAAGGTGGTCTGGCTGGCACCGTCTAACCCGTTCAAAATGTAGTTCGTTCCCAATATGCTGTTCAACTCACCCAGGCTGGCACGAATTGCCTCAGTCTTCAAGATCTGGGGTAATGCCAATTGGTGCAAGTCCAGAAATTGGGATTCCAAACGCGAAACCAGGCCTGTCAAGTCAATCATGGTTTGCCTCCGGATGTCTGCTCCGGCTTTGCAAGGCTTTTTCAACTTCAGCAGGTGAAAAAGTCACCTTCCAACCCTGCCGGTTGACAACCACCAGAAAGCCATCCTCACGCAAGCGATAACTGAGCACATCCTTGCCCATCAGTTTGGTTACGACTTTTTTTACATCGTTTTCAGTCATTATTACCTCCTGCCCCCTCACCGAAACGATGAGGGGGCACCTTATCATCGTGTTTACTTATCTGCGCGAAGTCCGTCTTCAAGGGCAGTGCCCAGGATATAGGTCACCAAAAGGGCGATGATCCCGGCTAACTGATCACCATCCAACGGAAAATCCGGCTTCCAGGCTTTGATGACCATAAAGATCAGACCAACCAAAGCCGCCCAGAACTTACGTGAGCTCAACAATATTTTCAATTTGGACATCAGTCTCCTTTTGCGCTTAGGCAACGTTGTTCTTGTAGAGTGGTCTGAAATCATTGACCCAGACAGCCAGGTAGTGGCGCACTTTTAAGCGGTGCTCATCGTTAGAAAAAACTGCTGGAGAAAGCTCGTCACCCGCGATAAAGATTTCCGGAGCAAGCCCAAAGCGTTCGCCAACAAAGATGGCAGGTGCCACCCGGGGGTCACAGGCCGCCGCCCAATCATTGGCATCGGTCCATTCCGGCACCACCAACGGCACCGCACTGCCTTTCAGGACGTTGTCATAGACATGATCCGCTTCGCGCACCAGGGCTCCGGTGCAGATCTCCAGGGCTGTTTTCTGCAAGGCGCGCGGAACCAGAACAAATTTGGGGTTGACTGCCATCTGCGGTCCTGTGCCATAAAGACCTGCCTGGTTCTTGATCAGCATCGGTTGAGCGTAGACCTTTGCACTGACCTGATCCCAGTTGGCGGCATTCAGGGCAAGTGTTCCCAGGTTGGCATGTCCGCCAGGCAGCGTGGCGGGGTCGGCATTGAACAGCGCTTCTCCGTCCGCCAGGTTCGGACCAGCGCCACCATTGACGGTGAAGATCTGGGCTACCAAACGTGAGATTTTCCGCATGCCGGCTGAAGCCAACTCGCGGGCATAGGCACGCAGCTTGCGAGTTTCATCCCGGTCAATCAGTTCCAAAGTAAGGGGGATATAGCCGCCATATTTGGTGAAACTGGCTGTTTCTGGGGAGTCACCCACCTTCAGTTCCGTATAAACTGCGCCTTCGACAATCGCTGGCAGGTCGCCCACTGTACCAATGAGTGTACCGGTGATGTCGTGCAAGCTGCTAAAGTGTTCCTGAACGGTCACATCCTTCCACCAGTCGTAGCCAGCCTTACCCAGCTCCTCCCAGGTGTTGCTGACCAGTTTGTTGAGGCTGTTTTTGACCAACCCGCTGAAGTCAGCAGTTGTTGCAAGGCGCGCACGCTGCGGGAAATAGCCTCCATGCAAATCGTAATCTCCGGTCAGGCTGAGATAAAGTTCGCGAATGCCTGAAAGTTTTGCAACGGAAGCACTGGTCATATTTTTCTCGCGGGGAGCGCCAAAGAGGTCATCCACCGCTGCCTGGATGCGTTCACCAGGCTCGATCATGCCCTCAATGCGGGCGGGACCCTTCACCACATGAGAAGCTTCCAATTCACTAAGGAGCGAATGGGCTTCACGCAGTGCTTGGGTCAGTTCAGATGGCGCAAAGCTGCGATTTTGAAATTGTTTTCGAATGTTACTCTTGAGGCTCTGAGGCAAATTAGCATTTGAAAGGCTGCTTTCCAGCAGAAATGAGCTCATTTCTGCTCTCATCTGCCGCATTTCTGATAATTGAATTTCCAGGCTTTTCCCTTCTGTTGCAAAAGCATCACACTCACCGATTGAGGTCACATCGGTTTCTTCTGTTTGAATAGTTTTGTTTGGGACAGGCATTTTCATTTCTCCTTCAAAAATTGGGTTGATTCCGAGTTGGTTGAGCGCTCGCAGAAAAATTCCTCCACGAGCCGGGTTGTAGACCAGGTCGACAGAGTAGATCCTCAGGATCTTCTCCACCTTCCCGGCTTTACCTTGAAAGAGCACGTCAGCAGAGAAGCCAACTTTTACTGCAGCTTCATCTGATTCTTCCAGAACCTGGCGACCGATGTCCTTCAATACTTCAGCAGACGGACCAAATGCGCCTAGTTCCGCGCGTACACCCTGGGCGTTGTCATCCCAGACAGGCTTACGCAGAACTCCGGCGATGTCGCGCACAGAGCGGGCTTTGAGACTGTGGTCGACAAAACAGTTCACTCCTTCCCAAAGAGCCAGCGATTCACGCAAAACCTGGGCAGAGAACTCCCAGCCATTGGCTGCGCCTGCTGTGATTGCCAGGATCTCAAAGCGACCGCTGCCTGTAGATGAGACTTCCAGTGCCAGACGCTGTCGTCTTTCAGTCATAGAACTCCTTCCATTGCTTCTTAATTTCCATGGCTATTGAAAACCAATCTACCGTCCGCCCCACGCATGACAGAACGATTGGGGCTTTCCTTATTCTGATTTTTTCGTGTCCTGACTTTGCAAAGGTTCAGGCAGGCGTTCTCCCATGAAACGGTAAACCAACCTCAGAACTTCATGTGCGTCAATCAGGTCGCGTTCATAGAGATCAGAAGCAACCTGGGCAACCTGCTGCCCGGCTTCTGCCAACTCGCGGTTATCACGCGCGCTCACATCACCACCCTCAACCCGGATCATCGCATCGTGATCGACCTCAGGGTCATAGCAGGCACGCCGTGCAACAACAACTCGCAGAACATCCTCGAGCAGCCCGCAGATGAAACGCTGTCGTTCGCCGAAGCGCCGATAGGTCGGACTACCAGCAGCTTCAGCAGTAGTTCGGGTGGAAGATTCCGGTTCAGCCAGAAAATGCAGTGGCAGACCCACCCCGGCAGCAATCATTTTCTTGATTGCCAATCCATCGCTGGACGCATCCAATGCTTCCAGTTTGGGTGCCATCACCGACCATTCTTCGCTCTCATCCGTCACCAACACTGAACCAGGCGCAGGCGGGTTTGCTGTCAGCTGCATCTGGCGCATAGCGCGTTCGGATTCACTGCCAAAACGAGCTTTGACCACGTAAACAAAAGCATTGCGAAAGCGATTCAACCTGACCCTGTCCTCCAGCCAGGCACTGTAGCGTGCCAGCCACTTGAGTATGGGAGTCAGATCACCCTCACCCCATTGAGACCCGCTCGGTCGGTTGAGAGCATAATGCAGTACAACCGGCTTCAAGCAGCCCTGACTGTCAGTTTGCTCGGTCTGTGGGTTGTAACCGGGGTAGACGAGAGCTTCTGTCTCACCAGGCACACGCAGATGAAATGCCAGCTCCTGCTCGATGTCGTTATCACTCGATTCTATGCGTAGAATATCAGCAGAAGGTAGCACCCGCAGGTAACTCATCCCGCTCTGATCTGTACTGAGTAATAAAAACAGATTTCCACTCAAACAAAGCTCATCCGAAAACTCCCCAACCCGTTTGTCCATGCGGTTAAGCCTGTGCTCCCAGAACTGGTTGAGGAAGTTATTTGTTGGTTGGTGAGGACAAACGGCTTTCAATCCTCCACCAGTGGCATATTGGGTGGTCAGTTCCACGATGCGTCGGGCAAGCGGGTTGAAACGCCAGGCTTCCAGGCTGTCCTGCAGTACTTGCTGGCGGTCGTAAGCATCACGGTCACGAGGCAAACTGGAATAAGACTGCGCCCCAATCAGAAAGGTGTTATCTGTTTCCACGAAAGACAAAGCGGCACGGGATTCGGAAACTTCCTTAACGATTTCTGATCTTTGAAACAGCGTTTGAAAACGTTCGCGCAAGCTGCTCATGCACATACCTCTTCTTTTATCGGTTTGGTATTTTGGGTTTTCACTGCCCGGTCACAGGGCAACTGGTCAACAGGACAAAGTGCCGCAACCGGTTTTTCTCTGCCAAAATAGGCACGCAGTTGTTCCGGGCTGCCATTCCAGCGGTTGTAGTCCATGTAGTAGCCCACGCCGCCAATAGCTGGTCCGCGTTGGGTAGTCTGATGGATCAACCATTGGCGCACTGCCCTGGGCAGCAAAGGCGGGCAGGGATATTCCGGGGTATACAAAGGCGCATCCAGGCTGCGTATATATTGCGCCAGCCACCAATCAACAACGGGGAGGTCTTCAATCTGCAGGTTTTCATTGACCCACAATGCCCGCGAGTAAAGGATCGGATAACGCCCTGTGGCTTGTTTGAGGTATTCAAGTGCTTCCTTCACAACCCTGGTGATCTGCCATTTCGTCTTGCCTTGTACCAGCTCCACATCCAAAACCAGGCGGAGTGTATCCAGATTGGCGTCTTTGAGAATCTCCAAAAATGCATCCATCTGGCGAATAGCATCGGCACTGGGGTAAAGCACGTGATAAGGCAAGATACATAGCCCAAGACGCTGACCTTCACTGAAATAACGTTGGAACATGGTGTCACGATAGCCCCAGGATACGCCTGTGCGCATGGCGACAAACTGCACCTCAGGGGAATGCCGTTTGAATTGATCAAAATTGGGGATACGTTCGCCATCCCAACTGGCATTATGCTGGGACAGGTCGACCCCGAAGGGGAAGCCCTGGTTGCGGGTAAAGTAAGTCATTAAAATCCTCCATCCATTTCTTTGAGTGGGTCATTTGCCTGGATGATTTGAGGGGCAAACGACAGGTGCCACTCCTGCTCATCCAGGATCGCGGTCATGGCAGCTGAAATCACCAGGTCATCATGCAGCATGCCTCCCAGTGGGTCAGCCGTGCCTTCCGGAACCGACCACTTCAGCCAGCGTTCCGGTCCAATGCTGGCTTCACAGGTAACTGCCAGCAGCTGTCGCTGGAAAAGTGCTTGCAGGCCTTCTTGCTCGCTCATCATCTGCCAGGCAAGGGGGTTAGCCTGACTGATTTCGCTGTAATTACTTTGTGTAGATCGAAAATCCTGAAAGCGCCCGGTATCGATCACTGACAAAAAGCCCCAGCCGAGTTTCGATTTAACCTGTCGGTTGAAGGTCAGTGGAATCACGCGTTCACCCAATCGATCCCGCAAGAAGGAACACACACCGGCACCCACGCCGCTGCTGTCGACCACCATTTTTTCAACTTCCCAATGCTGTGCCAGGTGGTAGAGCCGTTGGTAAAGTGTGCTGTGTTTTTCACCTTGCCAGAGGTAACGCCGCACCACACGGTAGCGCGGTTTGCCGGGCAAAACTTCGTCCATCAGGCTGAGGTCGACCTCAACCACTGTCACAACTGTAGCGTCGCGGTTGGGGTTTGCCAGGCTTTCGCTTGCTTCTCCGGTAAAACTGCCTTGTCGGACCTGTTCATCCTCACCAGCCAAATCCACCAGCATGGCATAGGTCTTTCCGGGTTCCGGGCTGGTGTATGTGGGGTGGTTGCCCTGCATCAGACTTAAGCGGGCAGGCGTAAACAAACCGCTGGCAAAATCGATCTCCTCGCTGAAGAACTGGGAACGTACCATCGGGTGGGAGCGCCCCAGCCGTGCCACCTGCTCATCCACAAAGTGACCATAAGCCGGCACTTCCTGGCGTACCTCTTCGGCACTCATGTGAAAAACCCGCCGAATGCCATCGCGCGATTCCGCTTGCCGGGCTGCGCGCAATTCCCTTGCCAGGAGGGTATTGCCCGTCCAGGCAGTGCCCCAAAAGACACGGGTTGCGTTAGTTGAAGCAGCCATGGGGGCAATCTGCTTGTCGTACTTTTCGATGCCAATATCCTGGGCTTCGTCCAGTTGCAGCAAGGTCGAAGCGGTTGCGCCTACAATGTTTGAGCCAGGCGCAGCCGAGAGGAAGGTGAGGTGGGCATTCTTGAAGCGGTAGTGATTTCCAGCGCTCTTGTGCCACTGATCGTGTGTGATGTAGTTTGCCTGCAGGGCAGTCTCAAGCCGCCGCATGGCATTCAGGCTTTGCGGCTGGTAGGTGGGCGAGAGTTTCACCATCTCCGCGCTCTGCCTGCCCAGCAGTGCCATCAGGTACACCTCCAGTTGTGCCTGGAGCATGTTCTTGCCGGATTGACGTGGAAACATCACCACGATCGACAAGCCCTGCTGCTGCAGCACTGATTCGACGATTGCATTAGCGGCTTCCAGTTGATAGCGCCGCAGCCTGATGCTGCCGAAGACCTGGCTGAAATATTCGATCTGGCGCAGATGGCGCAGGAATTCGACCCTTGTTGAAAACTTGTCAGGCAGTTTTTTGGTCAGCCTTGTGAGTGAGTCTGGTATCTGGGTTGAGAGACCCAACCTTGTGACCTGAGGTGCGTAGACGATTTCAGTCATTTTGTTCTCCTTCTTCCGCTGCCATCCTGTCAACAAAAGTTCCCATCAGGTCGATCAGGTCATCCATCAATCCATCACTTTGGGGACCCTGTAAGAGCAGTTGTACCCGCATCAGACCGGCGATCCTGCCGCAGGAGAGACCAAGCATATCCAATACTTTTGCAAAATCTTTAGGGTAGGGATCACCTTTCTGCACGCCTTCAGACGCTTTCGCGAAAGCTTTGATGGTCTTGCGCATGAGCGTGATTTCATCTTCCAGGCTGAGGCGAGCCACCTCAGACAGCTGCATTCGTTCTACTGGAGTCAACTCAGTTGGGATTTCATGTGCAGCATCGTATCGTTGACAAATAATTCCCAATCTTTCTGAAAAAATTGTTTCTAAATCTTCATTTTGAGTCTTTTGGTTGATTGGGTCCGGTGAACTACCGCTGCCCACCCTCTTCCGAGGGTGGGCAGGATCGAGGACCTGCGTCTGAGCTGATAAAGTGGGGTTTTTGTGTCGCATATTACGCTTCTCCTCTGTATTAGAACGTTTGTTCTAATTACTGGCAAGTTTAGCAAAGTTTGAGACAAAAGAAAAGGGGTCAAAAGCGGAACTTTTAACCCCAAATTTTCCCTTTTCGGCACTTTTTAAGTCCATTTTTGTTATACTGACAGAAATTGGAGGCTACTATGCGCAGGAAAGATCGTGAAATGAGTGCAGATTTTGGGCTGGAGGTCATTGACCGCGCAGAATTTGGGGTACTGAGCCTGGTAAATTTACAGGGCGAGGTTTATTCCGTTCCCCTTTCAATTGCTCGCGATGGAATGCAGCTTTATTTTCACAGCGCAAGGTCGGGCTTAAAAAACACCCTGCTGGAAGAGGGCAAGAAGGTCCGAGTTGTCTTCGTGAGCGATGTGCGGGTTCCAGAATTGTTTGAAAACAGCCAGCTCGATCAGATCCTGGCAGAAGAGCGGGGCATTGAGATGCTCGGCTCCAAAGTCTTTACCACCGAGTTTGCCTCAGCCATTGTTACTGGCAAGATTGCGATCGAAGACACTGACGAAGGCAAGCTGCATGGGTTGAAGGTTATATGCGAGAAGTTAGTTCCCGGAAAAATGGCATACTTTGAAGCTGCCGCGTACGGCGCTTTGGCGATTACTTCGGTTTATCGCATCGATATCGAAGCGATCACCGCCAAACGCAAGAAGTTCGACTATAAGGGCGAGGAGATGAAATTTCAGCGCATTGAATAGCGCGGTGGTCATTGCGAGCCCCCGTCATTAGCAAAAGGAGGGGGCTAAGAGGGTGACTCTTGTGGTATTTCTCTCTCTTAATTTTATAAGTTCGGCAATTTTCGTCCGTTTTGCTTCAACCACAGTCTTCGTTTCTGAAAATCCGGCAGCATCTGGGCAAGAAACCCCCAAAAGGCAGTTGAGTGATTGTGATGGCGGGTGTGAGCCAGTTCATGCACGACCACGTATTCAAAGGCATCCGTTGGCACCATTGCCAACCTGTAAGAGAAATTGAGCCCATTTTTCGCGCTGCAGGATCCCCAGCGAGTCTTTGCACTGGTAATGCGCAGTGCGCCTACAGTAAGCCCCCATTTTGCTGCGTACCGGTCGATGAAGGCAGAAGCCAAATGGCGGGTTTCTTCCCGGTAAAAGTTCGTTAACAAGTCCGCTGCTTCGCCAAGCCGGTCTCTTTGCAGCAGAAAACCTTTTTCGGAGCTGAAACTCAAGCCGTTCCTGACTTTTTCAACAAGCTGTAACTTCCAAAGTTGTCCCAGGTAGAGAATTTGTGCGCCATCATGATACTGCTGTTTAAGGTCACCTGAAGGCACCTTGAGCATGCGGGCTTTTGCTTGTGAGATCCACTGCGATTTTTGCCGGACAAAAAGTTCGATTGTGATCTTTTGGGTCCCTTTTGGAGCACGCACGATCACCCTGCCACCTGGTTTGACTTCGATCGCCATGGTCTTTCGTTGGCTGTACTTAATTTCATCGATCAATTCGTGCATCCCCTGATTATAGCCGGATATAGACGCGAGCCCATCGTACAGGAGGGGCGTTTCATTCCCTATCACACCAGCAGTAATCAAGTACAATTTCAAGGTATGCGCAACAAGAAATTCAACAAAGTCATCCTCATTGCGACCATCCTGCTGACCCTCCTCAGCGCTTGTTCCGGTTCTTCTGGAAAAAGTCTGCCGCTCGAGGATTACCGCGACCCCCAGGAACGCTACACCTTTGCCGTCCCTGAAGGCTGGGAGACAAACGTCGAGGACCAGACGCTCACGATCACTCCGCCCGATTATTCAGACAGCGAGGAAGAAGTTGCTGTGAGGGTCTATACCTCCCCCACTAATACTACCGATACCGCCACGCATATCGACCTTGCTAAAAAAGAAATCGAACCCTTCCTTTCCGCTTATCTTGACGATGATTATGAAGTGGTCAACGAGGGCAACACACGCGTAGACAAATACCCTGCTATGTTGCTTGACTTTGCCAAACCCCACAACGACAGCTATATGCTTGGGCGGGTCGTGATTGTTGCCATGCCCTTTTACGTGCTTGTTTTCCTCGGAACCGGTGTGGAAGCTGATTGGGAAGCCTTTTTGCCCACCTTCCGGGAGATGCTTGAAGAATTTAGCCTCGTCAATCCTGTTGAACCGGAAGAATAGTTATGTTGACGCGTCATTTGACCAGCTTATTGGTTTTTTATCTCTGCCTGCTGGTGTTTTTTGGTCTGCTTACCTCTTGCCAATATCAACCCAGCAGCCTGGCACGCACAGAAATTCCCATTTTCATTCCGCCAACACGTTCAATACCCACAAATGAGCCTTCAAGCACCTCACCACTTGTAGAAATCCTTCCATCCGAATCCAAACCTACCGACACGCCTGCGCTTGAGACAAAGGAATACCAGGAGTGCCAATTTTCAACCGATCCTGACTATGGTTTTTCGGCCGATAATCCTATCCAGGTAGGCAGTAATCAGCTGAGCGATGGGCCGGAACGGGAGTTGATCTACCTATTGACCTTACGTGGACCCGAGGGTGAAGAGGTTTTTTACACCCGGCAATCTCCTGAGTTCAACCAGGCTGGCACGATTGTTGACCCTTATCTGGTCGAATATGACGGCATCACAGAACCGCTTACGCTCTTCTTCGACCTGTACACCTATGCGCCGCTTCTGGTACCACTTGGCTTCACATGTGAGGCACCTTTCCCAATCCAACCTCCCCAGGAATAAAAGATGGTTCGAATTACTGAAATTTTTCGCCGTTATCCGTTTCAGTTTTGGTTGATGTTTTTAGGTCTGATGATCTCCACCACTGGCACGACCATGGTTTGGCCATTCCTGACGATTTACGCCTCTGAAAAATTGCTGCTTCCACTGGCAGCCGTGACCAGCTTGATGACCTTTAATTCGGTTTCTGGTTTTGTTTCTTCCGTGGTAGCAGGTTCACTCGTCGATCGCTTCGGACGCAAAGGTATGATGGTGATCGGTCTTTTTGGAATGGCAATTGTCTATCTGGGCTACATCCCCGCCAGTGAATTCTGGCATTTTGCGTTGCTGATGTTGCTCTCGGGTTCTTTTAACCCGCTGTATCGGGTTGGCACGGATGCGATTGTCGCCGACATGATCGAACCTAAAAATCGTACGCAGGCTTACAGCCTTATCCGCATGGGACGCAATGTCGGGGTTGCGCTCGGTCCTATTTTGGGGGGATTGGTGCTCTCACGTTCTTACAATATCGGCTTTATCACCGCTTCCATCGCTCTGACCTTCTTTGGATTTCTGACCATATTTTTCCTCAAAGAAACTTTGCGGCGAGATCCAAACCAACGTCACGACAGCCTGCGTGATCAATTGCGGGTGATCTCCGAAGCCTTACGAAACAAAGCTTTCTCGCGCATGGTTGGGTCGTTTACCTTGATGGAAATATGTGCCACACTGATGTGGGTCGTTCTGGCGGTTTACATCAAACAAAACTATGGTATCGCCGAAGCCCAGTATTCCTGGATACCGACCACCAACGCCTTGATGGTCATCTTTCTGCAAGTGGCGATCACCCGTTTGACGCAGAAACACTCGCCAACTAAGGTTATGCCAATTGGAGCGGCTTTTTATCCTGTGGCGATGCTGCTGGTGGCTTTAAGCGGTAATTATTGGGGCTTCCTGCTGGCGATGGTCATTATGACCTTTGGCGAATTGATCACCGCGCCAACCGCCACCGCCTACGTTGCCAACCTGGCACCGCCCGACAAACGCGGTCGTTATCTGGGCTTTTTTGGTCTTGCCTGGTATGTCGCCCTCTCTGTCGGACCCATGGGAGCGGGCTTTCTTTCAGACAACATCAGTATACACGCCCCTTGGTATGCCGGTGCCATCGTCGGGGTAGTTGCTGTTCTGTCCTTCCTCAGTTTACGAAAGCTGGAAACCGAAACGACTTGATCGTGCTTGTCTTCTGACTAGGAACCCGTTTTGACCGCAGCTCTCCCGTGCCAAATTTGATCGCGTTATCACTCGACCATGTACCAAACGCTATCTGCTTCGCATTCAGGTCAGGCGTGCACCGGGTGTTCTGCCACCCTCACCCCCGTTTCGCTTCGCTCACGGTCCCTCACCCGAACTGGGGAGGGCTTAAGCCGATCGTGCCGGTATCTTTCGAAGCACCCCTTTAGTGGGCATCCGAGCACAGCTTTTGACTGCAGGCCTCCGTCCCGCCCAATTAACCCGCTTGACAAACTCGATCTTTTTCTGGATAATAGATCATATGTTCTATTATGAGATGCTCCAATGACCCAGGTTTTCATCTTCAGCGACAAGGACACCTTCCAGGTGCTCACCTTCCCTGAAAAGCCCGAAGAGATCGTGCACACGATCAACAAGGGCGATTGGCAGTCGTTTGTGGGCTTCGACCCTAATCCCCGACATGCTTGGGAAGCTATCCGGGTTGGAAAGATGGTGATCATCTATCCTCCCATTCCACCCGAAGATTACCCCAAAATTGTCCTCACCCCCAAAGAATACCTGGTGCTTCAAGCCTTATGTTCAGGGTTAAGCACAGATGAAGCCGCCTACAGTTTGCGGATTTCAGTCAGAACTGTTCGGAAACGAACGTCTGATATGCGATTAAAAATGAATGCCCGCACAATTGCCGAACTGACCGCCAAAGCTACTGCCCTGGGCATTGTCAAACCGGATCTGGACACGATTCCTGATTAAACTTGAATTAGGATTAATTTTGAACGCGTTTCCACATCGTTCTTGCAACAGTAAAGGCTGCTTCCGGGTGACCAATCAGGCGGGAAGACGCTGCCGTCCTCTTTAGCTGTTCTTGTTCATTTTTCAACCAAAACTCGATCATGGTCGCAAACTCACCCACATTCTCAACATTCGCTCCTGCCTGGTGGCTGGTCACATAACGCACATTGCTTTCTTCCTGACCCGGTAAAAAGTCAACCATCAAAATCGGCAAGCCTGCTGCCAATCCCTCAGAAAGGATCAGTCCACCAGCCTTGGTAACCAGCATATCGGCTGCCAGCATCCAATCCGGGACATTTTCTACAAAGTTTTGGATGACAATAGGGAATTCAAAATGATCTTCCTGCAGAGACTGATACAGATCGTCGTTACCGCCCGCAATGACCACCACCTGGAAAGGATATTCAAGATTGTCCAAGGCATGCAAGTTTTCCAGGATATGCTCAACCCGGATGCTGCTGACGAACAGGATCGTGGTCAGGTCGGGTTGCAGACCCAGCTCTTTACGCAATTTCACCCGGTCGATGCTCTCAGAGGCAAATTTCGGGTTCACCGGTATGCCTGAAATCTTCAGTTTTCGTAAGGGCACACGGTTTCCCAGTGCCTTCACCTTCGCCCAATCGGACGCGATGAAAAACAAATCCGGTCCGGGCGCGAACCAAAGCGAATGAACATCTGCCAGGTCAGTAACCACGGCATACAACGGGATTTCCAGTCCCTGCTCCTGCCTCGCCTTGCCAGCCGGCGCGTTGAACATGGGGTTGGTGAGTACGATGCCATCAGGCTCAAAGGATTTAACAAAATCACCAATGTTACGCTGCAAAAACAGGGTCAGCGCGCCTTCCATCAATTCGCTGAATTGTCTGGAATCACTAAATTCGTAACCTAATCGCCACAAACTAGGTATATTGCGAACGCCTTTATCATAGTTTTTCTCGATTGGTTTCATCAAGGAAATGGAGGGGCTGTCCAGGATTGGGTTGACAACCAGGTTCACCTGGTCGTCACCAAACAATTCGTTCAATGCCTTTGAAACCGACATCGCCGCACTGCGGTGACCAAATCCAGCATCACTGGTTAGAATTAAGAAACGTTTTTTGTCTTCCATTGATTTATCCTGTCTCTCCAGATTTTATCGCTACTGGCAGTAGCACGCAACTCCCCCATATACCAGCCACTTAAACGCAAAACGCCGCCCATTTGGGCGGGCGGCGTTAATGCACTTGTTCAATTATTCGATGATGGAGATTGCCTCTTCAGGGCATTCTTCTGCAGCTTCGCGAGTAGCGTCTTGAAACTCTTCTGGCACGGGATCCAGCAGCACTTCGGCGTAGGGCTCATTCAGGAGGCTAAACACCTCGGGCACGATACCTTCACAAATACCACAACCAATGCACTTATCAGCGTCAACAACAGTTCTCATTTCTTCTTTCCTTTCAGAAACAAATATTTGGCTTGATTCTTCAACTTCAGATTCTTCAAAATCTTCGGTTGTTTTCTCTTTTTCTTCTACCTCAATTGCCGCTTCGGGGCAATCTTCGGCAGCTTGACGAGCAGCTTCTTGAAATTCCGCTTCAACCGGGTCCATGATCACTTCAGCAATCGGACCATTCTCCAAACTGAACACCTCAGGTGTAATGCCTTCGCAAATACCACAACCGATGCACAGGTCTTCGTTTACGCGTACTTTCATTTAGTTGCCTCCAGCTGGTTAGACCAACTTTCAAATCTTTGAGCAACCTTCCTGCTCTTGGCGCTTAGTATAACACGATGTCTGTTTTCGAACGTCTAATTTTTGTTAAAAACCAGCCAAAATCAAAAAGGTGTCACTGTGCTCAACCCTGATGCTGGAAAACTTTTATTCCAGCCGAAATGAGTTCTAAGATTGATACAACACTCACAACTACGATTACGATCAGGAAGGGTAAAGGTAGCATAGCCCAGTGCCCGCCAAATCCCGGAACCGGCTGCCCGTTGAGACCGTATGCGCTCATTCCGGTCAATGCCTGGAATCGTTCTGCGAAAACAGGGTTCATCGCATCGGGATTCCCAAACCAGGTCAGTACTGTGACGATGCTGACCAGGTTAGCCAGAGTCATCGCGCCAAAAACTCGCAGGCTGTATCGCCCATCGATAAACTTGACAATCACTTCAAGGATTGTGGTCAACAAAGAAGCAATCAGCAAATACCTGACACCGATCAACACCTCGGGTGTGAAGAGAGGGATCGGCTTGGCGGATATCCCGATTATGGGTATGTTGACATAAGGCAATACAATGAAAGCAATTGCAAACAAGGTTGTGAAGATCGCCTCTCCAATTAATTCACCCCGTCCGATCCGTGCCTTTTCTTCAGGAACTTCGGGCAGGTCATCAAGGTCATCGAGATCAAAGTCAAGTTTGACGCCCTTATGATAAAGAACGGCAAATATGATCGTTACCCAGGCAAAACCGCCCAACAAACCCGACGTAAGGGATGTAAACCACTCAACAAAAGCGTCCAGAACCCAGTTGAACCATGCGTTGGTGTCAGACGCGCCGGGATAAGGGCCCTCACTTATAGCGCTCACCAGGAGAGCGATGCTAATTCCAATAGCGACTGCCATCATCACGTACTTAAGCACTTTTAAGTACAGGCTGTAATGAGGTTGACCTATCAGGCTGTCATTCGCCTTGCCGGTGTATTCTCTTGCCATTGCTTCCGGGCTACCTAAATCCAGTAATACTTCACGAATTTTTTCATCTTCGCTTCCAGGTTTGTCCGCTCTTTCTGCCAACATAGATGCAATCAACTCATCCAATTCCCGGGAAACCTCAACGGCTTCCTTTTCAGGCAGGTGACGGGTTACAGCGTAAATGTAACGTTGAATCAGGTTGTTTTTCATCTTTTCTCCTCAATTATTTCTTGAACTATTGCATTGTTTTCATACCATTGGGCTCTCATTCTCTCGTAAAAACGAACGCCTTCGGCTGAAATTTGATAATACTTGCGCGGTTTGTCTGTGCTGGTGTCCCAGTCTGAACGCAGCAATCCTTGCTTCTCAAGCCGCCGTAAAAGGGGATAGACTGTGTTTGCTTCAATCGGAAAACCTTTGTCTCCCAGCGATTTAACTAACTCATAACCGTAAGCTGGTTGTTTGCACTGGCTCAAGACTACCAGGTTAGTCAACCCGCGTCTCAGTTCAATACTGACATTTTCATAAGTGCTTTCTAGATCCTCCATTGTGCTCCTTTCCATCATGATTACATTATACTGTATGTCACACTGTATTGTCAAGTTAATATTATTATTCGTCTTCGCTGGAACAGCTTTTTTCTTTTTTTGTCCTTATGCTGTATAGTTATCAAAACTTTACCGGAGGTAGGCATGATCTATCACATAACAACCCAACCTGAATGGGAGCAAGCCCAAAAGAACGGTGAATATATTCCAGGAGCTTTCCCAATCGATGGATTTATTCATTGCTCGGATCACTATCAAATTGAAGACACTGCCAACCGCTTTTATGCTTCTACTCCAGACCTGATTGTGCTCGAAATTGACCCGGACAAATTGGCGGCTCAACTGGTCTATGAAAACCTGGAGGGCGGTGATATGACCTTCCCGCATCTTTACGGTCACTTAAACCTTGATGCTGTCGTATCCACCTTTGAATTTGATCGGTCTGCAGACAACAAACTCAAGCTTCCAGAAGCCCAAAACCACCCCGAACCTACTCTTTTCAGTGAATTGCCCTATGGAACACCCGGCCGCGTTTTCCGTTCACCCACCCCAGGAAGCCAGATGTTCGACCCGCAGGATCAGGTGCTGGATATCTATCTGGCAAACGGGATTAACACGGTAGTCGTCCTCAATTTTGAGGAAGAACATTTACGTTACTCTGGCAAGAACTTGCTCGCGCGCTACGCTCAGGCAGGTCTTCGTGTCATTTACTCTCCGGTAGCAGATTTTTCAGCACCCGATAACGGGCATTGGGATCAGGCACTTAAGGCAGCTGTATCCGCAGTGCAAAATGGAGAAAATTTGGCAATCCATTGTCATGCTGGCGTCGGTCGGACAGGCATGTTTTCCGCGATGATGGCACACGAATTGCTTGGAACGGATGCGGATCAGTCCATTGCCTGGGTACGGCAATACATCCCCTACGCCATTGATACTGACTACCAGAAACGGTTTGTCCGTCAACAAATCGAACGTGAGGTTACTACCAAATAGCTGGAATATCGTAAAAAAATCCGTGAATGCAAGCGGAGCGAAAAAATCAAAATTCTCACTCAATTTGAGCTGTTTTAAAAAAAAGGAGAGCAAACGGATGTTTGCTCTCCTTCTAGGCATTTATTCTTCAATTTACTTAATGTTCAAATTCATATCAAAAGTCGAACTGACATTCTTCGAATTAGTCACCGAGATGACGTAATCGCCTGCCTTGGGCAAGGTGCCTTCATAACTTGTCTTTCCCTCCGAAGAGGACAGCAAAACATCTCCACCCAACTTATATATGCTCAATACCAAACCATCGGTCGGGCTGATGCTGACCTTCATCGTCTGGTCTTTCTCTCCCCAGGCAACAAAATTGTGGGTAAAGTACGCTGGAACAGTGGCTTTCGCAATCAAGGTGTCTTTACCGTAGTCAAAGCTCACCCGCTGAGGTGCCTGGATGTACAGGCTGATACTGGCGTCATAGCCGCCAGTGCGCACGTCGATATACCAATCCCCGTTTTCAGTGGCATAGTCACGGTACCATGTCCATTTTTGCGAGAAATTCACCAACTCTTTGCCCTTTTCAGTTGTGATGGCAATGAAAGCAGTGCTACTGCTGGACAGGCTGATCTCAGCCAACTGATATTGTGTTAATCGCAATGCGTATCGTCTGGTGGTATTCGCCGGAATGGTTTCCTTGACCGTGTAGTTGGTAGTTCCAGTGGCGAAACTTATGCGTGTCGTACCCCCTGGTTGGGTGGTGGCAGTCGCGGGAATCGGGGTAACAGGCACAACTGTCACGATAGGCACAGAGGTAGCAGTAGCCGTTGGTGGCACTGCGGTAGGCACGTTCGTGGCGGTAGCTGGGACAAGCGTTGCCGTAGGTGGAACAATGGTCTCTTCGGATGTTGGGGGCTGGGTTTCGGTCATTTGCTGCGCAAACTTGGTTAGAGTTGCCTGGGCAAACAAAGCTACCTGGGTTTGGGAATCACCCACCGAAGTGGTGGGAGCAGGCATGTAACATCCTGCAAGTACAACCATGATAAGAGTCATGGCAGATAGAACGATCAATCGTTTTTTCATCAAGACCTCACTTTTTAGCATTGAATTCTTGCTTACCCTAAAGACGATGCATAAGCCATAATAGTTCCACTCTCTATTGCGGGATCTGTCGGTACAAATCGTAACCGTAATGATAGATGCCAACCGTTGCAGCCACCGTAATCAGCATCATGATCAGCGCATATCGCATGAAGTTGGGTCTGGCAGCCTCCCGAATTCGATCAAAGAAGGCTCTGAAAGGTCTTGCCAAGTTCAGCAGGGCATAGATCAGGAACCCAATGAGTGTGCCAGAGACATTCAGTATCAAGTCGTCCACGTCAAAGACCCGGGCAATCAGAAAGGTCTGGGCAAGTTCAATCACAAGGGAAAATGCCAGCCCCAGCAAGACCACCAGCCAGCCCCTGTTCAGGTTTTTTTCCAGAAGTGGAATTACCATGCCGAATGGAGCAAAAATCATCACATTACCTGCCAGGTTGATGAAAACGATCCTTTGTGTGACTTCATCGTCAAAGATGGAAGCATTTTCAATCATTTTTAAGATACCCTGCATAGGCACAAAGTTCGCTCTTTGATCCTGTCTTTCAAGCAAAATTGTGAACGGCTCAAAGGTATTGTACAGAAGAAAAGCCACGTACAACACCAACCCCCATAACAACACTTCCCGCCAAAAATCGGGTTTCCCATACTGGATGGCTCGAATTAATCTCGAGACAACCCACAGTACCAGGATGATTCGATAAAGCAATTGAATATCATAAGTAAAGTAAATCATATAATCCTCACCTGCATTGTATCCGATGTTGCAGTGTTAACGTTTTTACATAGTTGTCACCAAACCGATCAAGGTGTGTTATCATTTTTCCTAACGAATCCACTTTTCTGGATTTTTCAGGAGAAGACGATGACCAAAACATTAATGCTTTTGCGCCACGCAAAATCAAGCTGGAAAGACAAACACCTGAAAGACTTCGACCGTCCCTTGAAGAAAAAAGGCGAAGAAACGGCTGAATTGATCGGCAAGATCCTTGCTCATGGCGGTGATCTGCCTGACCTTATCCTAAGCTCACCAGCTCAACGCGCCAAGGAAACAACAGAAATCGTCAAAAAATATTCTGGCCTTAAAGAACCTACCCAGTTCGTTGAAGCCTTCTACATGGCTGAGCCGGATGAATATATCCAGGCTCTGCGCGAGTTGCCTGATAAAGTAAACAGCGTGATGGTGGTTGGGCACAACCCCGGGCTGGAAGCCCTGTTGCAAATGTTGGAGGGAAAAGTCAACGCCCTTTCCACCGGTGCACTTGCCGTACTTGAATTGGAACTGACTCACTGGAGCGATCTAAACGCCTCCACCGTGGGTAAACTCTCTAATTTTTGGGATCCAGATGAAATGGACCTGAAAGAAATCGAGGAAAAAATGGCTAAAGATAAGAAAGAAAAAGAAGAGAAAGTAAAAGAAAAAGACAAGAAAGAAAAGAAAGAGAAAAAAGAGAAGAAAGAAAAGAAGGGTAAGAAGGACAAGAAGTAAGTCCTGTTTTCTTTCAGCCGATCAGGTCTACGTAAGTTACCGTTTTTCTACGGTCTCTTTATTGCGAATTTACTTTCTTTTACAACACACGAGTGTTAATAAAACACCCGTCTGGATTCAGGCGGGTGTTTTTAATTGTTTAATTCTGAGCCTTCTTAGCGAAAAATCTCAGATTGTGCCGGTTAAATCCCGCACTCAGCGAGGAGGTCGGAGCGATCAAATGGGAATGGTCATGAAAAGTCGGTCCAATCGACTGACTTCCACATCACCAAACATTCACGCAAATCATCCGAGTTATCAAGATAAAATGAGGTCTGTAAACAAGCAAAGGGGGCAGTTGTAAAGGCATGCAGCGCCAGGCGCTGATGACCAGGCATAATTTCTTCGTTTTTCAGGTAAGCATAACGCTGGATCTCGCCCTCGTTCTCGACGATGCTCTCCAATTGCTCCGCCTCAACCCTTGCTTTCAGATTCGCCAACAATACCTGTCGGTGGTTTTCACCTGAATACGCAAAAATCGTGGTTAAAAGCGTGCAACCTGGCTTCCAAAAAACAACATGGTCACCTTCCTTACGGTGCTGGACATCTTCCGGAACTTCCAGAGACCATTCCTTAGACAGACTGAATCGCATGCGCTGATTATACCTGTTCCATGACCTATTGTTCGATCTTTTTCAATTGTTTACGCATCCAGAGTGTAGTACCAGTCTGATACCGCCGAACGATCATCATCGAACAAGGGACAACATCGAGGAGATAATCATTCAACCGCCCAAAAACTTGATCAGGCGACAGTACTTCTTCAGCGGATCCCATGATCAACAAGTCATAACCGCCTTCTCGGCATTCTTTCAGAATTTCATCTGCAACATTTTCGGCTCTTTTCACTTTCAAACAGATGTTATCAGTGATTTCGACCAATTCTGCCTCCGCAATTTCATGCAGCTGCAATTCTTCATCTTCCATACGTTCTTCATCTGCTTCGCCGAGAACCAAACGCAACCCAACCACTTCGGCATCACCTGGAGTGGCAATATCCTGTGCCATTTGCAGCGCTAACCGTGCGTTTGGTCCGCCGCCGACAGGCACAAGAATTCGATGGATCTCATCCGGCAGCCCTTTATCGCGCAAAACTGCCACATCACGGCTTGCCATCATGTTCACTTCTTTGAGAATGTTATGAGGATGTTCCAGCTTGGAGCGTTCTGCCGGAACCCCCAGCATAACCAGGTTGATGTCTTTATGACGGTTCAATTCTGAATAGATGGCTTCCTCAACTCGCAATGCAGCTTTAAGCTTGCCATAAATGGCCACGTTTTCTTTTACCGCAATCGGTGTCACCTGTTCCAGGATGCGTTTCTGTTGTTCCTTTTTCTCTTTGACCAGATCAGGCACACTGGACGAATCAAGATTGATCGGTGTTTTCACAACACCAAAAAGCAAAATGCCCGTATCTTCCTGTTGATTGACCAACTTCGTCGCTATTCTGGTCAGACTCAGTGCAGTCTCTGGGCTCTTCGCCGCAATCATCACTTTTCCGCCACCTTCCTGGTTTTCCAGGCGAGAGTTGAGTTCTCTTCTGGCTCTCATCCGGCTCGAAATTAAATACCAGATACTCAGTAAAACGATGACTGCTCCCAGGAACAACAGGGCTCTTGGGTTGGCAAATGAGATGATCAACACACCTGCAACAGCTGCAGCAACCACGGTCAGCGGGTAAAGAGGTACTTTGAACGGACGCTCAATGTCAGGGAATTTCTTTCGCAGTCTCGGCATCGCCAGGGTCGCCCAGAATAAGACAAACATATAGCCAGCACTTGAAATAAAGCTCAGGAAGTCGACCAGACCAACCGCTGCAACCAGGGCACTCACTATTACCACCATCAGAATAGCCATCCAAGGTGTGCGCCAGTGACTCAGGCGCGAGAATGTGCGCGGCCAAACGCGGTCGCGGCTGAGTGAAAACGCTTCCCGGGTCGCAGAGAGCATTGCCGAATTGACTGAAGTTAGCGTAGCCACAATACCAGCAACTCCCATGATCTGTACACCAATACTTGGCCAAAATCGCGCGGCTGCATCCGTCAGGGCAGTTTCCGATCCAGCAAGTTGCCCAAACGGCACAGTCCCAATCGCTACCATACTGACGCTTGTGTAAATAAGCGTTGTCAAAAGCAAGCTCACCAGGATTCCTATTGGAATGTTTCTGTTTGGCTTGGTAATCTCTTCGGCATCATCCGCGATCACTTCGAAGCCAACGTAGGCATTGTAGGTAAGTGCGATTGCCGATAACATACGTCCGAGGTGGCTGATCGGGCTTTGGTTCTCAAACACTGAGCGCCCGGACAGGAATGTATCCATATGAAAGCCGCCTGGATTAGTAAAGCCTTTGAAGACAAAAGCAGCAAAAACAGCTAACAAAAAGGCACCCAGCAGTATTTGAAGGTTACCAACATTGGAAACCCCGCGTACATGCATAATTCCAACAAAGGCGATCACCAGGATGGCAATTGGGATAATTGGCAGACCAGGAATGAAGATTTCCAGTGAGATTGCAAAACCCACTGCTGAGAGGGCGGCATAAAAGGTGCTGGAGAGACAATCGAGCGAACCAACCAGGAACATCAGCCAGCCTTTGCCAAAGGCCTCTCCCACATAGGTCATGGCACCCCCGGTAACCGGAAAAGTGGTTGCCAGCTCACAGTAGTTCAGTGCGATGCTTAAAGTCATGACACCGGCTAAAACCAGTGCGAGGACCGTCTCCGGACCTGCAATCTTGGCTACGTGCCCAGTCAGAACGAAGATTTCAGCCGCAATCGTGCCCGCTGTTCCCAGCATGATTACCTGAAGCAGATTGAGTTGTCGCTTTAATTTTCTCTTTGCCAT
>CAZDPK010000008.1:0-41512 GCA_964507335.1 uncultured Anaerolineaceae bacterium | reverse complement strand
TATCCGAAGGAATCAGTTTGTTCTCATTGTTGTTGATTGGAGACCTACGGTCAGTACTTGTGCTCGGTCAGGAGACCGGCACAAACAAAAAAGGGAGCCGACATAATCAAGAAGAAGATCGGCATAAACAAAAAGTAGACCGGCACAATCAAGAAAGGGGACCGGCACAATCAAGAAAGTTGACTGGCACATTGGATTTTCTAGCAACAGGGCGAAATCATGCAGTATAATAATCATCCCATTGAAAGCAGGGAATTTTTACGTTAATTGGCATAAAAAACTATTGACTTAGCAGCTGAGTTGCCTTATACTGAAATATTGCGCTTAAAAAGTATTAAATGCGTGGTTCGCGGCTTGCACCACGCTTTTATCACGTTAGGAGATGTGAATGACTGAACTGATGAAACCCAAAAATTACGCACGGATTCCCGTGGGGCTTCCGTTACCTGACCTTATTGAAGTTCAAATTGAATCCTTCAAACGCCTGAAGTCTGAAGGTTTGGGTTGTTTATTCAACGAAATCTCTCCCATTGTTTCTTATGGTGGCGACCTGAGGCTGCATTTCCCCAGTAACACCGACACTTCCAGACAATTTGGTCTGGATTATCGCTTCGAAGAACCAAAAAACTCGATCGAAGAATGTCTTGAACGTGATTTGACTTACGCTTGTCCGCTCTATGTTTCCGTCCTTTTGGATGGCGCTGAAAGCAGCGACAAGATCAAACACGAGCTCTTCCTGGGCGATTTCCCTGAGATGACCCCCAAAGGCACCTTCATTATTAATGGAACCGAACGCGTGGTTGTTTCCCAGCTTATTCGTTCTCCAGGTGTCTATTTTGAAGCCGAAACGGATCGCACAACCGGTCGCAAGATGTCGACTGCAAAGCTGATCCCTGATCGCGGTGCCTGGATGGAATTTGAGACCCGCAAGAATGACTTCATCATCCTTAAATTCAACCGAAAACGCACTGTACCTATCACGGTCTTTTTGCGCGCTCTTGCTGCATTGAAAGACAAAGATAATGAGATCGATATTGCTCCATTGAAGGAAGGAACGGACGAAGAGATCCTGGCGCTTTTCCAGGATATCGACAATAATCCGAACCATCTATACATTGAGTCTTCATTCGAACAAGAACCCGAATATGACCTGAGTAATTACAGCATTAGCGAAGCAGCGTTGATCGAATTTTACAAACGCTTGCGTCCAGGGGAACCTCCCCAGTTGGATAATGCCAAAACCTACGTCAAAGAACAGATTTTTGACGCCCGTCATTATGATCTCGAAAACGTTGGTCGCTATAAATTGAATCAAAAACTGGACCTGCAAGATGTGGTTCCGATGAGCCATCGCACTGTCACCGCAAATGACATCATTCGAATTGTTCGCCACATGATCGAGATCAATAACGACAAAACGCCAGCCGATGACATCGATCATCTTGGCAACCGCCGTGTTAAGACTGTCGGCGAATTGATTCAGAACAAGCTGCGTGTCGGACTGCGAAGGATGGAACGCGTTATCAAAGAGCGCATGTCCATTCGCGATCAAGGCACAAGCGCTTCGCCCGTCAGCCTGGTAAACATCCGTCCGTTGGTGGCTTCTCTGCGTGAATTTTTTGGCTCCAGCCAGCTCTCCCAATTTATGGAAGAAACCAACCCACTTTCAGAGCTTCGCCACAAGCGAACCGTCTCTGCTTTGGGTCCTGGTGGTCTGCGCCGTGAGCGCGCCGGCTTTGACGTGCGTGACGTTCACTTTTCACATTACGGTCGTATTTGCCCAATTGAGACCCCAGAGGGTCCGAATATTGGTCTGATCGGTCGTTTAGCTGCATTTGCCAAAGTAAATGAGTTCGGTTTCATTGAAACCCCCTACCGCAAGGTTTACCGCTCGATGAAGGGTGATGATCCCAACCTTGTCAATCACCTTTTGCGTCAAAATATTGTTGACCCAAAGACCAAAGAAGTTGTTTACCCAGCGGAAACCCGGATTACTCCGCAAATGGCGAAGAAAATCAAATCATTTGGGATTGAGACAGTTTTGGTACGCCCATACATCAGCGACGAGTATGTTTACATGAGTGCTGACGCTGAAGATAAATTTGTTATCGCCCAGGCGAACGCTCCGGTAAATGAATATAATGAATTCCTGCGCCGAAATAGCTGCCGTTTCCACAATAAATTCGAAATTCGTGACTACGAACAGATTGATTACATCGATGTTGCCCCCAACCAGTTTGTGGGTATTTCGGCGGCGTTGGTTCCCTTCCTTGAGCACGATGATGCCAGCCGTGCCTTGATGGGCTCCAACATGCAGACCCAGGCAGTCCCGCTGCTGCGTCCTGAAGTTCCGATCGTTTCGACCGGTATGGAAGGTGTGGCTGTGGCTGACTCTGGTCAGGTTGTTATTGCCGAAGAAGACGGCGAAGTTATTTCTGTTACCGGCGACACCCTGGTCTTAAAACAAGCCAGCGGCAATCTGAAGATTCACAAACTGCGCAAGTATCAACGCTCCAACCAGAGCACCTGTATTGACCAACGCCCGGCTGTAGTCAAAGGACAATTAGTCCACAAGGGTGACGTTATTGTTGATTCCTCCTCCACCCAAGATGGCAAACTTGCTCTCGGTCAGAACGTGCTGATCGCCTTTTTACCATGGGAAGGCTTCAACTTCGAAGATGCTATCCTGATTTCTGAACGACTGGTTGAAGATGACCGGTATACCAGCATCCACATTGAAAAGTATGAAGTGGAAGCGCGCGATACCAAATTGGGTCCCGAAGAAATTACCCGTGAAATTCCCAATGTTGGCGAAGACACCATCCGTGATCTGGATGAAACCGGCATCATCCGAATTGGCGCCGAAGTTGGTCCGAATGAGATTTTGGTTGGCAAAATTACCCCCAAAGGTGAAAAAGAACTGACCCCTGAAGAGCGCTTGTTGCGCGCCATCTTCGGTGAAAAGTCCCGCGATGTGAAAGACACCTCTTTGCGTATGCCTCATGGCGAACGCGGTATCGTGGTGGATGTCAAAGTCTTCACTCGTGAAGAAAACAGCGACCTGAGTGCTGGCGTCGATAAAATGGTGCGTGTCTCTGTGGCACAGCGCCGTAAAATCACTGCTGGCGACAAAATGGCTGGTCGTCATGGTAACAAAGGCTGTGTCTCCATGGTTCTACCAGTGGAAGATATGCCTTACCTCGAAGACGGCACTCCCATTGATATCATCCTCAACCCCCTGGGTATTCCCGGTCGTATGAACATCGGTCAGGTGCTTGAGGCTGAACTCGGATGGGCTGCCCGTAGCCTTGGTTTCCGGGCTGTGACGCCTGTCTTTGATGGTGCCTCTGAATCTGAAATTGAAGCAGAACTGGTGCGAGCCTGGATGATTGATGAAGCCTGGCGTGTTACCGCTGAAAAAGGCTCAGAATGGCTGCAGGGGATCGAGTATGACCCTGAAATGATCAGAGACGACAACGAAGTCCGACTGCTCTACCTGGAAGATCAATTGGCTGGAAGAGATGTTGACCTGTTTGAGATCAAGGAAAACGAAGTACTTGCCCGCCGGGCAGCTTTGGATCTTTGGTTGGAAAACGAAGGCTACGATCCAACTACGATCACTTTCTTCCCGGAAATTGATATTGCCGTACCTAACCGCAAGCAACAAGATGACAACGCTGTCAAGGCGTGCCTGGTGTTGTGGGCGAAAAAGCATGGAAAAGAGATCGACAGTAAGCTGGACCGTGTTGAAATGGAAGCTAAAGCCCGTGAGATCATGATGGAAACCGGCAATCCCGTTCCGACACTTGGTAAACAACTTGTTCGAGACGGTCGCACTGGTGATTTTTATGATCAGCCTGTGACTATCGGCGTAATGAGCATGCTAAAACTCCATCACCTGGTCGAAGATAAGGTTCATGCCCGTTCGACTGGTCCATATAGCCTGGTGACTCAGCAGCCGCTGGGTGGTAAGGCTCAGTTTGGCGGTCAGCGCTTTGGTGAAATGGAAGTTTGGGCGCTTGAGGCATACGGTGCGGCTTACACGCTGCAAGAAATGCTGACAGTCAAATCCGACGATGTTGCTGGTAGAACTGCCACCTATGAATCGATCGTCCAAAATAAGCCTATTGAAGCCCCCGGTATTCCGGCTGCATTCCGTGTTTTGGTAAAGGAACTGCAATCTTTGAGCCTGGCTGTGGAAGCGATCATGGACGATGGCGAGATTGTGAAGTTTGGCAAGGACGAGGATCGTGGGCATCGCCAACGGGTCCCAACTGGTTTGATGGATCAGGGTGCGGATGTCTTTGAAAAACTTAAAGGTATGCGGAATGGCTAAATTAGCGCTTGACGTTTTTATAAGAGGCGTGATAGAATAACTGCTCGTTCCTGACAGGCAGGAATAGTTCTTTGTGCCTGTCGTAGTATTGGCTAATAGGGCCATCCGCTCATTAGATGGCCTTGTTTATTGAATAATTGATAGTTAATAAGTAGTACGGAGATAATAAAACGTGCCAACAATAAACCAACTGGTTAGAAAAGGTCGAAAGACAAAAAGTCAAAAAAGCAAGTCACCCGCCTTGCAATATACGTTGAATTCGGAAAAACAACGCCGAACCCGCCAACCTAAGGGTGCCCCCCAAAAGCGCGGTGTTTGCACCATCGTTCGTACGATGACCCCTAAGAAACCGAATTCTGCTTTGCGCAAAATTGCTCGTGTCCGTCTTTCCAACGGCATCGAAGTGACCGCCTATATCCCTGGTGAAGGTCATCAACTGCAGGAGCACAGTGTTGTTTTGGTGCGCGGCGGTAGAGTGAAAGATCTTCCTGGTGTGCGGTATCACATCGTACGTGGAACTCTGGACAGCACCGGTGTTGCTGATCGCAAACGCGCTCGTTCCAAATACGGCGCCAAACGCGCTGAGAAATAATTTGGTATGAAAGCCAGTTAAAAGCGGGAGACCGCTGCTGGCTGAAATTGAGGAGCAATAATGTCAAGAAGATTGAAACCAGAAAAGCGAATCACCACCCCTGATGTGCGTTACAACAACGTACACCTGCAGATGATGATCAACCGCATCATGCTAAATGGTAAGAAAAGCACCATTACCCGCCATGTCTACAAGGCGATCGAATTGATCGGCGAAAAGACCGGCAAAGAGGGTATTGAAGTTTTCGAAACCGCTTTGAAGAATGTTAGCCCTATGATGGAAGTTCGTCCCCGCCGTATTGGTGGTGCGACCTACCAAGTGCCGAGTGAAGTTGCTCCAGAACGCCGGATTACTCTTGCGATGCGCTGGATTATCACTGCTTCCCGTGCGCGATCGGGTAAGTCATATTCCGAGAAACTTGCTGGTGAGTTGATGGACGCTGCTGAAAATCAGGGAGCTTCAATCCGCCGACGTGAAGAAACGCATAAGATGGCTGAGGCCAACCGCGCGTTCTCTCACTTCCGCATGTAATTCTGGCACGTTAACAACTCAGGCCCAAAATGACTGACTTTCCGCTCGAGCGCTATCGTAATATTGGCATTATCGCCCATATTGATGCTGGTAAAACAACTACCACCGAGCGGATTTTGTTTTATACTGGCAAAACATATCGCCTCGGCAACGTCGATGATGGCACAACCGTCACTGACTGGATGCCCGAGGAGCGTGAAAGAGGCATCACCATTGTTTCCGCCGCTGTAACAGCGGAATGGAAAGATCACCTCGTTAATATCATCGATACTCCTGGTCATATCGACTTCACCGCCGAAGTACAGCGCTCTTTGCGCGTACTGGATGGCGGTGTTGTTGTTTTTGATTCCGTCCAGGGCGTTGAACCCCAAAGTGAAACTGTTTGGCGCCAGGCTGACAAGTTCGGCGTTCCACGCATTTGCTTCGCAAACAAGATGGATCGAGTGGGTGCATCTTATGAACGCACAATCGAAAGCATCAAGGAACGTCTCGGTGCAAATGCACTGCAGATGCAGATCGCGATAGGCACTGAAAGCGAATTCATTGGTGTCATCAACCTGCTGGAACAAAATGCTGTTTTTTATTATGACAGTTCCGGTTCTACTCCTGATGTAGTTGAAATTCCTGAAGAATACAAGGAACAAGCTGCCAGCTTACGCGAAGTATTGGTAGAACGTATCGCTGAACTGGATGAAGACCTGACGGTTAAATTTCTTGAAGGCGAAGAGATAAGCCTTGAAGAATTGAAAAAGGCTTTGCGCAAGGCTGTGATTGCCAACCTGGTAGCTCCGGTTTTTTGCGGTAGCAGTTTGAAGAATAAAGGCGTCCAATTAGTTTTGGATGCTGTGATTGATTATTTGCCTTCACCTTTGGATATTCCCCCGGTCACCGCAACGCTGGTTCGTGATGGTAGCGAGGTTCTGCGTTACTCCAAGGATGACGAGCCTATGTCTGCCCTGGTCTTCAAGATCGTCTCAGACCCTTACATGGGGCGTTTGGCTTACCTGCGCGTCTATTCAGGCACAGTCAAGCAAAATTCGACCGTACAAAACTCTTCAAAAGACAAAAAAGAACGCATTGGCAGGTTATTGCGAATGTATGCTGATCGCCGTGAAGATATCGAAGAGCTGCATGCAGGTGATATCGGTGCGATTCTGGGTTTGAAATTCAGTTTCACTGGCGATACTCTCTCTGACCCAACCAACCCGGTATTACTGGAAACGATCAGTTTCCCCGAACCGGTCATTTCAATTGCTATTGAACCCAAAACCAAGGCGGACCAGGATCGCATGTCGGAATCCTTGGTCAAGTTATCTGAAGAAGATCCCACCTTCCGTGTTCGGCAGGATGATGTCACTGGTCAAACTGTGATCTCGGGTATGGGTGAGCTTCATCTTGATGTTTTGGTGACACGTTTATTGCGTGAATTCAAAGTGAAAGCGAATGTCGGCAAGCCTCGTGTGGCTTACCGGGAAGCCATCACCAAGCCTGTCATGAATGCTGAATATCGGTACACGAAGCAGACCGGCGGACATGGTCAATACGGTCATGTCATATTCGATTTGGAACCGCTCGAAAGTGGGCAGGGTCTCCAGTTTGAAAACAAAATCCGTGGTGGTGCGATTCCAAAAGAATATATCCCTGCCATTGAAAAAGGGTTCCTTGAAGCTTGCGAAAGCGGTCCTTTGGCCGGTTTCACCATGACTGACGTCAAGTTCACGCTGACCGATGGCACTTTCCATGAGGTCGACTCAAGCGAAATGGCTTTCCGTATGGCGACCATCTTTGGTTTACGTGAAGCTGCCGAAAAGGCTGGACCTGTGATCCTCGAACCGATCATGCAAGTTGAGATCACGATTCCTGAAGAGTATACTGGCGATATTATTGGTCAGGTCAACGCTCGCGTTGGCAATATCCTTGGCATGGATGACCGTTTTGGCAATGCCAAAGCAATCCATGCGCAAGTACCACTTTCAGAAATGTTTGGTTACGCAACAGAACTGCGTTCTGCTACCCAAGGCAGAGGCGTTTTCACGATGGAATTCAAGCATTATGACCGCGTCTCTGATGCTTATATGAAGAAAATCCTCGGTCGGATCAACGGCTGAGATTGGATAAAATCATCCCGGCGAGAGCTGGTTGAAATAACGAAAAAAGAACAGGAAAACTATGGCTAAACAAAAAATCAGAATCCGTTTGAAAGCTTACGATCATCGCATTTTGGATCAATCTGCAAAGCGAATTGTGGAAACCGCTGAACGCTCCGGTGCCCGTGTTGTAGGACCCGTGCCCTTGCCAACCAAGATTGAAAAATATACCGTTCGTCGTTCCACCTTTATTGATAAGGACTCCCAGGAACATTTCGAAATCCGCACTCACAATCGCCTGATCGATGTGCTTGAACCCGATTCCAAGACCATTGATATGCTCATGCGCTTGAGCCTGCCCGCTGGTGTTGATATCGAGATCAAGATTTAGTTAAGGTTTCGACAGGTTGCTCTGCTTTGTTGTGAAACAAGAGTTGAGGAATCTTTACAATTCAACAAAATTACGAGTACCCAACAGGGACTCGCATTTTTGTTTTCCTGTTCGAAGCGGCGGTCAGTGACCGTCGTTTTTTGTTTAATGGTAGGGAATAGGTAGTAGGAAGTAGGGACGAGGGATCAGAAAAGAGTAAGGAAGTGGGAGAGCCTATTGGTTATTGAGTTTAAGAATCATTGAATAAAGCATTTTTCCCACCTCGATACATAGAGCAGAGGCTTTACTGGTTTGTTCTCCGTTAAAATATCCTATACGAAACATACTTCGAGTTGAGTTTCTATCTTAGCTTCTGAGCCTCTTGCAATTGATAGGAATCTTGCATAATCTTTCTGAGAATTGCGCGTATTACCTTCAGCAATGTTGGATGGAATCGAGATTGCTGCCCTTCTAAGTTGATTTGCTATTCCGAAAAATTCCTCTTTTGGCAATAATTTAGTCAACCGATATATTTCCTCAACGAGATCCATTGATTTTTGCCAAACAACTAAATCACGATAACTTCTTGTAGACATTTAGCTCCTACCTCGTAGTTTTTTCCCTATTCCCTTTTCCCTATTGCCTATTCCCTACCTATACGGTCCGAATTTGGGAAAGGCTGAGGGGTCGACGGGTATGCATTCATCCGTATGCGGGTCCAGCAAGAAAAAACCACCATCCCGGTGGAGAATAGGAATTGACCTTTGTGACTTAATGAAACGCTCACGCATGTCTTCAGAAAGCCAGTAATAGCTGTCGTACTCTTTAGGGTGTTCAAAGAGCAGGTTGTCGTAGATGTCCAAAAACTCCTGGCGGTATTGGTCGCTTACCTGGTCCAGGTTGCTGATAACCCAACAGACCTCTTCAAAATCCCAATTGTAGGTTAGCCCGATCAGACGATCATCGGCTGTTATGTAGGGAGAGAAGGGGAATTGCCGGCAGCTAAGCGTGCGGTAATCGCGCTCACAAAAAGCGGGACCCTTGCAAGCCATAAGATGCATGTAGTTCGGGGTCTCCGCCTTCATCCTGGGCAGGTCAATCGGGTCAGAGGGGCATTCGTCGCCGCGTAGTTTATGCCAGAGTTGAGTGTTGGCTTTTAGATAAACCCACTCTTCCTTTAGCGCTACGGGCACTGCCACGCATATATCGCAGCAAAATGGCTTGTCCGAGGGGTTATGTTTCCGGCAAATCTGCCCGCAATCCACCTCGCAGATTGGTGAAGCGAAACGGGCATACAGATTATTGATATCCAGGTTGGGTTTGTAAACCATGTCAGAGATTGTAACTGAATATCTGAAAAAAATTGGAGAAAAAAAGAACATTATTTCTAAATCTGTTGGAATTAATATTATTGCATATTGAAATCCATTACAAAAGTAGTTATAGTTAATATAACAACCTCCTTAACCTCGACCGAGGTTATCCATTCAATACAATCGAGCAATCTAGTAATGTCCAATATCCATATCCGATGTCTTTTTCGCTTTACTCTAAAGGAGGGTAGTAGTCATGAACAAAAAAATGGTCCTCTGGACAATCTTGATAATTACGACACTATTCTTAAGTGCCTGTGTCCCCCAAACCTTTTCAAATCCTACCGAGATCCATATCAGCGATGGAGATCGGGTTGAACAAGCCGTCATTGCAGTGGATGCTGATGGTCGTTCCCACATTGCAGGGGTGGTAAACGACCGCGTCGTCTACTATCGCACCCGTTATGGTTCGCCACTGCCATTAGGAAAAATTACCATGGCGATGACAGGTTCTGGCACCAACTGGAAACAATATGACCCCGACATCGCTGTACTTGATAATGGTCAGGCTTTTGTGACCTGGGTCGAACAGCGAGGTGGACCAGAAAAAATCGCTTGTTATCAGCAGATTCCGCTTGTACCTCCCGTTGGCGGATACGATAATGACTGTGATCCTTTGGATGGCACCGAACTAACCGCAGGCAATGTTCGTGTGACTGCCCGCGATGAAACAGCTTACGCGGTTTTTGACAGACCATTTTCAGATGGACGTACTGCTGACTTGTGGTACAGGCGTATTGCAGGGGGATCGGTCACGGGGCGAGTGGCCTGGTTCATCAATGATTTTGAAACAGCAGATTTCTACAGCCTGGATTTGGGTATTGATGAAAGTTACTTCCTGCATGTTGGTTACCACTACAATTGGACAACCGGTGGTCCTCCCCCCTATGCTGAGCGACTGGAGATCCGTTCCAACCGCAGCACGCTGGCCGATTACCAAATGAACCAAGTTTGGGAGATCTTTGAGGGTACTGCTCTGGATCAGGACATTCCTGTCAGCCTATCTTTCTATCAGAATGGTGCAACTCAGCGTGTTGCGCTTGCAAGTGGCTTTCACCCATCCTCAGTCGATCAAATCTGGATAGACGCGTGTGATGCAGTTGGTTGCTCAAACAAGTCAGACTATCTTGTTGTTCTACCTGCCAGCTGGAGCAGCTTTTCAGTGGTTGATGACGTGGAAATTGAGGGGATAGACGAAGAGCTTTATCTCGGTTTCATCGGGGATGACAACACCGCGCCCACTGGTGCGCCACAGGTTTACTATAAGGAAGCTTATTCAAGCGATCCGCCGACAGAATTATCCGATGGTAGCGCCACTTTTAAATTTGACCTTGAAATGACGCAGGTTGAGCCAAGGGAAAATATTCCTGGAATTGTTGCTTTGCCAATCATGGCTTGGGGTGAAACCAATCTGGTAACGAATTCCTATTTTGTCAATGATGGAATATTCCCTCAAATCAAAGTTTCAGATGACAACTGTGTGACATCCTTACTTTCCGGTAAAATTGCGGCGAACGGGATTTATCTTTCTGGTGTATGGGATGCCTGCGAAAATACATGGTTCACCACCCAAGCTTGGAGGGAGCAGTTGCCTTTGATTTTAAGATAACATTAAAACGCAAAGCAATAATATTTATTGGTGACCTCAGGTCACAATATACCCTCGGTCGGGATGCCTGCTCTGATACTTGGTTTGCCACCCAGGCATGGACGAGGTAATTGCCGCTTATTGTCAAATTGGGACATCTCACGAACTGAAGGGTGATCAATTAATCAATGAACAACCCCTGAATGTAATGGGGTTTTTTAATTTAAAATAGCTTAAAGTCGTTGGTTATGCAGACGTTATACATGGTGCTATTCTTAATTGACAGAGCAACTCCAATCTGATAACTTTGTTTGTAATAGTAAACGTTACTCGTCTTAGTTTGCATGGTAATTTTTCCAGCAAAGCACACGCAATTATCGGTTAACAAGACTAGCATTTTGGGAAATACGGAGGTATATCAGAATGAAAAGAAAAAACACTATCTGGGTTATTTTGAGTGTGCTTGTTGTTTTACTGAATGCTTGCGCCCCTGCTTCTTTTTCACCCCCAACACAAATCCACCTCACTCCTGGTGATCAAATGCAACAAGCAGTTGTTGCCGTGGATACTGAAGGGCGGTCCCACATCGCCGGGGTTGTGAACGACCGCGTTATCTATTATCGTACGCGCTTCGGAGAAAAACTGACTGCTTTCGAAATGATGATGACTGGTTCAGGCACCGACTGGAAACAATATAATCCAGATATTGCCGTGCTCGATAGCGGCAGGGCGATTGTAACCTGGGTGGAGCAGCGTGGCGGAACTGAGAAGTATGCCTGTCATCAGCAGATCCCAATCTTAGTTCCGATCGAAGGCTTTGATAAAGACTGCGATCCGCTTGATGGCACTCAACAAACTGCAGGGAACGTTTGGGTCACTGCCAGCGGCACCACAGCATATGCAGTGTATGACAGACCATCCGGGAATGGACGCACCGCGGATCTGTGGTATCAGCAGCTCGCGGGTGGAACTGCTATCGGGCGAGTGGACTGGTTCTTTAGCGAGTTGAAGACGGTGGAGATCTATAGCTTGGATCTGGGAATCGATGAGGGTGGATTCCTGCATGTCGGCTATCATTACAACTGGACAATTAATAACGCTCTCCCCTTTGCTGAACGCATGGAACTGCGCTCCAACCGTGCCACTCAGCCAGACGGACAAATGAGCCAGGTTTGGCTGACTTTGGATGGGTTTCTGATTGAATTTACGCCTGTCAGCCTGTCGTTTTATCAAGCCGGTCCGAGTCAGCGTGTTGCGCTTGCATTTGGATATTACAACCAGGTTTGGGTCGATTCCTGCACGGTCATGGGTTGTGGTTCTCAATCAAATGATGAGGTAATGTGGCCAACTTACTGGGGGCCTGGTTCCGAGCTCAGTGATGTTGAAATACTGGGAATCGGTGATTATCTTCACGTAGCATTTATTGGCAACTCCAATTTTTCGCCGATATCGACCGACCAGGTCTATTACACCTCTGATGCCTTTAGTGTAACGGCCCCAAGGCAGGTTACTTCGGACACACCCACCTCGAAACATGATTTGGGGATCACCAGGGCAGATAGGCGTCCCGAAGATGGCTCTGGTGTTTACGCGGTCCTGGCGTGGGGAGAGACAAACCAAGCCCTAAACCAATTCTTCGTCTATGATGGGTTCAATATCATCAATATCTATGAAACAAGCTGTACCTCCAATCTTCCACGCAAAGAAATTGGGTCAAACAGCTTCCATGTTTCAGGGGTGTGGGATGATTGCGGTAACACAGTGTTTACCTCCCAGGCGAAGATCCAGCATATGCCAATGATTGTGAAATGACCTGTAAGTGTTGCGGGCAAAGTGAGTATTCTCGGTAGACATAACAGAAATGAGCTTGAAGAAAAAAATTTCTTAGGACCATAGCGGAAATACTCCCTTATGGTCCTCCACACGAACAGCCAAAATTATTACTGGCTAAGGCTATCGGTATCATAGGCTTGCATAATAACACCTTTAGATTGTTCTGAAGTGTTTAGTAACAAGCTCTGAAAAATTCAGAAAGACAAACGGGAAAATTAAAAAAATATATAATGAGGGTTCATGACTATAGAGCAAAATTCGAGGTGGACTTGTTCACAATTAGTGACTATTTCTCTATATTTTTAGCCTTATTCCTTCTTATTCTTCTACCTATCTTCCTGATCATATTAGGTATAAAAAAGGCAGGAAAAGCAACCGAAGATAATGATATACGGTTGCAGGAAGCCAAGAAACAATTCGAATTACAAACAACGTGCAAATGGTGTAATAAACGAGATCTACGCATATCAAAAGAATCTCAATATTTTTTATCTTCCGCAACTAGTCAAACTGACTATTCAGATGGGCAACCTGTATCTGGATATTGTCAAACACAGACCGATGTTGATAGATTCATAATTTATTGTAAACAATGTAGGTCTCGTATTGATGAAAACAAGTTTGTTTTTTCAACTTCAAAAGAACAAAGCGCAAGCTATGGTGACTCCTCGTACACATCAGGGCTGGGCTACAAATCTGCAACCCTTCCAGAATTAGAAAGCCGTTGGCTGGCAGAAAATTATTACAAAACGTCAGCTGGTGGAGGTTACATAATCATCGGTGGATTGCTACTTCTGTTAAGTGTCTGTATGTATTACTTATTTAAAATTGGAATCCTTTAATAATCAGTAATTCAGTTGGTAAAATCCGAACGTTGCTTGAGGAATTTTGCTCGAATTTTCGTGATAAAATACAAGCCGCAAGTTGAATTACAAAGAATCTGAACTTCTGCACGTTTTAAAGGAAAGATACTCAACTTAAAATACAAAAACCCCTTGCGCACTGAAAAGGGTTGTGATATATTTGATAGGCTACCCAGAGGGTAGCTATTTATGTGTGACAATTTAAGAATGCCTCCCGCGTGGGCAGACCGCTTCACAGGGACCATTAACTGAATTGTGCGGAGATGATGCAGCTTGCCCAGGCTGACAGTCTCGCAAGAATAAAAACTACAGGAGAATAGCATGTTAAAAGGGCTAATAGGAAAAAAGATCGGTATGACCCAGATCTTCGATGGAGACGGCCGCGCCGTCCCCGTGACATTAATCGAAGCTGGGCCATGTTTTGTTTCCCAGGTCAAGACCACTGCTCAAGACGGTTACAATGCCGTGCAGCTGGCTTTTGACGAGGTGAAACCCAAACGACTCAGCAAGGCTGAGCTTGGTCACTTAAAGACCAATAATCTCCCTCCAGTGCGAACTCTACGCGAGTTCCGCACCAACAAATTAGAAGATATCAATGCCGGTGATGAAGTTAAGGCTTCAGTCTTTGAAGTTGGCGAGTTTGTCGATGTGATCGGCACGTCCAAAGGTAAAGGCTTCGCTGGTGTCATGAAGCGTCATGGCTTCGCCGGTGGTTCTGCGACCCACGGTCAGTCTGATCGCCAGCGCTCACCCGGTTCCTCAGGTTCCGGCACGACCCCAGGTCGTGTTTACAAAGGTAAAAGACGTCCGGGCCGCATGGGCAATGTCCGGGTGACCTCTTCCCACATCCGTGTAGCTATGGTTGACTCCGAGCGCAACCTGATTGGTGTTCAGGGCTCTGTTCCTGGCGCTAAGGGCGGCACCGTCGTGATCAAGGCGGCTCGCAAGCAATAGGCTTGTGATGAATGGAGAATGTGAAAATGAAAGTTGACGTTTTTAACTTAAAAGGCGAAAGAACAGATAGCATCGACCTGCCCGAAGAAATCTTCGCAGCCAAGGTCAATGTCGATCTGATGCACCAGGCATACCAACGCCAGATGGCAAATGCCCGTCTGGGTACACACAACACCAAGCGTCGTGGCGAAGTCCGCGGTGGTGGTGCAAAACCATGGAAGCAAAAGGGTACTGGTCGCGCACGTCGTGGCAGTATGATTAATGCCCAATCTGTCGGTGGTGGTCGTATCCATACACCAAAACCGCGTGATTACACCCAGGCTATGCCGCAAAAAATGCGCCGCGCAGCCTTGCGCTCAGCTTTGACCGTGGTTGCTAATGATGCCAAACTGGTCATGGTTGACAGTATTGAAATGAAAGACGCCAAAAGCTCTGACCTGGCGAAAGCCATCAAGATGCTCGCAGGCGACAAGCGCGCCCTGGTCCTGGTGCCAGATAAAAGCGAAAAGAGTGAAAACCTGATCAAATCCGGTCGTAATTTAGCTGAAGCCAAACTGCTCCAGGCAAATTACCTGAACATCCGCGATCTGCTCAGTTTTGAGAAAGTAATTATCCCGCTTGCTTCACTTGAAGTGATCAAAGGCTATCTGGGATAGGAAGGTGTAGCAGAATGAATATTTCCGTTTTTGATATCCTGCGACGCCCCGTCGTGACCGAGAAATCAAACTACCTGGCGAGCAAGCTGAACCAGTACGTGTTTGAGGTCAACAGCACCGTCACCCGTGAACAGGTGAAAACTGCTGTTGAAACCGCTTTCGATGTCGATGTTGTGCGCGTCAATATCATTAATCTGCCCGCCAAGGCACACCGCAACTCCCGCACCCGCCGTTTGGTAGTGCGCAACAGCGGTTTCAAAAAAGCGATCGTAACCCTCAAAGAGGGTGACCGTATCCCTGTGTTTGAAGGAGTGGAATAATGGCTGTTAAAGTATTCAAACCCAAGACCCCTGGTCAGCGTCATAAGACCAGCTATACGTTTGAAGAGATCACAAAGACGACACCCGAACGCAGCCTGACAGTGATTCGCAAGCAACACTCTGGCCGCAACTCGATGGGTCGTGTGACCGTTCGTCATCGTGGTGGTGGCGCTCGCCGTCAAATTCGATTGGTCGATTTCAAGCGTGATAAAGTGAACATTCCAGCTAAGGTCAATGCAATCGAGTATGACCCTAACCGGACAGCTCGTTTGGCTTTACTGTTCTATGCTGATGGCGAAAAGCGCTACATCATTGCGCCAATTGGCGTCAAAGTTGGCGATACCCTGATGTCTGGTCCCCGTGCAGAAATCCGACCTGGAAATAACCTGCCTTTGGCAAATATCCCGATTGGTACCAACATTCACGCCATCGAACTGCAGCCTGGGAAGGGTGCACAGATGGTGCGCTCTGCTGGTACGTCAGCTCAATTGTTGGCAAAAGAAGGCAAGTACGCGCAAGTCCGTATGCCAAGCGGCGAAGTTCGCCTGGTTTTGCAGGAATGCAGCGCCTCCATTGGTCAGGTTGGTAACGTAGAACACAGCAATATCAAACTGGGTAAAGCTGGTCGCAAACGCCATATGGGTCGCCGTCCGGAAGTTCGCGGCTCTGCAATGTCACCGAGGGATCATCCCCATGGTGGTGGTGAAGGTCGCACTGGAATTGGTATGCCCGGTCCTAAGACTCCATGGGGCAAGCCAGCTCTTGGTTACAAGACCAGACGCAACAAGCGTACTACTGACATGATTGTTCGCCAGCGCTCCAAGTCCAAGCGCAAATAGCGAATGAGAGACAGAAAAGGAATTTGAAATGTCGCGATCATTGAAAAAAGGGCCATTTATTGACCCGAAATTATTGAAAAGAATCGAAGAGATGAACCAGAAGGGCGAGAAAAAAGTCCTGCGGACCTGGAGTCGTGCAAGCACGATTTTCCCCCAGATGGTTGGACACACCATCGCAGTCCATAATGGACGACGCCATGTGCCGATCTATGTTACTGAAAACATGGTTGGTCATCGTCTGGGCGAATTTGCTCCAACACGCTGGTTCCGTGGTCACGTGGCTGAAAAGGCTTCAAGGTAAGGAGAGAGATGGCACAGGAAATTACTGCAACACTCTCTAACTTTAGAGAATCAGCCCAAAAGACCCGCCTGGTTGTTGACCTGGTGAGAGGTAAGAAAGTTATTGACGCCTTGAACATCCTGAGTCTGACCCCCAAAAAGGCAGCTCAACCTGTTCGCAAGTTGATTTATTCGGCCATGTCCAATGCTGAAGAGAATTTTGGCGTGAGCCGTGATGACCTCGTCGTTTACCGGATCTTCGCAGACGAAGCCCGCACACGTAAGTGGCGCCAGTTCGGTGCACGCGGTCGATTCAAGCCGCAGTTGAGACGCAGTTCTCACGTGACCGTTGTATTACGCGAAGTCGAGTAAAGGTAAGGAGTAAACTATGGGTCGTAAAGTACATCCAATTGGTTTTCGTCTCGGTATCAACAAGCCCTGGTTAGGGCGCTGGTATGCCGAAGGCAAAGATTACACCGAACAAGTTCACCAGGACATTAAACTGCGTGAAGTAGTGATGAAAGAAACTGATCGTGCTGGTGTTTCATCCGTTGAGATTGAACGCTATCCCGGCAAAGTCAAAGTCACCCTGCATACAGCCAAACCAGGTATTCTGATTGGTCGTAAAGGCGAAAACGTAAAAATTATTAGACAAAAACTTGAAGCACTGACCGGCAAGAAGATTGATCTGGAAGTCAAAGAGATCAAATCTGCCGACACGGATGCCTACCTGGTTGCTCAGAACATCGCCAGTCAGTTGGAACGTCGAATCAGTTATAGACGTGCAATGAAACGCGCGATCCAGCAAGCATTACGCCAGGGCGCTGAAGGAATCAAGATTTCAGTATCCGGTCGTCTTTCCGGGGCTGAAATGGCACGCCGAATGACGCTGCGTGAAGGTCGCGTACCTTTACAGACTTTGCGTGCAAACATTGATTTCGCACGGTCTGCTGCCACGACCACATTTGGTCAGATTGGCATCAAGGTCTGGATTTATAAAGGCATCGTCATCGATCAACCCGAAGAAAAGGTTGAATCAACCGAGGGTGTTTATATTAGCGAGTAATATCGCAACGAGTGAGGTAGCAGATTATGTTGATGCCAAAGAGAGTAAAGTACCGCAAGCAGATGCGCGGCCGTATGAAGGGAAAATCCTATCGCGGCGCAGACGTCAACTTCGGTGATTATGGACTGAAAGCGCTGGATTGTGGCTATCTGACCGCCCGTCAGATCGAAGCCGCCCGTCGCGCGATCGTTCATGAAATGAAACGCCGCGGCAAGGTGTGGGTACGGGTCTTCCCCGACAAACCCTATACCAAGCGAGCAGCTGAAACCCGTATGGGTAAAGGCAAGGGTGCTGTGGACCACTGGGTGGCTGTGATTCGCCCCGGTCGCATCCTGTTTGAAATCGGTGGTACCGATACCGAGACAGCCAAAATGGCTTTGCAAAGAGCCCGCTATAAATTAGGTTTTAAGACTAAGATCGTATCAAGAGAAGCAATAGGAGAAGGTTCATGAACGCCAAAGAGATAAAAGAACTTTCTACAGAAGAAATTCGAGCCAAACTCATTAACATTCGCCAGGAGCTGATGAACCTGCGTTTTCAAATGGTGACTGGTCAATTGACCGATACCAGCCGTTTTAAAGTTGCCCGCCGGGATATCGCTCGTTTAGAGACCGCTCTCACCGAACGCGTGCGTAATGAGAAGGAAGGTAAATAATGAACAAACGACGTCGTTTAACCGGTACTGTCAAGTCCAACAAAATGGACAAGACCGTGATTGTTGAAGTGACCCGTACATACCAGCACCCCTTGTATCACAAGGTTGTGCGCAGTGTGAAAGCTTATAAGGCTCACGATGAGATTGGCTGCAACGTTGGCGATAAAGTCGTCATCGTCGAATCAGCGCCGATTTCCAAAACTGTCACCTGGGTAGTTGAGAATATTGTCAAGGTTGAAATTCGCCAGGAAACTATTGAAGCTATTGAAGAAGCCATTGAAAAAGCGGAAGAATTAGCAGCTGAAAAAGTTGAAGAGACTGCAGTGATTATTGAAGACGCAATTGAAGAAGAAGTTGCTGAAATCATTGATGGTGAAGAAGGTGCCGCATGATTCAACAAGAGTCTCGTTTAGTTGTTGCCGATAACACTGGCGCCAGAGAAATTCTGGTAATCCAGGTTGTTGGAGGAACCCGCAGACGCTATGCCCATATTGGCGATATCGTAACTGCCACGGTCAAGAGCGCTACACCGCAGGCTTCTGTAAAGAAGAGCGAGATTGTTAAAGCTGTCGTTGTTCGAACTGCCAAGGCTTACCGCCGTCCAGATGGTTCCACGATTTGTTTTGACGACAATGCTGCTGTGATCCTGGACAACGATGGCGTGAACCCCCGCGGAACACGTATTTTTGGCCCGGTCGCGCGCGAACTGCGTGAAAAAGGCTACATGAAAATTGTTTCATTGGCTCCGGAAGTACTGTAGTGAATGGTAGGAGAGTCTAAATGAAAATGAAAATCCGGAAAGGTGATCGTGTTCGCGTGATGCGCGGCGACGAAGCTGACAAGAACAAAGTCGGTGAAGTAATCCGCGTGCTACCCAAGGAGAACCGTATAGTGGTTCAGGGTGTGAACATTGTCAAGAAACATCAGAAACAGACCCAATCGGGCGGGAAAACCATCCCGGCAGGGATTCGTGAATTCGAAGCTGCGATTGATCTGTCCAACGTAGTCCTGGTTGATCGGGCTGCAGAAAAAGAAGCGAAAGAATCGCGCCGTTCAAGCAAGGCTAAACCCGCTGAAGACGAAAAAGCTGAAAAGAAAACCAGCCGCCGTAAGAGCACAACCGCTCCGAAGACTGAAAAAGCCAAAGACAGCAAAAAAACGGAAGCCAAGGGCAAGTAAGGCGCAGGTGAATTGATATGAACAGACTACAAGAACAATATAAGAACGAAATTGCTCCCGCGCTCTATAAAGAGCTTGGCTTGAGCAATGTCATGCAGATTCCCCGCATCACCAAAATTGTTGTCAATATTGGTGTTGGTGAAGCTCTGGATAACCCCAAAGCTCTGGATGCTGCTGTGAACGATCTGACCATTATCACCGGTCAGAAGCCTGTTGTCATCGCTGCTAAGAAAGCTATCTCCAACTTCAAGCTGCGCGAAGGTCGCCAAATTGGCGTCAAAGTTACATTGCGCGGTTACAAGATGTGGTCTTTCTTAGATCGCCTGATCAATATCGCTCTACCCCGTGTGCGTGACTTCCGTGGTATTTCAGCGGACTCGTTTGATGGTCGCGGCAACTATACCCTCGGTTTGACCGAACAATTGATCTTTACTGAAATTCAGTATGACAAGATCGACAAAGTACGAGGTATGGAAGTCAGCATCGTTACTACTGCTGAAACTGACGATCAAGCTCGCGAGCTGCTGCGCAAGTTCGGCATGCCCTTCAGGAAGGATAACTAATGGCTAAAAAGTGTATGCAATATCGAGAGATGCGACGTAAGTATGCCGTTCGCGTCGTGAATCGCTGTCGCGTCTGTGGAAGACCGCGTGGGTATATGCGGAAATTCGGACTTTGCCGAATTTGTTTCCGTGAACTAGCACTCCAGGGAAAACTCCCCGGTGTGACCAAATCATCCTGGTAATTTGACCTGGAGGTATAAGAATGACTATTACAGATCCAATTGCCGATATGTTAACGAGAGTTCGCAATGCTGCGTCCGCGGGTAAAGCCCTGGTCGCTATGCCGAATTCTAAACTCAAGAGTGAGTTGGCTCGCATTCTGGTCGAAGAAGGCTATGTTGAGAGCTATGAAGTCGTCGATGGTAAGAGTGAAAACAGCAAAGTTTTGCAGCTGAAACTCAAATACATTGGCGAACGTCGTCACCGTCGCTCGTTGATCACAGGGATACAGCGCGTGAGCCGACCTGGCTGCCGCGTCTATACTTCCAAGAAGGAAATCCCCTGGGTTCTTTCGGGCATCGGTATCGCGATTTTATCAACCCCCAAAGGTATCATGACCGGCCATCGCGCTCGCAAGATCGGCGTTGGCGGCGAGATCCTCTGTAAGGTTTGGTAGGAGGTAGAGAATGTCGCGTATAGGTAAATTGCCAATTACCCTGCCAAAGGGTGTTGAAGTAAAAATCGATGGAAATAAGGTTCATGTCAAGGGTCCAAAAGGCGAATTGGAAGAAACCTTCTCTCCGAAAATCGAGATTAAATTAGAAGATGGCACGATTACAGTGAGCCGTCCTAATGATGAACCACAGGTCCGTGCGCTTCATGGCACCACCCGAGCTCTGTTGAACAACATGATCGTTGGTTGCAGCCAGGGTTTTGAGAAAGTGCTGGAATACAAAGGTGTCGGTTATCGTGCTGAATTGAGTGGTAAAGACCTGGTTTTAAACCTGGGCTACTCCCACCCGATCAAAGTACCCGCCCCCGATGGCATTTCTTATGATGTCGACGCAAAAGCGCGCACGATCAAAGTGATGGGTCGCAATCGTCACCAGGTTGGTTTGATCTCTTCTGAAATCCGAAATCTACGTCCACCAGAGCATTATCATGGAACGGGTGTACGATATTTGGGAGAAGAAGTGAAACTCAAAGCTGGTAAAGCTGGAAAGACCGGTAAATAGAGGTAGACAATGGCTAAGAAATCAAGAAATCAAGCTAGATTACATCGTCACGCCCGTGTCCGCAAGAAGGTTTTCGGCACGCCGGAACGTCCACGCATGAATGTATTCCGCAGCATCACCGATATCTATGTTCAGATTATCGATGATCACAGTGGTAACACACTTGTGTCAGCTTCCAGCATCGACGCAGCCCTGCGCGATTCACTTTCAGGTAAGTCCAAGGTGGAACAAGCCCTGCTCGTTGGCGAAGAAGTAGCCAAACGTGCAAAAGCTAAAGGCATATCCGCGGTTGTTTTTGACCGTGGAGGCTACATCTACACCGGTCGCGTAAAATCGTTGGCCGAGGGTGCCCGTAAGGGTGGGCTGGAGTTCTAAAAGAGGATATTATGGATGATTTTAAAGCATTAGAACCACAATTTGATGAACGCGTAATCGATATTGCTCGCGTAGCCAAGGTTGTCAAAGGCGGTCGTCGTTTCTCTTTTAGAGTGACCATCGTTGTTGGTGACAATAACGGAACTGTCGGGTTAGGCACTGGAAAAGCTGGTGCTGTGCCAGACGCGATGCGCAAAGCAACCGAGCGCGCCTATAAGAACATGCACAAAGTCAGTTTGATGGGCACAACCATTGCCCACGAAGTGTTTGGTGCTCAGAGCGGTGCAAAAGTTATGCTTAAACCTGCATCTCCTGGTACTGGCGTTATTGCAGCCGGTGGTGTTCGTGCAGTCTGTGAAGCTGCTGGCATTAAAGACATTCTGACCAAGTCGTTGGGCAGTGCAAATATGCTCAACATCGTTCAGGCTACTTTTGACGCTCTTTCTCAATTGAAATCGCCCGAGAGAGTTGCTGCAGAACGCGGTAAGGATGTCGCTGAAGTGACCCCCTATTGGGAGCGGAGGAAGAATGGCTAAGAAACAAACGAGCAAAACTCTCCGGATTAAACAAGTCAAGAGCGGTATTGGTTATACCGTCCGGACTAAAAACACACTCAAAGCCCTGGGCTTTCGCAAAGTTGGTGATGTTGTTGTACACCAGGAAAACGATGCCCTGTTAGGTATGCTGGACAAGGTCTCCCACCTGGTTGAGATCGAAACAGTGGATGAGGAGAAGTAAGCATGCAATTACACGATCTTAAACCCAACGAGGGTAGTAAGAAAAATCGCAAGCGTGTCGGTCGTGGTATGAGTAGCGGTCATGGTAAGACCTCTGGTCGTGGTACCAAGGGTCAAAACTCCCGCAACGGAGGCGGAGTACGCCTCTATCATGAAGGCGGCAACCTGCCATTCTATCGAAAACTGCCCTTCCTGCGTGGTGAAGGTTTCACCCCGCGCAACCGCACTCGTTATGCCGAAGTGAACCTTGATTCCTTAACAGATTTCAAGGCCGGAAGCGAAGTGACCCCAGAATCTTTAAAGGAAGCCGGTCTGTTAAAAGGCAAAGGCTTGCCCGTCAAGATTATGGGACGCGGTGAGATAAAAGTTGCCTTGAAGATCAAGGCTCATAAAGTAACCGAAGGTGCTCGCCAGAAGATTGAAGAGGCTGGTGGAAGTATCGAAACTATCGAGATCTCGTAGCTAGAGGAGCTGACTTAATGAAACGATCATCCTGGCGCTTTTTATGGAAATCAGAGGATATCCGCAACAAACTGCTTATATCCCTGCTTTTGCTGGCTGTTTACAGACTAGCAGCTAATATTCCGGTGCCCGGAATTGACCGCGCAGCAGTCGCTGGGCTTTCCCAGATGACTGGTGCCGGTAGAAATCTGGTCAACTTGCTTGACCTGCTCTCCGGTGGTGCGGTATCGCAGTTTTCAATTCTGGCTATGGGCGTTTACCCATACATTACCGCGCAGATCATCCTGCAGTTGCTCACACCGGTCATTCCGGCGCTCGAGCGCAAAATGCAGGATGACCCGCGTGAAGGTCGTATCTGGATGGAAAAATGGACTGTCATTTTGACCATCCCGATGGCTCTGCTCTCCGCTTTTGGACAGATAAACATCTTTAATCAGATGCTTGCAGGCAGCTCGATCATCTCAAACTGGGGCTTTAGTGGCGACAACCTCTTACCGACCATCACCGCGATCATTACCATGCTCGCAGGTACGATGTTTGGCATTTGGATTGGTCAGCTCATCTCCGAGTTTGGCTTGCGCAATCAAGGGCTTTCATTGATCATTTTCTCCGGTATCGTTTCAAGATTTCCGGTCGCAATTGCCCGTATGGTTGCCAACAAGGAAGCCTGGTGGGTTTTCCTGGTGGTTTTGGTGGTCTTTGTCCTGACTATCCTGGCAATCGTGTATGTGCAGGGTGGTCGCCGTAACGTTCCGGTGCTCTTCCCTGGTCGCCGTATCGGCAATCGAATGTCTATGCCTGTTCGCTCTCAGCTTCCGCTGATGGTCAACATGGCTGGCATGATCCCGATCATCTTTGCTCAAAGCTTCCTGACTTTTCCAGCCATTCTGTCCTCCTTCTTCCTGAATTCTCAGGCGAAGTGGGTGAGCAATACGGCTAATTGGTTTTATGCTGCTTTTGGCGGCGATACCTGGTGGTACCCACTGATGTTCTTCTTGCTGGTCGTGGCTTTTGCCTACTTCTATACGGATGTGTTGTTTGCCCAGCAGAATTACGGTGATAACCTTAAAAAGCAGGGTGCACAGATCCCGGGTGTTGTTCGCGGCAAACCGACTCAGGATTACCTGACCCGTGTCCAGCGACGCATCACCTTACCGGGAGCCTTTTTCCTTGGTTTGGTGGCGATCCTTCCGTTCATTATGGGATACTTTCTGCCGGCAGGCAGCAATGGTACCAGCCTGATGCAGGCTTCTGGTTTGCTGATCGTTGTCGGTACCATCCGTGAAACTGTGGAACTTATTTCAACTGAACTGCGTATGCACGGCTACGACGATAGGTTGATCAACTAATAATTGAGATTACTATGAACGAGAAAGCGACTTACATCGTCATGTTAGGGCCTCCGGGAGCCGGAAAAGGCACGCAGGCCAAGATCATTGCTGAGGAACTTGGATTGGTCCATGTCTCGACGGGTGATCTATTTAGAGAAAACTTGAGTAATGAGACCGAGTTGGGCAAACTTGCCGCCAGTTTTATGACCAAAGGCGAACTTGTTCCTGATGACGTGACGATCGCTATGGTTGAAGAACGCTTGAGCAGACCGGATTGCCAATTGGGAGCTGTTTTGGATGGTTTCCCCCGCACTCCGGCTCAAGCTGAAGCTTTGGATGCCTTACTTACGAAGTTTGGTGGTCAGGTGGACCTGGTGCCCTTCATCCATGTCCCTAATGAAACTCTGGTTGAACGCCTGAGTGGTCGTTGGATGAGCAAAGCAGGTCGTGTTTACCACGCTCTGAATAACCCACCCAAAGTCAAGTGGATCGATGATATCGATGGCAGTGAACTTTACCAAAGAGAAGATGACAAACCCGAAACGGTAGCCCATCGCATTGAAGTTTATTATCTTCAGACCTCTCCCTTGATCGAGTACTATCGGAATGCCGGTACGCTGGTACAAATTGATGGAACTCAGTCGATTGAGAAAGTGACTGAAGATCTTTTGAAAGTGGCGAAGCCATAAATGTACGGGTTTGAGTCGAGAGTAAACATCAAATCGGAGTCCGAGATCGCCATCATGCGCGAGGCGGGTCGTTTGAACCGCCAAACACTTGAGGCAGTCAAGGCTGCGATTGCACCTGGTGTGACCACTGGTGAGTTGAACGAGGTAGCCGAAAGCTTCCAACGCCAACACAGGGTTTACTCTCCTTTCAAAGACTACGATCCGGGCAATGGCGTTCCTTTCCCAGGGAGTATCTGCACAAGCATCAATGAAGTGCTGGTGCACGGTATTCCGGGGAAACGAAAGCTGCAAGAGGGTGACATTATCTCAGTCGATTGCGGTACCGTATACCAAGGTTTTGTGGGTGATGCGGCGTTTACCGTAGGCGTTGGAGAGATTTCGCCCAAGGCGCAGCATTTGATTGATGTGACCGCCAAAGCGCTTGCGATTGCAACTGCCCTGATGGTGCCTGGCAATCACAGCGGCGATGTTGGCGCAGCCATCGAAGAATTTGTTGAAAGCGAAGGCTACTTCTGCACTCATACCTACACCGGTCATGGTGTTGGCAGAGAAATGCATGAAGACCCACAGCTGACCAACTACGGTCAACGCGGGACAGGCTTTTTGCTGCGTGAGGGTATGACGATTGCCATCGAACCGATGGTCCTGGTGGGTACACGGCAGACAAAAGTGCTGGCAGACCACTGGACTGTAGTTTCAAAGAATGGCGCGCTTACTGCCCACCAGGAAGATACCATTGCTGTGACCAAAAAAGGTCCTTTGGTGTTGACTGCTTTGTAATTTGAGTTCATAACATGAGTCGGCGTAGAGAACACGGCGATTGATGAAGATGATGAGCCAGAAACTTTGGCAAAATAGAAAAAAAGTTAGAAAAAGCCTTGCTAAGAGTAAGGGAAGCAATTATAATAAGAACTTTGCGGAGAGAAGAAGGAGACTGACTGATGAAAGTATCAGCTTCAATTAAAAAACGCTGTAACAAGTGTAAAATTGTAAAACGTGAAGGTCGACTTTACGTTATTTGCACCAACCCAAGACACAAGCAGCGACAAGGATAGGTAATAGAATATGGCACGTATAGAAGGTGTTGACCTCCCGCGCAACAAGCGCATTCAGATTGGACTGCGGTACATCTTTGGTATCGGTCCCAAAATCGCTGATGATATTTTGAGCGCCACTGGCGTTGATCCTGACGTGCGCGTCAAGGATCTGCCCGAAGATGAAGTCTCAAAACTCCGCGAATATATCGGTCAAAAACTAACTGTCGAAGGTGATCTGCGCCGTGAAGTTCAAATGAACATCAAGCGCCTGGTCGAAATCGGCTGTTATCGTGGCTTGCGCCATCGCCGAAACCTGCCTTTGCGCGGTCAGAATACCCGCACAAATGCCCGTACCCGCAAGGGACCAAAACGTACCGTCGCCGGTCGTGGTCGCCGCCGCGGAGCAACTAAGAAATAAGATCAACAATCTGACCTATTTCATACCAGGATGGGGTACCCTTTCTCCCCAGCGGCAACCAGGTAAGAAGAGAGTCAGAGTTGAAACATTGAGTGAGGAACAATTATGGCTAAACAAGCACGTACAGCGCGTCGAACAACAGGTTCCCGCAAAGTTAAACGCCAGATCTCGGCAGGACAGGTGCACGTTTTTGCATCCTTTAACAACACGATCGTAACCGTGACTGACCTTCAAGGCAACACTATTTGCTGGGGCAGTTCTGGTTCCGCCGGTTTTAAAGGTTCCCGCAAGAGCACACCCTTTGCTGCCCGGATGGCGACTGAACAGACTATCAAAGTAGCCCAACAGATGGGTTTACAGGAAGTGGAACTGTTCGTCAAAGGTCCTGGCCCCGGTCGGGAAGCTGCCATTCGTGCCGTACAGGCAATTGGTCTGAAGGTTGTCAGAATCACTGATCTGACCCCTGTGCCCCATAACGGCTGCAGGCCTCCTAAGAAACGCCGCGTGTAGTACAAAAAGAAAAAGGATTGAGTTATTATGGCAAGATATACAGATGCAGTTTGTCGTTTATGTCGCCGCGAGGGTGAAAAACTGTTCCTCAAGGGAACTCGTTGTTACTCCCCCAAGTGCGCTATGGAAAAAAGAGCCTATCCGCCAGGAATGCATGGCAAAATGGCTTCTGCCCGCCCGAATCGTGAATCTGACTACGGCAAGCAGTTGCGCGCCAAGCAAAAGACCCGTCGCGTTTACGGTATCTATGAACGTCAATTCCGCCGGTTCTATGGCATGGCTGTTGCTATGCGTGGTCAGACTGGTTCCAACCTGTTGACCATTCTGGAAACAAGACTGGCAAATGTCGTTTATCGTCTTGGTTTTGCGGCTAGCCGCCCCCAGGCACGCATTCTGGTTACTCACGGTCACTTTTTGGTGAACGGTCGTCGAGCAGACGTTCCCTCTTACGGGATCGAAGTTGACGATGTTATCAGCGTAAAAGAAAGTTCCCGAGACAATGCCTTCTTCAAACATTTGCGCGAAGAAGCAGAAGGTAGGACTGTGCCAACCTGGTTGGCACGCGATTTGACCAATCTCTCTGGTCGCATGTTGCGCGCACCGGAACGCTCTGAGATTGATGGTAACCTCAACGAGCAACTGATCGTTGAATATTATTCTCGCTAATCAGGAGTCTAGGACGGTCTTTCAACACCGTTAGACTGAGAAGAGGTAAACCGTGACAAAAAAAATGGAATTGGTATCACCAAAAGTAGAGCGTTCAGAAGAGCTGCGTGATTATGGTAAGTTCACCATCAGCCCGCTGGAACGCGGTTTTGGCGTCACCCTTGGTAACGCCCTACGCCGTGTGTTGCTCTCTTCCCTGGAAGGGGCAGCGATTACAGCCGTACATGTTTCTGACGTGATGCATGAATTCAGCACTATTCCTGGTGTTCGTGAAGATGTTATCCAGGTCATGTTAAATATTAAACTGCTGCGTTTCAAGCTTCACAACGTTGATTCAGCTACCATTCATCTCGAGGTCAAAGGTCAAGGTACCATTACGGGTGCGGACATTGAATGTCCTCCCGAAGTTGAGATCATTAACCCCGAATGTGAACTCTTCAGCATTAGCGAAAACGATGCTCATGTTGAAATGGAGATGACAGTGGAATCCGGCAGAGGGTACGTCCCAGCGAATGATCGTTCAGATCACATGGCGATTGGCGTTTTACCTGTGGATGCAATTTTCTCCCCCGTTCGTCGGGTCAATTGGGAAGTTACCAGCGCTCGCGTTGGTCACAGTACTGACTATGACCGTCTGACGCTTGATATTTGGACTGATGGCACAATTTCACCTGAAAAAGCACTGATCGAATCATCACGCATTTTGATGCGCCAACTTGGCATCATTAGCGGAACAAGCGAAGAAACACTGACTAAACCGGTCGAAGAGATTGAAGTGGCACAGCCAGTGGTCAATCGCGATGTCATTGAAACTCCCATTGAGGCACTTGATCTGGGTGTGCGAGTCTTCAATTCCTTGAAACGCACTGGTATTACAACCGTTGGTGATGTGATGGAACTTTTGGACAAGGGCGAAAGCGCAATGCTCTCCATCCGCAATTTTGGGGAGAAGAGTTTGACTGAGCTCAAAGCCAAGATGATCGACAAAGGCTATATGAAAGAAGAAGAAGTGGAGAACGAGTAATGCGTCACCAGATTAAAGGATATCGTCTTAACCGCAGTATGGGTCATCGGACCTCTATGCGAAAGACAATGATTAAACAATTATTTGAATACGAAAGAATTCAAACAACTTTGGCAAAGGCAAAGTCGATTCAACCCGACGCCGAAAAGCTGATCACCCTGGCAAAAAATGTCCAGAAGGCAGATGAAGCTATCAAAGTCAACGCCCGTCGCCAGGCTGCCAGTGAACTTGGCAACGCCAGCGGTGAGATTATTAAGAAATTATTTGATGATATCGCTCCGCGTTTCACCTCCCGCAAGGGTGGTTATACCCGACTGCTCAAACTCGGACCTCGTCAAGGCGACAACGCTGAGATGGTCGTTTTAGAGCTGGTCTCGGAATAGACGAAGTGATTTAGAATCGCCTTTCAGGAAAACCGGAAGGCATGGCACATTACAAACTTATCCTCGCTTACGAAGGCACGCAATACAGCGGCTTTCAGCGGCAATTGGAAAAACCGAGCGTACAAAGCACCTTTGAAGAGGCGCTGAGAGCACTGGGCTGGCAAGGCAGGAGCATCCTGACTGCCGGTCGAACCGATACTGGCGTACATGCCAGCGGTCAGGTGGTCAGTTTCGAATTTGATTGGAAACATGGCGACTATAAATTGCTCAAAGCTTTGAATTACCATTTGCCGACTGACATCCAGGTTCAGAGACTGGAGCAGACAGGAGCTCAATTCCACCCCCGTTATGACGCTCTTGCCCGCAGTTACCGCTACCGCTTGTATTGGCAGCCTGCCCGTGATCCCCTGCGAGATCGTTTTGCCTGGCGATTAGACGCTGCCCCTGATATCGATCTGATGAATGAGGCGGCACAATATATGCTTGGTGAACACGACTTTATCGCTTTTGGACGCCCATTGTCCGAATTTGGTACAAGCATACGCAGGATCGAGCAGGCAAAATGGGAGCTCACTGAAGCGAACTCGATGGAATTCACAATTACTGGTAACGCTTTTTTGTACCATATGGTCAGACGGATTGTTTATGTATTGGTGAAAGTGGGTTTCAGGGAAGCACCTGTAGAGATCGTTCCAAAGGGGCTGCAAACAGGCACTACCGGAATCGTATCTCTGGCACCTGCCAGAGGACTTACTTTGACAGAAGTCAAGTATGCTGAGGATATAGAAAAATAAAAGTTTGCCCAGGCGTAAAGCTTAGGGTGGGTACTTATAAACGGAGAATGTTAAAGTGGAAAAAACATACGTTCCTAAAGGACAAATTACCAGCGAGTGGTACTTGGTGGATGCCACCGGTAAAACCCTCGGCCGCCTTGCGACCAAAATTGCTGAATTATTGGTTGGCAAACATCGCCCCGACTTCACCCCCGGTGTAGTTTTGGGTGACCATGTGGTAGTGATTAACGCAGAGAAAATTTTTGCGAATCCGACCCGCGTGGGAGAGAAAAAATATTATCGTCACTCCGGATATCCCGGTGGTTTGCATGTGGTCGATTACACCCGGCAGCTTAAAAACAACCCGGACCGCATTATTCGTTTTGCTGTCCAGGGCATGCTGCCCAAAAATCGCCTGACCCAGCGCTACCTGGACAACCTGAAAGTCTATGCCGGTCCTGAACACCCGCATCAGGCACAAGACCCGAAACCCTTGGATCTGGAGTAATAAAGAGGAAACATGGCACAATATACTGAAGCAATTGGTCGTCGAAAAGAAAGCACTGCCCGCGTACGTGTGTACGATGGCACAGGCGTTTTTACCGTCAATGACAAAGAACTGAACGAGTACTTCCCCCGCATTGGCGATGCCCCTGCTATTATGGGCGCATTGGAAGCCACTGGTCGCCCTGTCACTTCCTTTGACGTTACAGTCAAGGTTGAAGGTGGCGGCATCAGCGGTCAGCGCGATGCAGTCAAACTTGGTTTGGCTCGTGCTCTGGTCTCCATGGACGAGAGCGTTCGCGGTGCAATGCGCGAACACGGTCTGCTTACTCGCGATCCTCGTGTCAAAGAACGCAAGAAGCCAGGTCTCAAGCGCGCTCGCAAGGCCCCGACCTACACCAAGCGTTAGTTTTCAAAGAATCACTTTTGTTGGGGAGACCATTACGGTCTCCCACAATTTTGACTACTGGAAGCATGAATTTCAAATGATGTCCGGTACAGGTCAGAATGAATTACAATCAAAAGGCTGTCCTTTGTTACAGGGCAGCCTTTACCATATTTAAAATCAATGGAAAACCCCTGGCTCTCTCCAACGAGGGGGTCGAGGACTGGGTTCTTGGAAAAATGGAATTTTGGATTGTTCACCGACCATTCCTTACGGGTTAAATTGAACGATCCAAGCTTGTTCCTTGGTGATAAAGGTGATTGAAGGTGATAATGGAATTTAAAGGTATCGTGATCTTGGGGCTTGGACCGGCTGGTGCAAACAGCCTAACCAGAGAAGCCTGGGAATGGCTGGTTCAATCGAATGAAATCTGGGCGCGTACTCGTTACCATCCGGTCTTTTCTGAACTGCCAAAAGCAGTGAAGGTACACAGTTTCGACCAGGTTGATGAAGATTTCCATGCTACCGATGTAAGCATCGAAATCGCCCAGAAGATTATCGATCTCGCACAGAAACAGGGTGGGGTTACCTATGCGGTTCCCGGCAGTCCTTTCATTGCTGAAGAAACTGTACGACAGATCATGATCCGGGTCAAAGAAAGTCACTTGCCTGTGCGTGTTATCGACGGCATGAGCTTTTTGGAACCGGTTTGTTCTGCCCTGGGGGTAGACCCGCATCCAAAACTGGTGCTGACTGACTCGCTCTATCTTGCCTCTCTTGATATCCCCTTTTTCCCTGCCTCGAGCCCTGCTTTGATCTCCAATATGAGACCCGGCATGGAAGCCAGCGACCTTAAATTAACCCTGATGAACAATTACCCTGATGAATTCCCGGTGACACTGATCCACAACGCTGGTTTACCCGATGAACTGGTTGAGGAGATTCCCCTCTATCAGATTGACCAGAGCCTGCACACTGGCTTGATGAGTACGCTTTACCTGCCTGCTCGCGAGAGTGGCAGAGCTTTTGAAGACTTTCAACAAATTATTGCCCGCCTGCGCGCGCCGGACGGTTGCCCCTGGGATCGCAAACAGACCCATTTGAGCTTGCGTCCTTACCTGCTGGAGGAAAGCTATGAGGTTCTCGAAGCACTTGACCAGGAGGACCCGGAGCACCTGCTGGAAGAACTGGGTGACCTGCTCCTGCAAATCGTGCTTCATACCCAAATTGCCACCGAAGAACGGGATTTCAACATGACCGATGTTGTATCGGCGATCAGTGAAAAAATCATTCGGCGGCACCCGCATGTCTTTACAGAATTGGAAGTTGATTCTGTGGAAGGTGTGTTGAACAATTGGGAGCAGATCAAGGCTGAAGAGCGGAAAAACAACGGACAGGAACGCAAAAGCATGCTGGACGGCATCCCAAATGCACTGCCAGCCCTGACTCAAGCAGATCAGATCCAGCAGCGTGCCAAAAGAGTCGGTTTCGATTGGAAAACAATTGAACCAGTCATTGCTAAAATACATGAAGAGTTGAAAGAATTGGAAGAAGCAAGCACTGACGCGGAAAGACAATCAGAAGCTGGAGATCTGCTATTCGCGGTTGTGAACCTTATTCGCTGGCTTGAGATTGACCCTGAGATGGCATTACGAGAGACAAACTCGCGCTTCCGTAAGCGCTTTGCCTACATCGAAAAAAGGACAGCGGAACAGGGCAAAACTGTCGATCAGATGAGCTTTGAAGCGTTGGACCAACTTTGGGAAGAGGCAAAAAATTTCTTCACAGAGTCACATGAAGAGGGAAGAAACCTTGAATAGTTTAAAGAAGCAGCCAGACCAAGAAGAAAGCTTGTTGTCAAACCTTCCGGATTTCGTGGGGGAAGTTTGCGCCATTCCTGCTGCTGAATCAGCCCTGGATCAGGCTGGCCGCCAAATCGCTCGCGCGGCGACAATCGTGATGATTGCTTACATCATCAGCAATTTGATAGGTTTAGCTCGAGGTATGGTGGTCTCACATGCCTTTGGTACCAGCGCGTCGCTGGATTCCTTTAACGCAGCCAACCGGGTAACCGAGCTGCTTTTTAACCTCACTGCAGGTGGTGCGCTTGGATCGGCTTTTATTCCCATGTTCACTGGCTATTTGACCCGCAAAGACCAGGACGGAGCCTGGCGGCTTGCTTCCGGGGTTATCAATACCGTACTTATCATTCTCATATTTACTTCAGTTTTGATGTGGATTTTTGCGCCGGTTCTGGTTGAACACGGACTATTCGCCCTTGTTCCAGATTCAGCACCAGAGCAAATGACGGAAACTGTGAAGTTGCTGCGCATTATGCTGCCGACGGTAGTGATTTTTGGCATCAGCGGTTTGGTAATGGGGATGCTCAACGCGCACCAGGTTTTTTTGTGGCCGGCATTGGCTCCAGCGGCCTACTCAATAGGTATTATTCTTGGCGTTTTGCTCTTGCCCAAAAGCTTGGGAATCTACCGACTGGCTGTTGGGACGGTGATGGGAGCAGCGGGACACCTGCTGCTACAAATTCCCAGCCTGATGAAATTACCTGGTAAATTCTATGAACGGGCCGAGGGATTCAAGAATGCTGCTGTCAGACAAGTTTTGAAATTAATGCTGCCCCGCATCGTTGGGGCAGGAGTTGTGCAGCTGAATTTTGTAGCTAACACAATCATTGGCTTGTCGCTTGGAGAAGGCGCAGCGAGCGCTCTTGCCTGGGCTTTTATGATCATGCTTATGCCGCAGGCCGCGATCGCTCAATCAGCTGGTATTGCCTCACTGCCAACCTTGTCGGCTCAGATAGAGCTGGGGCAGACAGATCAATTCAAGCAAACCCTGGCAAAGATCATGCGCGTGATGCTCTTGTTAGCCTTGCCGGCTACTGTTGGGTTGATTCTGCTACGGGTTCCTCTCGTGCGGGTTTTGTATGAACGCGGCAGTTTTGATACCGTATCAACCCAGATGGTTGCCTGGGCGCTGCTTTGGTATTCAATCGGGCTGATCGGACACAGTTTGGTTGAAGTGCTTAGCCGGGCTTTTTATGCCATGCATGACACAAAAACACCAGTAATGGTTGGTGTTTTGGCAATGACTGGCAATATTGTTCTTTCATTTTTCTTCTCATGGCTTTTCGGACTAATTGGCTGGTTGCCATTGGGTGGGCTTGCACTGGCTAACAGCACTGCCACAGCCGTGGAATCTGTGGCGCTGCTGGCCATTTTGCGCAAACGCTTAGGAGGGATTGAAGGCAGGCAAATATTACGCAGTGGAACCCAGGCTTTTTTGGCAAGCGCTGTTATGGGCTTGGCATTGTTGGGCTGGGGTTTGGTGTTTTTTGAGCGGAATAAATATATGGTTTTGGCAGGCGGAGTCGCAGTTGGTCTGCTTGTCTACGCCGGCATGCTCGGACTGTTAAAAGTGCCTGAATTGCGCTCGATCCTGAAAAAACTCAAAGGTAAATTGGCAGAAAAAGGCTGAAAATATTGTCAATAAACCTTCAGTGTGAGGGTTACGAAATGAAGACAGTGCAATTTGGTATTGACAAAAGTTAATGGGTGTCTTTGCTGGGAAGCGCTATCAAAAAATGCGCGAATCCCCGCAGGACACCTGTCTGCAGCAGACAGCGCTGTAAAGCTGGGGGAGTTTGGGTCCGCCTGCTGCATGATCGATACAATTTCTAAAATTGAAACATAAGAAATAGATAGTAAACGATTTGGATCATATCTGATCCGACCAAATCGGATACGCTTGAAAGCCTATTGATGAAAATTCCTAAAAATTACCCCTTGACATTATTACAAACGTAATTATATAATGTCATTATTACAATTGTAATAAAGGCAAGGAGGCAGGAATGAAAAATTTATCTGAGAGCGAATTGGCAATCATGATCAAGGTTTGGGATGCAGGAAGACCGCTCAGCTTTGAAGAAATCTTTGACTCGGTCAAGGAAAGAGAATGGACTGAAGCGACTGTACGTACATTTATCCTGCGGATCATAAACAAAGGGTATCTCGAAAGTGAAAAGTCAGGGAGAATCAGCCTCTATTCACCCAAAATCAGCAGAAAGTATCTTGATCACCAAAGCCAATCGTTGATCAGCAAACTATACGACGATTCAGTCCAGAACTTTATTGCGGGGCTCTATCAGAACCAAGCCCTCAGCAAGCAAGACCTGCAGGAGTTAAAAAACTACCTGGAGGTGATACTAGAGGAGAGTTGATATGGAAAACATCCTCATTTCCAGTCTGATGTTATCGTTTCTGGTGTTGGGCGTTTTGTTGTTCCGTAAGTTTGGGGCAGATCGTTACAGCCGGAGATTGGCCAGGGCACTGTGGATCATCGTGATCTTGCGAATGCTGATTCCCTTCAATCCACTGGGCGAGCGAAGTCTGATCAAATTGCCCTATAATTCGTTGCTATCCAGCGAGATTCAAGCAACGGTTCCGGGCTTTATCTCAGAAGTAGAAGCCCAACCAGTCGCTGCAGAAGATGCAGAACCATCCCACGGAGAAATGGCATCCTCCCAATTAATGCAAGGCGAGTTGACTGCTCCGGTTCTGACTCGCAAATCCACCACGATTACCCTTGAGCAGTTCGCATTCTCGATTTGGCTGATAGGAATGAGTGCTTCTTTTGTGTTGGTTGGATGGTCCCACTTTAAGTTCCATTCCGAGCTTAAACGGCGAATCCAAAAAGTGGACGAGAGTGTGCTCGAGCGGATCCAGCAAGAAATAGGCCGCAAGGTGAAGGTCTATTCAGTTGAGAGCAATGAGAGCCCAATGGTGATCGGTGTGTTAAAACCAGCCATCATTTTGCCCCTTCAGTTGTTGGAGCAAGCTGCTGAAAAAGACTTCCCAAAACAACTGAAGTTCGTCTTACAACATGAATATAACCATATTCAAAGAAAGGACCTGCTTATCAAAATGCTGTATTTGATTGGCAGATCGATCCATTGGTTCAACCCATTGGTTTATCTTATCGAATCTTGTTTGAACGAGGACATAGAACTGGCAACCGACGAATCGGTTACCAGGAAACTGGATGAGAGGCAGAGAGCAGCATATTGTCTCTCAATATTGGAAGTGGCTGAAGCATTGCCGGCGATGGCAAACAACTACTCCAGCCGCTTTACTGGAGATTTAGAATCCATGAAAAAGCGAATTTCATCCCTATTTAATAAGAATCAGATCAAACGTGGCAGAGTGATCCTGACTGCAATTTTACTTGCGGCTTTTCTGACTATTGGCTTGGTGGGCTGTGAGATGCCTGTAACCGTGGAAGACGATACCTCGGTTGTCGAAACAGAAACCAGCGAACCAATTGTGGTACCGACACAGATAACAGAAGAGCAGACAGAAGAAGCGACCCCACCGCAGGAAGATGTCTCAGACCAAACCATTCCGACCAACCCTGCTCCGCCCACGATCGTGGATAATATTGACCCGTCTGAGCAAGTGCTCATCGAGGGCGGCACGTTTTGGATGGGCTGCGATGAGGAGAACAATGCTGGCTTTGGCTGCCGACAATCGGAGCTGCCTCGTCATCAGGTGACTCTGGATTCCTACCTGATCGACCGTTACGAAGTCACCAACGGTCAATATCAACTTTGTGTTGATGCGGGCGTTTGCCAGGCACAAAGACCGATTTCAGCTGGATTGTATGCAGAAACTGGACAATCCGACTCGGTTGCCAATTATCCGGTAACCAATATCAACTATGAAGACGCAAAAACCTATTGTAGTTTCGTCGACAAGCGCTTGCCAACCGAAGCTGAGTGGGAGATGGCAGCCAGAGGAAGCAACGAGACCGTGTTCCCCTGGGGAAATGAGAATCCGGATTGTACCCAGGCAAACAGCTTAAATCCCTTGAACGCGACCGCATGTGTTGGAGGAATCATGCCGGTGGGAAGTTATCCAGCAGGTTCCAGTAGTTACGGTGTAATGGATATGGCAGGAAATGTCTGGGAATGGGTTGCCGATGTTTACGACCCTGATTATTACGCAAATAGCCCGGCTGAGAACCCCACCGGACCAGAAAGTGGAAGTGAGTATGTTGTCAGGGGTGGTGGATTCTCTGGTAACTGGACGTATCTGCGAAATTCAGCCAGGTCGTTTGACCTTGGGTTTTACAGTGGAGCTGATCTAGGCTTCCGTTGTGCCCAGGATGTGAATTAGCACTAATTAGATGTGGAGGCAGTCGTGACCGGTTTGACTGACAAAGCTCAGAGGTTTGCTTCTGCCTCCCCAACATCAAAGATAGCAAAACCGATAGTGCCCCAATCTTCAAAGGATTTGAAACCAAACGAACGATACCAATCGTGAAGAGGGGCACTTTCTTTCCCGGCATCGGTCATGAGCACGATCTGACGGGTTCCCTCCAACTTAGCCAACATCTGGCGCATCAGTTGCGAACCAAGTCCTTGTTTATGGTAATCCGTGCGAACCAGAATGTCCTGAATATAAGCAATCGTCTTCCCATCAGTAAGAGTGCGAATAAGACCGGTAAGTGTTTCACCTTCCCAGGCACTGATTACCAAATCACTTTGCATCAACCCGGCTTGCAAACCGGAGATATCTTTTGTGTAAGTTTCCCAACCCACAGAATCATACAGGGCATAAAGTTGCTCAACAGAAAATTCTTTTTGAGTGCTGAAGGTTATCGTCATTTCATCCCATCAATAACCAGACAACGATAGCGATCAGAATACCAAGCAAGGCACCCACCGCTGCTTCAGCTGGGGAGTGTCCAATGATTTCGAGCAGCTCCACCCTTTCTGCTTCCTCGATTTTATGTTCTGCCACAATTGCCCGGAGAATTTGATTGATCCGTTCGGCATGAAAGCCGGCTTGTCGGCGTACACCGGTAGCATCGTAAATTACGATTCCAGTTATCGAGAGTGCAAGGATGAAGAGTGGACTGTCCCAACTCTGATCAAGACCAATTGCGGTTGTAACCGCGCCCATAAGCGCGGAATGCGATGATGGCATTCCTCCGGCGTTAATAAGCATAGCCCAATTCCATTTTTTTGTGCGCAGGAAATCAACAGGAAGTTTGATCAATTGTGCTAATATCCAACCAAGCATGGCTGAAATGGCAATTGGACTGTTGAAAAAAATAAACGGATTGCCCACTAAACCTCGCCAATTGTCTGGTTGTCTTCCCCAATTGTGGTGACACGTAGTTGGGCTTTTTCGAGCAAGTCAGCGCATTGATCAGCGAGTTTCTTGCCTTCTTCGTAGAGAGTTAGGGATTCCTCAAGAGACAATTCACTATTTTCGAGTTTGGAGATGATCTCCTGGAGAGCCGCGAAGGCAGCTTCGTAACTGGTGGGTTGTATATCGGTCATAATTTCTCCTGGTTGGAAGAATGGATTGTAGCAGAGACTTTACCATCACTAAAACGCACTTGGATTGATTGATTTTCATGCGTCTGGCTGGCTTGGCTGACGAGTCGCCCGGTTTGAGAATCATTGAGAATGGCAAACCCGCGTCTGAGAACCGCAATTGGACTCAGGCTTTCGAGGCGGCTGTTAAGGCTTTGCAGGTGAAAGTGAAGTTCCTTTACGTATTTTTGAATTGTTCGGTCAAGCCGCTCTCTCAACACATCCAGGGTCTGGATGGCATTATTAACCCGCTGATTAGGCGAGAGCCGCCGTAAGTCTTGAACTTTTAGTTCGAGTTGGTAACTGCGCGTAGCTATCGCCTGGTTTATCGTGTCCTCCAGGAAATTTCTGGAAGTTTGGAGAGATAGATAAAGATCATTGATCGTTATCGGTGTAGCCAGTTCAGCGGCTGCTGTGGGAGTGGGGGCGCGCAGGTCGGCCACAAAATCGGCGATGGTAAAATCGGTTTCGTGCCCCACACCCGAGATGACTGGCACATGTGAATCGTAAATCGCGCGCGCAAGATTCTCATCATTGAACGCCCATAAGTCTTCAATTGAACCGCCGCCCCTGGCAAGCAAGATCAGGTCGAGATCTTCGATTTGATTGAGCGATTTCAGGGACTTGAGCAGGCTGGCTGGTGCTTCAACACCTTGCACCTGGCTGGGAGCAAGCGTGACTTTCACCAGTGGCAGACGACGGTTGAGGGTATTGAGCATGTCCTGCAAGGCAGCCCCGCTGGCAGAGGTGATGATCCCGATGCGTTGAGGCAACCTGGGCAACGAGCGCTTATGTTGCTGGTCGAAGAGACCTTCGGCCTCCAGTTTATTTTTGAGACGGAGGAATTCCTGGAAAAGCAAGCCTTCACCGACCGGCTGCATGCTGTCGATGTAGAGCTGGGCTTGTCCGCCGGCTGGGTAAAAGCTCATACTACCGTGGACTTCTACACTCTGACCGTCCCTGGGAGAAAAGGTGAGACGTATTGCGGCATTTTTCCACATGACAGTGCGGATCTGGGCATCTGCATCTTTAAGGGTGAAGTAAAGATGCCCGGAGCGGGGTTGGGTGAAGTTGGAAATCTCACCTTTGACCCAAACGTCGCGCAAAATATCGTCTGTTTCCAGCAATTCGCGTAAGTAACTGCTAAGAGCAGTGACGGTCAGGATGGGGGGTTTAAAGAAATCGAAGGTGTCCATACTTAAAGTATAAGCGATTCTCGACTTGGAAAGAGGGGGCTATCGCTACGAAGATTCCGATGCAGGGGAGGGCATGGAAGCCGTCCGTTAAAATTGGCAGCTATTGGCTTTTACCGATAACCTTTCAATTATGAGCCAGGAGCAATACGCTATAATTGATTTGTTAAACGGAGGCACTATGAAAAAAGTAATCTTATTTGGTTTGTTTATGATATTGCTATTCTCGGCTGGGTGTACAGCTCAGACTGACGAAGCCCTGGCAACACAACAGGCGATGGCTGTAAAACTGACTGTGCAAGCCAGCGATATCGAAGCTTTGAAAACCCAGGTTGCACGTCCTACAGCTACGTGTGCAGTATGTGAAATCCCTGTGTGCCCTGCCTGCCCAACGGCAACAGTCGCGCCAACTTCAACCACCCCGACTGCGATTCCAGCTACTGCCACACCAAAGGTGATAAACGGAGCACTTTCAGGGTCTCTTTCTTACCCCAGTGAGGGCATCCCCGCGCTTCGGATTGTGGCTATGAATCCCCTTACAGGTGTGTACTACTGGCAGAACACCACTGCGGGTCAAAGTTTTTACCGCTTTGATAACCTGGAACCAGCAAGCTATTACGTGTTAGCCTACAGCATTGCTAACCCTTCCAAAACTTTCTTTGGAGCTTATTCTCAATTTGTACCTTGTGGAATGACGGTTGCCTGTACTGATCATACGCTGATTGCCGTGGAAGTCAAAGCTGGCGAAGAGACTAAAAACATCAATCCTTCTGATTGGTATTCAGACCCAGCTGAATGGAATTGGCCGATCGATCCCACCATTAAATGGGATTAACCAAAAAACAGAGTCAAATTAACAATAGGGACTCTCGAAAGAAGACTTAACAACTGGTCCACATACACCTTCGGCGGGACAACGTCTCTAACCCCCTCTTATTGCTTCGCTGGAGGGGGTTTGTGGATAAACAAAGATCTATAATGCTAATGATGAGAGCAGGAAACGAGGAGCGATTATGAAGCATCAACTTTTCAGAAAAAGGCTGATATTCATGATCAGTGTTTTATGCTCTATGCTTCTTGTCGTCACGGCTTGTGTACCACTTGCCGAGAACAAAACTGAGCGTATCCTCTTAGTGGAGCTGATTGCTCCAAGCACCCGGATCAACCAGGGTAATATATTTGACCTCCAATTGGTTCTCTCCAACCCCGGCATCTACAATGTGCATGTAAGCCGGATCGTACTGCCGAAAGAAGTGATGAACAGCAGCCGTTATATTGGCTCAGAACCAGCCCTCACATTAGTTCAGAACGAGGCAGGTGAGGGATTGATTGAAATGGACCTGACTATTGCCCCAACTGGTGTAGAAAGGTTTTCTTTCCGTTTTGAAGCTGTTCAAGGTGGCATCCTGAGTGGTTTAGGTATGATCAAGACAGACGAAAAGGACTACCCGTTTAACGTGCAGGTCGATGTGGCTGGCGTGAATCCGGAAGGTTGGCAGCCTGGCACTTCACCGCTTGTTACGCCAACCGCGATCATTGCTATTCCGTGGCCATCGGTTGTGCAAATTGAAGCAACCGTCGAGATCGAGGGAGTGGAGTTGGTCGGCTGGATGGGTTCCGGAACGATCATCAGCCAGGATGGGCTGATTTTGACCAATGCGCACGTGGTGCTTTCGGATCGCTTTTACCAGGTGAAGAATCTGATCGTTTCCCTGACAGTGGCTGAAGATGCCCCCCCAGTACAAACCTATTATGCCAGCATCGTCCAGGCTGACGAAGCCTTGGATATTGCCATCATTAAACCCTACCAGGACATGAACGGAAACCCTTTGAATTACAACCTGCTGAATTTACCTTTTGTGCCCTTGGGTGATTCGGACAAATTAAGCCTGGGTGAATCGATCAACATTCTGGGTTACCCGGGCATCGGTGGGGATACCATCACGCTCACCCGCGGAGAGGTCAGCGGCTTTACCTCCGAAGAAGCCTATGGCAATCGCGCTTTCATTAAAACAAGTGGAACGATCGCGGGCGGGAACAGCGGCGGTCTGGCTGTGAATGAAAAAGGCGAACTGATTGGCGTGCCGACGGCAGTTGGATCAGGTGATTTGAGTGATGCTATCGTTGACTGCCGGGCACTGATGGACACCAACCGGGATGGTTACATTGACAATAACGATACCTGCGTCCCAACGGGAGGCTTCATCAATGCACTGCGCCCGATCAACCTGGCAATGGAGTTGATCACTGCCGCCAGGGCTGGCGAGGTAGGAATTGCCACCGGAAACGGAATTGGCGAGGGTTTTGCGACGGATGGTCAGGTGATCTTCGAAGACGATTTTTCTGACCCAAAAAGTGGCTGGAGCA
>CAZDPK010000007.1:30896-45769 GCA_964507335.1 uncultured Anaerolineaceae bacterium | reverse complement strand
CCGCGCTTAAACTTTACCGAGGAGGGGGTGTGCGATGAATAACAAACTCAATGTACTGACTACCCAACATCGGCTATCTGCTACTCTATCTTAATAACCTTGTAGTAAATTTTCGAACCATTTGGCAGAGTAACTTCTGCTTTGCTGCCAACTTTTTTATCCATCAGAGCTGAACCAATTGGCGAAAAGTATGAAATTTTGTGGTTCTTAAGATCTGCTTCACTAGCACCGACTATCGTCCAGGTTTCTTCGGGCTGACCTTCTTCCTGGATCGTAACCCGATTTCCAATCTGGACCTTGCCATTATTCTTGGGAGTATCTTCGATGATCTCTGCTTTTGATAGGATAGCTTCAATTTCCTGGATCCGACCTTCCAGAAAGCCCTGGTCTTCTTTAGCTGCTTTGTAATCAGCATTTTCTGAGAGATCGCCCATTTCAATAGCACTTTTTAGACGCTTTGAAATAGCATCTCTGCGGGGACCTTTAAGTTCCGCGAGTTCTTGTTCTAATTGGGTTTTGCCGGCAGGCGTAATGATAATAGGTTGTTTCATAGTCTCTTTCTAAGGTAATACATTTACGTCAAAAAGACGTTGATATTCGTCAATTGCGAAGCGGTCGGTCATTCCCGCGATGTAATCACATATGCTGCGTTCAAGCCCACGCTCAGCGATCAGCCGCTGGACAGCAGGAGGCATTGCAGATGGAGTCTGTTGATAGGCAGTGAAAATTCTGGAAATAATCTGTTCTGATTTTTCTGCCATCCGAACTACACGGTAATGCCGATAAAGGTTGTTAAATAGGAAATCCTTCAGCTCACGATTTCTTCGGTACATATCTTCACTGAAACCAACTACGTTGTAGGGTAATTTTTGGAGTTCGAGCGCTGTCTTGATGTTGCTTTTACGCAAATATCGGTCAATAGACTGAACCAGATCAGTGATTTCGAAGTTGATCAACCGGCGGATAATTTGGTGCCGGGAAAGGTCATCCAAAAGGTCCGTCCTGCGACGACCAATACTTTCGTTGACGATTTCCCAGATGGCAATCCCATCCAATTGTGAGGGTGTAATCATTCCGGAGCGCAAACCATCATCCAGGTCATGGCTGGTGTATGCCAACTCATCAGCAACATTGGCAATCTGGGCTTCGAGGTGACCTCGTAACTCCGGATCATAATCCTGGACGTCAGACCGATCATAATCAGTCTCGTGTTTGACCATCCCTTCCAATACTTCCCAACTCAAATTTAACCCAGGAAAGTCAGGATAACGGGTTTCGAGCACAGTCACAATGCGAAGAGAATGGTGGTTGTGATTAAAACCACCGTGATTAGCCATCATCCTGGCTAAAGCACTTTCGCCTGAATGACCAAATGGCGGATGACCGAGATCGTGTGCCAGGCAAATGGTTTCAACCAGGTCTTCGTTGGCACCAAGCGAGCGGGCGATGGAGCGACCAACCTGGGCAACTTCGAGCGTGTGCGTCAGGCGGGTGCGATAGTAATCACCCTCATGATTGATGAACACCTGCGTTTTATATTCCAGGCGGCGAAAGGCAGTGGTATGCAAAATTCGTTCACGGTCGCGCTGAAATCGTGTGCGCAAATCCGCTTCTTCCTCGGGGTATTTTCGCCCTTTGGAATTTTTGCTATGGATTGCGTAGGATGCCAACTGTTGAGCTTCAAATTCTTCTAATTGTTGTCTTGTATAAATCATGTCGAACCTTCTAGCCGAGTATAGTCCAAAGTTGGATTTTTTCCAAACGAGGATGTCAGGAAATGATTGTACCTGAATGCGAACCAGAGAGAGCTTCGAAAAGCTCTCCTGGTCGGCTGGCATGGAAGATTTCGATGCTTATCCCAGGGTTTGCCAGGCAAATCGCTTGCATTTGGGCAACCTTGGAGCGCATACCGCCGGTCACATCCAGGTTTTGGGAGGACTGTAGATAGCCTGCTAAGGCGTCGAACCTGGAAATATGTCTGATTGGTTGTTGATTATTTGGGTAATCGGCAAACACAGCAGTTTCTTTTCCTGCTAATAGAATGCGAGCTGGTTGTAAGCTTGTTGCAAGAAAAGCGAACAGTTCCTCGGTAGAAAAGATGGTGCCTCCGAGAGTTTCATCAAAAACTACATCCCCGTAGACTACCGGCACAAGACCATGTTCGAGAGCATGTTCAATAGGCTTCGTATTCCATGAGACGACCTTACTGTCTCGTGAGAGCAAGCCAGCAGAGGGTGGAAACGAAATCAGTTGCAGATTGGCTTTCTTGCCAATTTCGATTACGATCTGGTTAAGCTTCCTGGCGCTTTCCCAAACTTGTCTGAAACCTTGCCATTCTGCGTAAGTGCTGACCCCGTTACGAGTGTTGTATTTTGACGCTGCATGATGCCCAAACGAACCGGAGCCATGTCCTAAAAGAATCTTTTGCCCATGGTTGTTATCCAGGTAGCGTTTAAGGTCACCAAGCAGGCTGAAGATTAGCTCTGGTAGGGCGGTTTCAGGCTGGGCTTTGTCAGTGATCAAAGAGCCGCCGAGTTTAAGGAAAATGAGGTCAGCGTTCATATTAGTGTCACCTCAGGGTTGAGGGTGGTGTAAAAAGCTTTCCCACCGGAGATTTCCTGCAATGTGTTGAGTACAGCCTGCAGTGAATCTTCTTCCACAAGTGCCAGCATATGCCCGCCTTTGCCTCCGCCAGTCAGTTTGGCTGCCAAGCTGCCTGCGTTCATGGCTTTTTCAATCAAGATGTCCAGTTCTGGGCAAGAAAGGTCAAGCGTTTTCAGGATTTCATGGTTGCGATTGATGGCTGTGGCAAGGTTTTCCAGATCCCCATCCAGGAGGGCTTGCTTTCCTTGAATAGTCAGATGCCCGATTTCCTCCAGCTTTGGTTGGATCCGGGCAGGATCATCTTCCAATTCCTGAGAAAGACGCCCAACGGTTTTCCAGGTCGATTTGCGAACACCAGAATCTGCAAGAACAAAGATAAAAGTCCTTCCTGGTTCGATAATTTCTATATTTATCTCTTTTTGAAAGAGGATTGGTTTTTCATAAGTGACCACGGTGTTATCAATCCCCGACGGGCTGCCATGAACGTAGGTCTCACAATCGAATGCGATTTTATTTACGGTTTCGGGATCGAAAGGATGACCGAGGAACTCGGATAGGGCTCTGGTTACGGCAACTGCCAACGCAGCGCTGGAACCCAGCCCTGAGCTTATGGGCAAAGTAGCGTTGATGTGCAAGGTGCAGCTGGGGGTCTGACTGATATTCAGTTCAGCGAGTGTAAGGCGCACAGACTGAAAAACCGGATGATTTTCAGGTAAGGTGAATATATCTTGGTCCAGGTCCAGAACCGACGATTTGACCCGAATTTTTCCCATTGGAGCGAGTATTTGCGGTTCTATGCTGACTTTCACGCGTTTGCTGGAAAGTGGAATAGCAATGGCTGGCTGGGAGTGAACTACAGCGTGTTCGCCCAGCAAAATGGCTTTTCCACAAGCAGATTGACTTATTGCGGGCATGGATTCCTTAAAACACAATATAAAGTATCGCCAACACAGATAACCCCCAAAGCCCGATGGCGATCTGTAGAGGGCGGTCTTTCAATAAAACTTCTTCGGGAGAAGATGTGATCAAGTCGCTCTGGATCAGGTAAAGATAACGAAAAATTCCATAGACTACAAAAGGGATCGTCAGCATCATGGCATGACTGGACTGACCAGGATGAGCGGAAAATGTGTAAAACGTGTAAGTAATGAGGATCGCGGTGAGGATCACCATGATGTATTGATTCAGGAGCGGAATGGTATAGCCGTCCAGCGTTTTGCGATGACTGACGGCGTTGGTTTCGAGGAGTTTCAACTCAGCCAGGCGTTTGCCAAACGCAAGATACATCGCTAAGAGCGTGGTTAACACAAACAACCAAGGGGAAAAGTAGGCTACTTTAATGACGCTCAAACCTGCCAGGACACGCAAAACAAATCCAGCACCAATGATCAGTACATCCAGAATCATTACCTTCTTAAGCCATAATGAGTAAGCCAGGATCAGAAGAGTGTATGCTACGAAAATTAGAGCAAGGTAAGGAGAGAGCAGGTAACCCCCAACTAAGGAAACAGCCGATAGCAGGCCGATGATAACGATAGCGGTCTTCTTGCTGAGTTTGCCGGAAGCAATCGGTCGGTTACGTTTTTGCGGATGGAGTTGGTCGGCTTCGATGTCGAGCAGATCATTGATTGTGTAAGTTACTCCGGAAACCAGGCAAAACAGTAGGGTAGCTGCGAGAACTCTTAAAAAGGGAATAGGCTGAAGAAACTGACCATCGAAGATCAAGCCAGCAAAAATTACCAAATTCTTGGTCCACTGCCTCGGTCTTAAGGTATCAATGAGTGCCTTTAACATGGAATTATCTTATCACAAAGAACCGATGAAATTTGTTGTGTGGAGATAGTGCAGCAACTACAGTTTTTATTTGAAAGCCTTGCAACTAATGATCTAAGAGAATCGATTTGCCTGGACGATTGGTATATAACCCTCTTGAAGCAAAAATTTAGTGCGGAAGGCTTCTGGCTATATTTATGAAGTCCGACCCTTGGAGTTGGTGCACAGTTGCTAAAGAGCTGCTCTCCTCCGACGCCTTGCCTGAGAGTGTAAGGTCAGTTTTGGCCGATCTTCACTCCCAGGAAGCTTGTGGAAACAAATTTTTCTGATGAGCAACAGCTAACGAGCTAATACCCATTGACGGTATAATAAGCTATACTGGATCGCTTATGGAAAATATAAGAAATTTCTGCATTATTGCCCATGTTGACCACGGGAAGTCAACGCTTGCTGACCGCATGCTCCAACTAACCGGTACGATTTCCGACCGGGATATGACCGAGCAAGTGCTTGACGCGATGGACCTTGAACGCGAAAAAGGCGTTACGATCAAGGCTTCAGCTGTTCGCATGGTCTACAACGATCCAAATGGCAAAGATTATGAATTTAACCTGATCGACACACCCGGACATGTTGACTTTAGTTATGAGGTAAGCCGGGCGCTTAATGCCTGTGAAGGGGCGGTGCTCGTAATAGACGCTACCCAGGGAATTGAGGCGCAAACCTTGGCGAACCTGTACCTGGCACTTGATGCCAACCTGATCATCATTCCAGTGCTCAACAAGGTCGATTTGCAGTCAGCAATGGTGGAAGAAGTGACACGCGATCTGGTTGCGCTGCTGGGTGTGGACGAGGGTGAGATCATCCCTATCAGCGCAAAGACTGGGCTCAACGTGGAAAAGGTTTTGCATGCAATTGCAGAACGAATTCCGCCACCAAATGCCGATAAAGAATTACCTTTGCGAGCTCTTATCTTCGACTCCCATTACGACTCTTATAAAGGCGTAATTGCCTATGTACGTGTTTTTGATGGCAAGATCAACGCAAACGAAAAAATCATGATGATGGCAACAGGCTCGAAAGTTGAACCAGTAGAAATTGGCGTATTTTCTCCGGGAATGAAGCCTGTTACGCTGCTTGAAGCTGGTGATGTAGGCTACATTGCCACCGGACTAAAGACTGTGCATGATTGTCGCGTTGGCGATACCATCACGCATGCCGCCAAACCTGCTGAAAAACCGCTTCCGGGTTATCAAAAAGCTAAGCCCATGGTGTTTGCAGGCGTATATCCGGTCGATGGCGAAGACTATGGCAATCTCAAGGATGCGCTTGAGAAACTACAGTTGAATGATGCCTCTCTGACCTATGAGCCGGAATCCTCTGAAGCCTTGAATTTTGGTTTTCGTTGTGGTTTTTTAGGACTGTTTCATATGGAGATTATCCAGGAACGACTTGAGCGAGAGTATGATCTCGATGTGGTCTTTACTGCACCTTCAGTTGAATACAAAGTCGACCTGAAGGACGGCTCGACAATCATTATTGATTCGCCAGCAGATTTGCCCGATGAAGGCGAGATCGTCGATATATATGAGCCCTGGATGGAGCTTGAGATCTTCACTCCTACCGATTATTACGGAGTAGTAATGGAACTGGTCAAACGCCGGCGAGGTATTTACATTGACCAGGATTACCCTGCTGTCAATCGGGTTCAACTCAATTTTGAGATACCGCTATCTGAAATCATTATTGACTTTTTTGATCAGCTCAAATCCAGCACCCGCGGTTATGCCTCGATGGATTACAAATTTATTGAATATCGGGCGGGCGAATTGGTGAAATTGCAGATTCTGCTCAATGAAGATCCGGTAGACGCGTTAACCGCCATTGTTCACAAACAAGACGCCTTCCACAAAGGACAGGCGTTGGTAAGTAAACTCAAAGGCATCATCCCGAGCCAAATGTTTGTTATCCCGATCCAGGCATATGCCCAGGGCAGAGTAATTTCACGTGCCAACGTGAAGGCTATGCGTAAGGACGTTTTGGCAAAATGCTACGGTGGTGACATCACCCGTAAGAAGAAACTGCTTGAAAAACAAAAAAAGGGTAAGAAGCGCATGAAGATGGTTGGAAGTGTGCAGATTCCCCAGGAAGCATTCATGGCGATCTTGCGGCTGGAGGATTAATGCCCGACCCAGCGGTAAAACCTGGTTTCAACCGGTTTCTGAAAATCGGAATACCCCTATTGATCAGTGCCCTGGCGATCTGGCTTGTTGTGAGGCAGTTGGATTTCCAAGCCTTAGGCGACGCATTCCGGCAGATTTCCCTGGGTACAATTGTACTTATCGTGTTTTGTTTTTCGGTGGGTGCGCTTCTCCGGGGCTTGACCTGCTGGATTTTGCTGGGAGGAAAGCTAAGTTATTCCACCGTTTTTTGGGGGATGAACCTTGGTTACTTATTGAACACTATCATGCCGCTCAGGTTGGGTGAATTCGGCAGAGCTGCCTTCTTGAAAGAAAGAGGAATACATAAGTTAAGTTATATGGAGGTTTTTGCTTCAATTATTGGAGAGCGCCTTCTGGATCTGTTGGTAGGCTTCACCTACTTACTTTTCTGTTTATTCTTCTTGATCGAAAATACTACCCTGAACCGAATAGCCGGGATCGGAATTGTTGTCCTGGTGTTTTCCATAATTGTTATCTTTTACATTACCAGGCATCGCGTAAAAGTAGTATGTTGGCTTAATCAGCGCTTCTCGCAATCGGAATTTATTAAAACTAAGGTTATTCCGTGGATGGAACAGCTGCTGACTGGGTTTCAGTATTTCGCAAAGCCTGCTCGCTTTTTCCTGGCTTTTTTGATATTGGCTGTCAGCTGGTCATTCTCGATGCTCGAATACCGAATTTTACAGGACGCAATTTTGACAAATTCAGAATGGTGGTGGCCTATACTTGTCAACACCGCCAGCGCATTCATTAACGCTTTACCTTCCGCTCCAGGTGGTTTGGGGGTCTTTGAAGCTGGTACTGTAGGATCTTACGCCCTGGTTGGCGTGTCTAAAGAACCTGCTTTGGCCATAGCGTTGGTTGTTCACAGTGTGCAGATCGTGATTCCGGCCATTTTAGGAGTGATTGCTTTGATTTTGTCTGGTCAAAGCCTTGGCTCGTTGATTGACAAAGCGACCAAAATTAGGAAGGAGGAGGAGTTGAAGTCGTGAGAATATTGATTTCCTCAACCTATTTCCACCCATACAGTTCTGGTTTATCTGTCTATGCCTTACGGTTAGCTGAAGGTTTGGCTGAACTGGGACATGAAGTAGTTGTGCTGACCTCTCAGTTCAAAGACGAATTGGACGAACTTGAATCTTACGGAATTGTCAAAATCGTACGTGTGCCTGTGGTTATGCGGCTTTCCAAGGGCGTGCTGATGCCAACTTTGACCAAAATCGCCAGGAAATGGATATCCTGGGCAGACGTTGTAAATTTGCACTTACCGCAATTTGAGAGTCTCTTTCTGAGTCAAATTGCAAAAAAATTAGGCAAACCTGTTCTGGTGACCTACCACTGCGACCTGGTCGTGAGCGGTGTGGGTTTTGTGGATCGCATGGCGGTGAAGGTAACAAGCGAAATCGGCAAGAAAGTTCTTGAGAACGCCAACCTGATTGTGCAAAATTCGCTTGATTATGCCGAGCATTCCCCTGTATTAAGCCAGTTTCTTGAAAAAGTTATTGAAGTGCCCACACCGGTAAAAGTGAAGACAGTCTCTGTCGAAAGGGTGTATGCTTTTCGACAAAAATTTGGCATCAGGAAAGACGAAAAAGTCATTGGTCTGGCAGGAAGGGTGGCAGCAGAAAAAGGCTACGAATACCTGGCCATGGCGTTACCTGCCATTTTTGAGGTGTACCCGGAAACACGAGTTGTGCATGCTGGTGCCTGGAAATCTGTTGTCGGCGAACAGGCCTATCAAGCGCAGGTAGAAGGTTACATCCAGCCTTTTGGTCAGAAATGGATCTCCCTTGGATACTTAAGTGATGAGGATTTCGAAGCTTTCTTCGCAGCTTGTGATGTCTTGATGTTCTCGAGCCTGAATGCGACCGAATCCTATGGCATCGTGCAAATCGAAGCGATGACCCAGGGAACTCCGGTGGTGGCTTCTGATTTACCAGGTGTAAGGCAACCAGTCCTGCAAACTGGCTTGGGTAAGATCGTGCCAATCAAAAATCCATTCGCAATTGCCAATGCAGTGATCGAGATATTTGATAAGGGAGAAGAAGCTCGCTTTGTTCCCATTGAGTTTTTGGAAAAATTTCAGCAAGAGGCAGTTGTCAAACAGTATGATAGCTTGCTGGCACTATTGGTGAACAATGACTGAACTATCGAAGACAGATATTGAGCGTATTTGCTCGCAGCAGCTTTTCCATCTGCCCTATTTCAGGGGCATGCTGCGGGCAGTGGAACAAAGCTTTTACGAACAGCAAGAGCTTGATCAACCAATATATGATCTCGGAGCCGGCGATGGTCATTTTGCCTGGGCTTTGTTCAAAGATCAAATGTTGATCGGAGTCGATCCCTGGTGGCAGCCATTAATGGAAGCCAGGTCGAGGAAGGTTTACCCACTCCTGGTGCAATCCGAAGGTGCCTGGGCACCCATCGAAAGCGGAAGTTGCGGTTCTGCCATTAGCAACTCTGTTTTGGAACACATCCCCGATGTGCAGCCGGTTCTAAATGAGGTTTCACGCGTTTTGAAACCGGGTGGAAAATTCTATTTTGCTGTGCCAAACCAGCGCTTTATCACTGACTTGTGGGGAATGAAAGTGCTTTCTTACCTTGGTTCAAATAGCTTCGCAGTCAAATATTCGCGCTTCTTCAACAAGATTTCCAGGCATATCAATCTTGACTCACCTGAAGTTTGGCTCAAACGGCTTGAGGAAGCAGGTTTCGACCAGGTGGAGTACTGGCACTATTTTCCAGTAAAGGCAATGCACAAACTGGAACGCGGTCACGCTTTTGGTTTGCCCAACTTGCTCTGGAAAAAACTGTTTGGCATCTGGGTATTGTTCAAAAATCGCAATAATCCGTTTATTCCCTTTTATGAGGTCGCTAAGCTGGTAGAAGACCCTTACGATGAAAACGGGACTTGTACATTTTATATTGCCAGGAGGCAAGCGTGAGGTTTTTCCGCAAGTATTCTTATTATCTCTGGTCGATTATCGAATTGTTGCTTGGCATCAAGAACTGGAAAGTCTTGTTCGATATCTTTCTCGGCAAACCTTTTTTAGGCATCAAATGGCTGCAACTTCGCCGTAATAACCTGAAAATTGGCATTGGAAGCAAGATGGAAGCCTGGTCTGTGAAGGAGACTCTGATCGACCGGTTTTATACCAAGCTCGGAACCGAGATTCAGAGCGATTGGGTGGTTGTGGACATTGGCGCTGCCATCGGCGAATTTACAATTGAGGCTGCACTTCAGTTGACTGAGGGGATAGTTCATGCATTCGAACCAAATCCAGGTTCGATCAACATCTTGCGCCAAAACATTCGTGCCAATAATCTGAACCGGGTGGAAACGTACAATCTGGGTGTTTGGAAAGAAGAAGGGGAAATCCCTCTCCATTTTCTTAACAATGAACCATTGCAGGCAGTTAGCGGCAGCGATCACTTTGCCAGATTGCAGGCTGTCAAAGAAACCAGCATTCCAGTCATAACTCTTGAGCAAGTAGTCGAAGAAAAAGTGGGAAATCAAATTGACCTCTTAAAACTGGACTGTGAGGGAGCGGAATATGAGATATTACTCAACCAGGACCCCAAAACATTCAAGAAGATTGACCGAATCATCATGGAATACCATGATCTCGATCAGCAGTGCAACTCTTGTGTCCTGGTAAAACGATTGGAAGATCTGGGTTACCAGGTGAAACAATATGAGAACTATGTCCATAAAAATCTTGGTTACTTGTATGCGGATAGAGTCTCTCGTTCAGTCTTTCGATAAACGACTAAAATACTCCCATGGACGATAACCAGACCAATCCCTCTGAGGATCCAACCGTTCTGGAGGCACTTCGACGGTATTTCTATAGACCCACAGAAGGAAATGAAGCAGCTGACAGCGAAGAAATCAAGGAACAACGACCAACAGCCAAACGATTCGTGCTTGCGGCTTTACTCTGTTTCTTAGCAGGTCAGTTCCTGATTGAATTCTTGCGGGAAGCTTTGGGCGGAATCGGAGTCTTACTGTTGTTGGGTGGCTTCATCCTGGTGGTCTTCGCATTTATGCGAGAGGCAGCACCAGGCTCTTCCAAGGCGGTGCTTAATTTCGTCCTGGAAACCGACGATGAAATCAATGTAAGGTTGATTTGGCTGCTTTCAGCTTTTGTTATGGCTATCGCTGCCAGCCTGATGTACAAACAGGGCAGCTTCAGTTTTTTTTCAGGATTATTGTGGTTGGCAAGCATCGTAGCGATAGTTGCTGCATTCTTTCAAAAAAAAGAAATTCACAAACCTTCTTTCCGATCTTTGTTTAGCAAGCTATCAAGTCAACCAGGCAAACTGATTTTCATTGTGCTTCTGATTGCGGTTGTGCTGGTATTTCAACTTGGCAGACTTCAGCAGGTGCCACCTGAGATCATCAGCTCCCAGGTTGAGGCTTTTTTCACGGTGGATGGCATCATTCACGGGGATACAGGTTTATGGTTTCCACGTAATGTAACCAGTGAACCCTTCAGCTATTACTGGGCGGCTATAGTAAACCAGTTTACGGGAGGTTCGTTAACCTTTACAGGGCTTAAGTTTGCCTACGGACTGGCTGGACTGGTGGCTGTATTTTTTATGTACAAGCTGGGGCGGCGTCTGTTTGACGAGAAGAGCGGCTATTTTAGTGCACTACTATTTGGGGTTGGGTTCTGGCCGATTTTGCAGCAGAGAGCTGTCCTGGGTTTCGGGTTGGTGCTGCCAATCATGCTGCCAGCGCTCTACTTTCTTTTCAAATCGCTTGAGGAAGATGACATCAATTCCTTGCTCATATCTTCGGTGTTGACTGGATTGGGGCTTCTGACCAATAAAGTCTTTATTGCCTTGTTATTTGCCAATTTGTTAATATCGATTGTTTACAAAATACGTGAGCAGAAGGATAAGGCTAATAATACGCTCCTAATGCGCATAGGAATAGGGACTATCGTGGGTGTGGTGGTGGTATTACCGCTGATTTTTGTAATCGCAGCCAACCCGACAGGATGGATTTCACCAGTTATCAATCAACTCTACAGCCCAAGCAGCCCGGTTGCCAGCAGCCCGCTGGTTACGGTTTTTGATAATTTGTTGTCATCTTTAGGAATGTTCAATTGGTCCAACCGCAGTAGCTGGGTGGATGGAATTTCCAATCGAGCTGCTTTGGATTGGGTAAGTGGGGCTTTTTTCTTATTTGGACTATGTGTAACAATTTTTCAAGACCTTTCCTACCACCGAAAACGGTCAATATCTCTGCTGATCTTGTTTTTCCTGACACTGCTGCCCTCAGTGTTTTCAATTGCTAACCCAATGGAAAATCCATCCCTCAGCAGGTCTTTGGGAGCGGCAATTCCTGTCTTTTTACTAGCTGGCAGAGGCTTTTCTTTTGTTCTCGATCGATTGTTGTCTCATGAAAATGAGTCTCAGTTACTTAGGCAGGCAATATTCATTGGATTTTTTGGCTTATTGATCATCACTCGAAATTTTGGATTGATCAATGACACTTACTTTCGCAATTACAATGCTTCCTCCTGGAATGCTTCAGAGATGGCGGAGGTAATTCGCAATTATGATACCGGACAAGCACGTAACAGCCAGGCATACGTGGTTGGCTATCCCCATTGGGTCGATGCAAGATCTGTAGCTATCAGTTTGGACCAACCCTATTTTAACCTCTCGATACTACCGCAGGATCTGAGAAACACAGTGGATTTGCAGGTATCCAAGATATTTTTGTTACACATTAACGACACTGAGAGCCTGAGTCAATTACAATCCCTCTATCCGGGAGGTGTTGCCACAACCTACCAAAGTGTAAATCCGGATAAAAATTTTGTAATCTACATTGCGAGACAATGACTTTATGGAAAAAACAAACCAGCAGACAGTACTGCGGAAAAAAAGCACTAATCAAGCCCTGATAACCGTCTTTATCCTTGCCCTTATATTGATCGTGGGCGGGTATTTTCGCTTTATGAACCTCAATTGGGATGAAAATTACCATTTGCATCCAGACGAACGTTACCTTTCGATGGTGTTAAACAGCATCCAACCGGTGGGTAGTATAAAAGATTATTTCAATACCCAGACCTCAACCCTGAATCCCAATACCCATGGTTACACCTTTTTTGTTTATGGTACTTTTCCATTATTCCTGATCCGATATTTTGGTGAATGGATCGGACAGGTTGGTTATGACCCGATTACACTGGTCGGCAGACAGCTGTCCGCCTTTTTTGACTTGTTCACTGTAATCCTGGTTTTTCTGATTGGGTACAAACTCTACAACAGGTGGGTGGGGTTGATCGCGGCAGCGTTATATGCTTTCGCGGTACTACCCATTCAGCAAGCGCACTTCATGACAGTAGATACCTTCACCAGCACTTTTGGAATGCTGACCGTACTGGCTGGCGTGATCATCCTAAAGCGATCACTTGTAGTTTATGAAGCAGGTTTCCGCGGTATTGTAACCTGGAAGAATATTTGGCCTTACCTGCTCTTTGGTTTGGGTTTGGGAATGGCAACAGCTTCAAAAATCAATGCAGTCTCGCTGGCGCTTTTGCTGCCCTTGGTGGAATTGGCGCGCTACCTTCGGACAGAGAATCGTGATGAACAAGTCGATTTGTTGAAAATCATCCTGCCGGTCGCAATTGCAGGGTTGGTAAGTTTGATAATTTTCCGGATCTTTCAACCATATGCTTTCAGCGGACCGGGTTTTTTCAACATAAAAATCAACCCGGATTGGTGGAACGGTTTGAAAACCCTGCAGGCGCAAAGCACAGGAGAAGTTGACTTCCCACCTGCCCTCCAATGGACGAGGCGTGCGAGTACTTTTTCGCTCTATAATCTGCTATTCTGGGGGCTTGGATTACCCTGGGGGATTACAGCTGTGTTCTCCTGGCTTGCTATGGCTATAAAGATTTTCAAGGGTAAAGATTATCTCCACATGCCTTTGTGGGCGTGGAGCCTGGTATATTTTGTGTGGCAGGGGTTGGCGTGGGTAGCTTCCATGCGCTACCTGTTATTGCTCTATCCTTTGATCGCTATCTTTGCTGCCTGGGGGCTGGAACAATTAATAAGCAGTAAGGCTAACTTTCACTTTAAAAGCCTCAAACTTTCTCGCAAGTTCTTACAAACCACAGGTTTAGTTCTTGCTGTAGTCGTTTTGTTGGGAACCGGAGCCTGGGCTTTCGCGTTCTCACGTATCTATAGCCGACCAGTCACCAGGGTGGCTGCCACAGACTGGATTTATGATAACCTGGAAGGTCCCATCAACCTGGTGGCTGAAGCAGATGGACAGGAGAAGAATATCCCTGTAGCGTATCGGTCAATGAATTCGCTCACTACCGGGCAAAGCATGATACTGCTTTTCCAAGCGAAAGCTGACGGCTTCCTGACGGACCTGACCTACCCGGTAGTGCAATCGGTCTCGACTACGCTTGAAACTGTACAATACCAGTTAAATATTCTAAACGTACAAGACGGTCAGGCATTGAATGCAGAAGCGATCATAGGGCAGAATCCGATCACTACTGAGGGAATGACACAGTCTATCCTGGCATTTCAGTTCAATCCGGCAATTTACTTTCTCGAGGGGCAGCTTTACCAATTCGAATTGACCTTGCTAACGCCAGATGCTCAATCGTATCTGAGCGGTGTACCAGTGATGAATTTTTATTACGATGACGGTTTAACCCGCCAGGAAACGCTGCCAAAAATCAACGAAATCGTTACACCCGATCACGCTTACCAAATGAGAGTAAACGTTCAATCGGTTGAGGAAATTTTACGAGTTGAAATTCCTGACGTCATTGATATGAGCCAAAACAAGGCGGAGAAGCAGCTGCGACTGACACTCACTGCCAATACGGCATCGGGCGCGATCACACGTGTTAGTTATCTTGCTGATGATTTCCTGGGAGATGGCACAATTCGAGGTGAAAGAGCAGTTTTTATTTTCGATGAACCGTTAATTTTTGGCACAGACCAACCACAAGAGCTTGACCTGACTATCGAAATGGTGGCAGGTGAGGGTCAGATCATGATCAGCACGCCGGGGGTTGCTCTGGAAAGCAGCTGGGATGACGCATTGCCGCTCCCACGCCCTTCGTTTGTGCCGTACCAGGACAATGCTGGAATTTTTAGAGGCGATTTAAATCTTGAGATGTATTGGCCGGATGATGCCAGCAAAATTCAACGCTTCTACACCATCTTGAACCAGGCGGAATACATTTTTATGAGTTCCAACCGGCAATTTGGCACTATTCCTCGTGT
>CAZDPK010000007.1:28210-30796 GCA_964507335.1 uncultured Anaerolineaceae bacterium | reverse complement strand
CTCAATTGACGTCGGCTCAGCGGTGTACCTGACGCCTAAACAAGCGGACAGCTACGTAGCTGGCGAAACGCAGCCAGGAAATCAATTGATGCTTACCGATGAAGAATTGGCGGTTCAACAAGCAGGTGGAACCTGGTCTGAGTTGTTTGATCAGCAGTCTGTGCTAAATCAGCACACTTGGCTGGCGGTGATTGCGTTCTATATTCTTTTTTGGTTATTGGGCCTATGTGTGTTCCCTATTGTACGCCTGGCACTGCCAGGCTTGAAGGACAAGGGTTACGCCTTTGCCCGCATCATAGGGTTGCTTTTCTTTGTGCTGATAGCCTTCAACCTTGGCTCGGCAAAAGTGATAATCACGCGCACACTGCTTTGGGGAATTCTGCTTGCCTTAGTCATGGCATCGCTACTCGTAGCCTGGTTTACGAGGAAAGAATTACTGAACGATTTTTCCAGATTATGGAAACAATTCCTGATAGAGGAAGCTGTTTTTCTGCTAGCCTTTGCTTTCTTTCTGTGGATCCGATATCAAAACCCGGATCTATGGCATCCATGGCGTGGTGGCGAAAAGCCTATGGATTTCAGCTATCTTAACGCGATCATTAAGAGCAGCATTTTTCCTGCCTATGATCCCTGGTACGCCGGTGGATACATCAATTATTACTACTATGGACAGGTGCTTGTTGCCATGCCCATCAAGTTGTTGGGCGTAGTTCCGGCGGTTGCTTACAATATCCTGATCGCTCTCTGGTATGCGATGCTGGTTATTGGCGCTTTTAGCATAGGGTGGAATTTTGGAAAGGTAGTGCTGGAGAAAAACCCTGAAGGTAGACAGAATTTATTCGGTTTCGCGTTTTTGGCTGGAATCACTAGCGCAGTGTTCCTGGCAGTGGTGGGTAACCTGGGTGAAATGAGTGTCATCACCGGTGGGTTAAGACTTCTGGGTTCGGCGGGTGCCAGTATCGATGGCGGTACGCTCAGCCAGAAACTGGTCTGGTTATTCAAGGGTATTGGGTTGATGTTGCGAGGCGACCAACTTCCCATTGCTGCCGGAACCTGGTATTGGAACCCCAGCCGCATGATACCTGGTGAGCCGATCACAGAATTTCCTTTTTTCACTTTTTTATATGCTGATTTTCATGCCCACCTTATCGCCATGCCCATCGTGATGGCGGCGGTCGGTTGGTGTTTATCTTTGATCATGATGAAGAAAAAGGAAGGGAACCTGGATCTGAGGATCAAGGAAGTGATTGTGCCAATCCTACTCGTTGGCGGTGTGGTTTTAGGAGCTTTGCAGCCAACCAACACCTGGGATTACCTCACCCTTACTGCTCTGGCGTTATGCGTTTTGATTTACGTCGGATGGCTTTACCTTCCAGAGGTGAAGTGGCAATTCCTGCCGGCTTGGTCGAAAAAATGGGTGAACCCCGTTGTATCTGCTGTGAGTTTATTCTTGCTGACACGCATTTTGTACTTCAATTTCAATCGCAATTTCTTCCCGGGTTACAACTCTATTGGTTTTTGGAGTGGAGATAAGACCCCCTTGAAGTCTTATCTCATGCACTGGGGTCTGATACTTTTTGTGGTTACATGCTGGCTTGTTTGGCAGACGTATCAGTGGATGGCTTCAACCCGCCTTTCGCAATTGGAGATTTTTAAAAAACAACGCAATTTATTGGTCGGTTTGCTTGCATTACTGGGAATCAGTTTTCTGGTGCTCCTGTTTCTCAAGGTGACGGTAGCGCTGGTCGCCCTGCCATTGTGCTTACTGGCGCTCTTCCTGATCGTGACAACCGATGACGATGTCAAGCGGTTGGCCTACTTCATGATCGGAACTGGTTTGCTGCTAACTATCGTGGTTGAGCTGGTCTACCTGGTGGGTGATATCGGACGCATGAATGTGGTCTTTAAACTCTATCACCAGGCATGGATGCTGCTAACACTGCCCATGGGTCTGGCTGCCGCAACGCTCTGGCGGGATCTCAACCGATGGCGAACGCGAACTCAGATCATATTCCAGGTCGGTTTTACAGTCTTGTTCTTTGTTGCCTTGCTCTTTCCGGTCTTAGCAACTAAAGACAAAATTACTGACCGGATGGACCCCACCGCACCACAATCGTTGGATGGGATGAAATACATGGAAACCTCTCAATTTGCGGTCAACGGGATCGTGATGAACCTGGGCCAGGATTACAGGGCGATCCAGTGGATGCAGGAAAACGTGCAAGGTTCACCGGTCATTCTGGAAGCCCAGGCATATGAATATTATTGGGGTAATCGTTATACCATCTATACAGGTTTACCAGGAGTGGTGGGTTGGAATTACCACCAACGCCAACAACGGGCTGTCTTGCGTAATAACGCTGTCCAGGAACGAGTCGATGAAGTCAACGCGTTCTATCTAAGCCTTGACCAGGAGTTTATTACGAACTTTTTGGACAAGTACAATGTTAAGTACATTGTCGTCGGTCAGCAAGAACAAGCTTTTTATCCCGCTGAAACGTTGGATAAGTTTGAAACCTATAACGGGACGCTGTGGGACGAGGTTTACAATGAAGCTGATACCGTTATTTACAAGGTCAGATAAAA
>CAZDPK010000007.1:0-28110 GCA_964507335.1 uncultured Anaerolineaceae bacterium | reverse complement strand
TTTGCCTTCTGGGCTGTGGTGCGGGCTGCCAACCCCGAGATAATACACACTGAAAAGTTCATGGAGATGGCTTTTATAAACGGCATTCTAAAATCACCGTCGATTCCACCTCATGATCCATGGCTTTCAGGCTACTCGATTTCCTATTATTATTTTGGCTACCTGATATCTGCTTTGTTGATCCGGGTGAGTGGGGTGGTTTCATCAGTTGGTTATAACCTGGTTTCAGCCTCATGGTTTGGATTGACCGCCCTGGGAGCGTATGGGGTCACCTGGGATTTATTGGCCAGGCAGTCCAAGGACGACCAAAAGGACGAAGGGGTTTCGACACGAAATTATTCGCTGGCCTTACTGGCACCATTGATGATCCTGGTCGTCTCTAACTGGTTTGGATTGCTGGATATTCTGCATGCCAGAGGCTTGGTGAGCTCTGAATTCTGGCAAAACCTTCAGATCCCGGCTCTAACAAGCCAACCTTACAGCCTTGGCTGGTACCCCAACCGGGGGGGCTGGTCCTGGTGGCAAGCCAGTCGGATTGTTCAAGACTTTCGCCTTGGCGGCTCGATGATCGAGATCATTGATGAATTCCCGTTTTTTACTTATCTGTTGTCAGATATCCATCCCCATTTGCTTGGCATGCCTTTTGTGTTGCTGGCAATTGCGCAAGCGCTGAATGCTTTTCAGGGAGGCTGGGAAGGCAAATTTGTGGTCTTGGGTCGTGGCATTCCAATCAACTTGAAAAACGCACTGATGGCAGTGCTCACTCTGGGCGGGATTGCATTTCTTAACACTTGGGATTTCCCCTTCTACCTGCTTATAATGGCGGTCGCATTTGTTTGGCACCGGGCAAGCCTGGGTGGCTGGACGTTGCAGCGATTGTGGCAGATTGTTCTATTCTGCCTGGCTGGTGGCGTGTTGAGTATTTTGGCTTACCTCCCGTTTTATCTCAGTTTTTCATCTCAGGCAGGCGGTTTGATCCCCAGCTTGGCGTTCTTCACGCGTGGAACATACCTCTGGATCATGTTTGGACCTTTATTAATACCGATTTTTGCCTGGTTGATCTTTCATCAAATCCAAGTAAAACGACTACCCTCGATTCAAGCTTTCCTCCTAACATTCTCTTTGTTTGGGATTCTCTTTGCTGCAGGGTGGGGATTGGGTTGGCTGGCAGGTCGGCTCGAATCTTTAAACCCAATGCTTAATAGCTTGCAAGGTGCCGCAGACAACGCCAGCCTGCTTACAGGATCGATTGTGGAGCGACTTAAGCATCCTGGGACCTTTTTAACCTTGTTTTTACTGGTATTGCTCTCTGTAGATTATTTCATTCAAAAAATTATTACTGGGAAAACATCCTCTCAACAAATTGATGAGGAAATTGTCAGTCACCCCAAATTCCAAGTCGAAACCAACGGATTTATGCTAATGCTGGTTCTGTTGGGTGCGCTGCTTGTGATCGTTCCGGAATTTGTCTATCTCCGCGATCAATTTGGCACCCGCATGAATACTATTTTCAAGTTTTATTTCCAGGCATGGATCCTCTGGTCTCTCGCAGGAGCCTATTTTGTTTCAATTTTTCTGAAAGAAGCAAAACCAGTAACCAATCGATTGTTTACTATCGCCATCGCTACGACTGGACTGCTTTTGTTTGGATTCACACTCATGCAAAAGAACGAAACTTTCCTACCAATATTTGGTAGTCATTGGTTGGATTACCTGGTTTTGTCAATACCAGCATTGTTCCTGGCGTGGACAATTCAAACACTGATCAGAAAGAAATATGCCGCGACATTGAGTGTAATTTGCCTTGCCGGGCTGGCACTTGGGCTAATATATCCGACGATTGAATTGTGGAACAAGACCGAAGGTTTTCAACCCCGCGATGGATACTCCCTGGACGGAAAACAAGACTTTTACCTGTATTCTCCCAATGAAATGGCCGCGGCTGCATGGTTAGCGGACGCTCCATTGGGCGTCATGGCAGAGGCGGTCTCTGAAACTGGAGGCAGCTACACAACCTACAACATAATCTCGACCTTCTCCGGAATGCCAACGATATTAGGCTGGATCGGGCATGAATCTCAATGGCGGGGAGGGTATGAGGAAATTGGGTCAAGACAGTCAGATTTGCGGGTGTTGTACAGCACATCAGACTGGGGTCAGGCTGAAAGCGTGATCGACCTGTATAATATTAGATATATTGTGATGGGTGAGCTGGAGCGGCAGACATACCAGGTAGACGAAACGAAGTTTGCCGACAACATGATCAAAGTTTTCGATACGGCCACGGTAGATATTTATGAGGTTAGAAATCCATAACATGAGCCAAGAAACAGCAGGAAGCAGCAAATTGAATAACAAAAATAGGTTGGCACCTTCGTTTACCTGGTTCTTTCTTGTTTTTGCGATCGGTTTAAGCTTACGGTCGCTTATGTTAAATTCCATGATCTATACTCAAAACGAGTTGGTCTTGATCAACCAGGCGTTGCTGGTTTCTCAGAGGATAAGTGCCGCAACCAGCTTGGTGCCACCTTATACAGCACTGACTGGATGGCTATTTTTCCTATTTGGACCTGACAATTTTGTGGGTCGGATTATGCCAGCTTTGGTTGGAGCGTCTATAGTATGGTTGCCATGGCTTTGGAAAAAGCAGCTTGGAAGAAAAACAGCATTGATACTGAGCATTGCCCTGGCATTGGACCCAACTTACTTATTATTTTCCCGAGCCATCCATGGTGGAATTTTTGCGATTGCAGGTTTGGCATGGGCGATTACTCTCTTTAAGAAGAACAAACCTGGATGGGCAGGTGTCTGCCTGGCTTTTGCCTTTCTGAGTGGATCTCCTTTTTGGAGCTTTCTTCTAATTATCGGATTGACCATCCTTGTTTTAAAGTTGGTTAATCCCAAAATGGCAAAGTGCCTTCTTGCTTTCAATCTTGATAGCCCAAAAAAGGTGTGGACAAACTTTGCTGTTGGCTTTTCTATCAGTACTATATTGATCCTGACCAGTTTTTTGCTTGATCCATCGGGTTTAGGAGGGGCGGCGAGTGGATTGATTTCCTTTTTGAGGAATTTCGCCCAAACCTACGAAAAGCCAATCTATCATCCGATATACCTGCTTATTGCGCATAGCTTATTGTCTCTAATTGTTTTTTCCATCGGATACTTCAAATCACGGTCATCCAAAATGCGCGATCGGTATCATATTGGTGCCATTGTCATCGCCATTTCACTGTTGATTGCATTGTTTGTTTCTCGGGAAAGTTATGAGATCTTACTTCTACCGGTCTTGGTAAGCTGGATTGGTGGGGCAATTTGGTTGGGAAGATGGCAGCTGAAACTAACAGAATCGTGGATATCAAACGGCTTGCTGATTGGCTTTGTAGCTGCAATTTTGACGTATCTCTCTGTTAACATGGTTCGAATTTCCCAATTACCTTTGGGAACACCGCAATTTTGGAATGTTTTTCTGATGATCATGGCTGGCATCATTTTGCTTGTTTCAGCCTGGTGGTTGGTTAGGTTTGGCTGGTCAACCGGGAATGGTAACCAGGTTTTCCTGCTTACATTCCTTGTTTTTTTAGCCATCACGAGCTTGAGCAGCAGTACCCGAAGTTTACATTCAGACCAGCAAATTCGTTCCCTTGAATACCTGGACAACCAGGTGGTCTTACCGAATGATGATATTGAATCTATCCTGACCGATTTTTCATTAAAAGGAAAATCTTTACAGCAGTGGGGTGATTTCAGCCTTATCGATTTGCCAGAGGAATATTCCTGGTACTTCCGCAGCTTTCAGATTGAGCGAAACCAACCAGGTTCAAGCATGATCCTGACCAGGACCACCAGCATGCCCGCTCAAAGTGATCAATTCAGGGGTATGAATGTCGTTTTGGAAAGGTCGATCGACTGGCAAAAAGACTCATTGAGAACCTACCTGCAAACATTGGCAGGAAATTCGGCACCTTTTGTCGATCAAAAAGGCGTTTTGTGGGTTCGGACATTTTTATTTACAGGAGCATCCCAATAGTATGTGTGAAAAAAAGATTCAAAACCCACCGAGCATCATCGCCATTGATGGTCCAGCCGCCTCAGGAAAATCGACCATCGGAAATTTGATCGCCAATAAACTTGGATATATCAGTCTAGATACAGGCATCATGTATCGCGCGGTAGCCTACAAAGCCGTTCAGGAAGAAGTTGATGTCTTTGATAATGAGGCGGTCAGCACCTTGGCAGAGAAAATCTTGATTGACATCCGACCTTCATACGAAGACGATGGGCGTCAATTCGACGTAATTATCGATGGAATTGATCGTTCCTGGGATATCCGCACCCCAGAAGTCAACCAGGTTGTTTCAGAGGTCTCGGTCTACCCGAGGGTGCGCAACGCCATGACCGAACTTCAACGGGAAATTGCCAAAAATGGCAAGATTGTAATGATTGGTCGCGATATCGGAACGGTGGTACTACCCCATGCAGATATGAAAATTTATCTCGAAGCCAGTGTTGAAGTACGCGCCCAACGGAGATACATAGAGGAACTTGCCAGGGGTAAAAAGGTTTGTCTGGATGATATTGCAGATTCGTTAAGACACCGCGATGAAATTGACTCTGGCAGGGCAGTAGCCCCACTGCGCCCGGCAGAGGATGCGATTGAAGTTAACACCGACGATATGACTGTCTTTGAGGTAGTTGAATTCATCTTGGAATTGATCGCTAAAAGATAAAATTAATTATTATCTTCAACTGTCAAATAGCGGATTGCTTTGCTGTATTGCTAAAAAAAATGAATTCAAATGAGTTGGAGGAAGCAAAGCAATCCCTTTCACTGTAATGAAGGATGATTTTTGACTTGACTGTCCAATTAGATATCAACTAGTGACCAAGCCCTGCTGCCTACCGACCAGCACTCAAAGATACAGCAAGACCACGCCGACCACAGTCACCAGTGCGCCGAGAACCTCAAACCACATTAATTTTTCCCTGAATGCCAGCCAGTTGACTGGGATGACCAGAACAGGCATGATCGACATGATCGCTGCTGCAACTGCTGCCGGCGCATTTTGGATAGCTAATAATGAAAACCCGACCCCCAAGACAGGTCCAATCAAAGCCCCGGCAGCGGTCATCCTCACGGATTGCCTATCACTGAGAAGTGCCCGCAGCTTTTGCCAATGGTTGCCGATAAGAAAAAACAAGATAAAACCAGCGATCGAGGCAATAATGCGTATCTGGGTGGCGGCGAATGGGTCATAGTCCCCCATGCCCTGTTTGCTCAGGATCAACCCAACGGATTGACCGATTGCTCCCATCAAACCGCAGAAAACCCCATAGGAATCCACACGTAATTTTAGTTTTTTCTTATCCCCACGGGTCAGAATGACCACTGCGATACCGACCAGGGTGAGGGCGATACCCACCACCATCAATGGTTCAAGAACCTCACCAAAGATGAAGTAGCTCAGCACACCGGTCAGAACAGGTGAGAGGCTCATTAGGAGAAGCGTGATGCGCGTGCCGATGCGCACATAGGCTTCGAAAAGGAAAATATCGCCGATTACGAAGCCAATCACGCCTGAAAGCGACAGCCACAACCAGGCGGAAGGGGTTGCATCGGTGGCAAAGGGATTACCGCGAATTATCCACAGCAAGACGCTTATAATGGCCAATCCGAAGATCATACGCAAAAAACTGACTGCCAGCGAGGTTGTACGCTTGCTGGCACGTTCAAAAAAGAGGCCAGAGATGACCCAGAAAAAGGCAGTTAATAGTGCAGAAAATTCACCGATATGGGTTGGGTTCATTGCAGGTTCCTCGAAGGCGCAATCTTATCACGAATGTGGGCTTGATGGGGCAGGGAAAAGTGAAAGTCCATGGTCGAATAACTGTTAGTGGCTAAATACTTTTGTCTGGCGAACTAAGATGGTCATTGTTGGTAGATCAGTAGTCATCAGTCACGCAGACCTCCATAAGTCCAATATCACTTTGACAGGCTGCGCAATCCAAAAAGAGGATTGCTTTGTCCGCTGCAATGACAGGCGACTGTTCTATGATTTTTCTCGATTTCACAAGTCGCTCATGCTATAATTTCTGATCATGGCTCAAGAATCCGGGAGAAATTTGGCAATCGCGTTAACAACGAGCCTGAGTGCTCAGATTTTCAGACCCACGGCTCTGATATTCCCCTTGATTTTCCTGGCAGTGATGGTTTTCGTTTGTCTTAAGAATATTGATTTTTCCCATCTGAAAGAGACCTACAAAAATCGCTGGCTCTACATTCTGACTTTATTGATCCTTCCCTTCCTTTTTGCTGTTGTTAGACCGTTTGATGGCCAGGTTTTGGGAATTGATGGCAAATTCTTCAGCCCGATAGTCCCGCTTTTGAGCCTTGTACCGGTTGTAGTAGCAGTAGGCACGCTTGGACCCCTGGTTGGAATTATGCTGGGCATCGTGACCAGTGTTTCACAGATATTGGTATTTGGGCAAGACCTTTCTGCTGTATTGTTTTACCCTGGAATGAGCCTTCTTCTTGCAGTCCTTATCAACGAAACGCCTGAAGATACAAGCAACTGGCGCACGATCCTAAGTAAACTTTTCGAAGCTGGAATGCTCAGTCTACCCTTCTGGATGGTCTGGCAATTTAACCTGGCTTTCGTGCATGAGTTGAGAGATGTGATTGCTATCCTCAGCCAGGCTATCCTGTTATGGGTGACACATCTGCCTGAATTGATAATTTCGAGTATAGCCTTGTACGTTTTTATCAGGTTCCTCAGGGAAGAATGGAAACCAAAATATTTCCTGATCAACCAGGGTTCCAGTAGTTTTTTTAATGCTGTAATAGCTCAGATCGATGAACTCAGCAAAGGCAATTTTGACTACCAGAACCAGGGTCAAACCCGCACAAGCGGAGAAAAAGCAATTATTAACTCACTTGAAAACCTAAGACTTAGCATGCAAGCGCGCACCGACACACAGTCACGTTTGTTATCTGTCGACCCTACTCACTATTCCCGGGAAGGCTATGACCTGGTCATTTCTTCTATCCTACGAGCTGCTTTGACCCGGGATGCCAGTTCGGCTCGCATTATTCTGCTTGAATCATCACCAGTCAGCAAGAAGCCAGAGATGAGGCTGCGGACTGGTCAGGGAGAGCAAACCCGTAATTATGCCTATCTTGACACTCAGATACTGGAAAAAATTGCGGATCAGGAGCAATTGGTGCTCAGCAATATCAAAATGGACCAATACTTTGGGTTGACGCCGGGTACGCCGTATCCGCAGGCACTAATCGCATTGCAACTAAGCGGGGGAGGTTCATCACAAGGCGTGCTATGGGTGGGGTTTGAGCAAAATCATTGGATAAGCAACGAAGAGCTTGAACTCTATAAAGAGCTTGCTTACCGGGCTTCGGCAACATTGAAAACCAAAGAACAAATTCTCAAGGTGCAAACTGAGAAAAGCTGGTTGAACGAACTGCTGAACTCGATTCCAGATCCCATTTTGGCGGTTGACACAAGTGGAACCATTTTGTACCAGAATCTTGCCAGCAAAGATTTGATTGAGGATTCGATTGGTTTGATCGTTGCTGGACCGAAAGGACACCAAATCATTCAATCCCGCCTGGTAGAGCTGACCCAAAGCAGCAGGTCAACCAAGGACAGAAACAAGACCATTACCTTGGCAAATCAAAAGGAATATGGCATCGATATATATCCTGTCAAATTGGAAGGAAGAGATACAGGCACTATCATCTATCTCAAAGACTACCATTGGATCAACCAGGCAAATAAAGAGAAAAACGAATTCGTCAGTAACATCAGCCACGATCTGCGCTCCCCTCTGAAGCTGATGAAAGGCTATACCAGTCTGATCAAACACATTGGAAACCTGAGCAACCAGCAGGAAGTCCTTGTTAATAGACTGGAAGCTGGAATCGAGGACATGAAACGCCTTGTCAATAAGGTGCTTGACATAGAAAGACTGGACACAGATATCGGGTTGAGTTACACCACTTTTGATATCAAGGAAATGATCGACGAGACTATTGCGATGCTCAATGTCCACGCACAGCAGAAGAGAATTGCGATAAATACAGATCTGGGGACTATCAAGGCTCCATACATGTCTGCAGACCGGATCTTGTTGCAGCAGGCAATATATAACCTGTTGGAAAACGCGATCAAATTTAGCCCCCGCGGCGAGACGATCCTGATTAAAGCCGAGAAAGACGCATCCTGGATGCATATTACAGTGCAAGATCATGGTAAGGGAATTGCGCCATTGGATCAGTCACGAATTTTCGATCGCTTCTTCTACATGGATGACGAGCCAAATTTTGATAACCGGGGGCAGGGCTTGGGCTTGGCGATCGTGAAATCTATTGCCGAAAAACATGGTGGAAGTATTAGTGTTGAAAGTAAATTAGGAGTCGGGAGTTTGTTCTATCTTGACATTCCCTTGCACCGCCTTGAAGGACTGAAGAAACCGTCGTAAACTGATTTGAAGTAAAGAAGAAGGCATATATCATTGCTCAAAATAAAATTACTACGATTAATGACCATCAATCAACCAAAAGAGGAGATTCTGAGGGAAAATTGACAAACTCGAATCAAAAAAACTTGACAGAACATAGAGATTAATCCTATAATATCAGTTTGCGAATATATACGTTACAGACGAAAACACACTGGAAGAAAAGGTTCCAGCGGGTTTTTTGTGTCTTAAAACATCCTCACCGTATTGGAGGTATGAGTGGAAACAAAAGCAATGAAAGCACTGCGAATTAACCTTGCTTCACCTGAGGTGATCAGAAGTTGGTCTTATGGTGAAGTCCTCAAACCCGAGACTATCAACTACCGCCGGCTACGCCCTGAAAAAGATGGCTTGTTTTGTGAAGCAATCTTTGGACCGACCCGTGACTGGCAATGTTATTGCGGAAAGTACAAAAACCCTCGTTACAAAGGGATCGTCTGCGATAAATGTGGTGTTGAAGTTACAAAATCATCTGTCCGCCGTGAACGGATGGGTCACATTGACCTGGCTGCCCCGGTAGCCCACATCTGGTACACCCGCCGGATCCCGTCTTATCTTGGGTTGTTGCTGGACATCTCCCGCAAGAATCTTGATCGCGTGCTTTACTTTGCACAATATATTGTCACCTACGTTGACGAAGATGGTCGCCAAAAAGCGCTTAAGCGTTTGGAAGACGAAAACAGCGTTTCAGAACGTGAACTTGGTGATCAATTAAACGCTAAGATCGCTGACACTAAGAAGCAGCGTGATGCCCACTTGAAACATCTGGACAACGAAATCGTCAACATTGAAAAAGAATATGACGAAAAGGTTGCCAGCCTCTTTGAACCAGTCATTTCTGCTGGTCAGGACCTTGAGCGTGAATTAGGCGAAAAAGCCGGCAAAACCATTCGTAAAGCCATTGTCTTTGATGTCGAAGGTCTTAAGCAAACCATAGTCGAACCGGGTGAGGAAGTGACTGCCAAACATGTCGGTACAGTCCAGGATCTGGTTCGGGAACGCATGGAAATGCTTGAGAAGGATCTCAAGGCTGAAAGAAGCGAACGGGTTGAGAAACTGAGCATCAAGCGTGAAGAAATTAAAGCTGAAGCTGATCTGGCAATGGAAGCTCTTCGTCGTCAAATGAATGATGATGAAGGCATTACGAAAACAGAGACTTCCCGCAAGAAAGATGAACTGGAAGAACTTGAACCATTCACCTTCATGAGTGAGTCGCGCTACCGTGAATTGAAATCACGTTGGGGTAATGTGTTTAAAGCCGATATGGGTGCTGAGGCATTCTACGACATTCTGCGCCGCCTTGATCTGGATGCTCTCTCTGAAGAGCTCTGGAACGAAGCTCGTACCACAAAAAGCAAACAAAAACGCAAGAAAGCTACCAGTCGCTTAAAGGTTGTTGAAGCCTTCCGCCGATCAACGAATCGCCCGGAATGGATGGTTTTGACCGCTCTGCCCGTGATTCCTCCCGATCTGCGCCCGATGGTTCAGCTGGATGGTGGACGTTTTGCTACCTCTGACCTGAACGATCTTTATCGTCGTGTGATTAACCGCAACAATCGCCTCAAGCGACTGCTTGAATTAGGAGCTCCCGATGTAATCGTTCGCAATGAAAAACGCATGCTTCAGGAAGCAGTCGACTCCCTGATCGACAACTCACAACGTGGGCGCTTGCTTTCACGTCGTGGTCGCCGCGAGCTTCGTTCCCTTTCTGATATGCTCAAAGGCAAGAAGGGCCGTTTCCGCCGAAACTTGCTTGGTAAACGTGTGGATTATTCTGGTCGTTCGGTTATTGTTGTTGGTCCGCATCTTAAACTATTCCAGTGCGGTTTGCCCAAGACAATGGCTTTGGAGCTTTATCGCCCCTTCGTGATAGCTGGTCTGGAACAGCACGGCTACACAAGCAACATCAAGGGTGCCAAGAAATATATCGAACGCAACCGTCCTGAAGTTTGGGAAGTGCTCGAAGAAGTTATCAAAGACCGCCCAGTTTTACTTAACCGCGCTCCAACTCTTCACCGACTTGGCATTCAGGCTTTTGAGCCTATCTTGGTCGAGGGCAGTGCCATTCAGCTTCATCCACTCGTTACCACAGCCTTCAATGCTGACTTTGATGGTGACCAGATGGCTGTTCACGTGCCACTATCTGAAAAAGCTGTTTTGGAAGCGCGCGAGTTGATGCTTGCGAGCAAGAACTTGCTCAAACCTGCCAGTGGTGAACCAGTAATCTCTCCAGGAAAGGACATGGTTCTTGGTGTTTATTACCTGACCCAGGAGCCCACCCAACCTCAAAAGGGTACGATCCGTGTCTTTGGATCAATCAACGAAGTCCTGTTGGCTTACCAACTTCAGCAGGTAAAAGTTCACACTCGCATCAAATTACGTGTTACGACCTGGTTCGATGACAAGGGCGATCGCATGCCTGCGCCTGAGAAACGGGTTCTGGATACGACTGTTGGTAGAGCGATCTTTAACGATATTCTGTCGGAAAAAATGCAGTTTATCAACATGACCCTCGACAAGGGTGGTGTTCGCGATTTAATCAGTGAGATTTACGAAACTGAAGGTTTGGAAGAGACTACCCGCATAGCTGACAGCGTGAAGGAAATTGGTTTCCGCTATGCCACACAATCGGGCTCAACCCTCGCCGTTTCTGACATCACCGTTCCACCCGAGAAAAAAGAATTCATTGACCAGGCTTTGATTGCTGTTGAAGAAATTCAGAGAGCTTACAACCGTGGTTTGTCTTCTGAGTTAGAGCAAAACAACAATATTATTCAAGTCTGGCAAGAAACGACAGCGAAGGTTGGTAAGGCAGTACGAGATCACCTCGATCCGAGTGGCAACCTCTCCACCATGGCACAATCTGGAGCGACCAAGGGCGGATTCAGCCCGATCTCTCAGATGGCTGGTATGCGCGGTTTGGTTGCTGACCCTTCGGGTCGTATTATCCCGATGCCTATTCGCTCGAATTTCCGCGAAGGGCTTTCAGCATTGGAGTACTTTATTTCTACTCATGGTACCCGCAAAGGTCTGGCAGACACCGCACTCCGCACGGCAGAAGCTGGCTACTTGACACGCCGTTTGGTTGACGTCGCTCAGGATCTCATTATCAACAATGAGGACTGCGGTACAAAAGAAGGAATTTGGATCAACAGAGCCGACGATATTGCCGGTCAACCTTTCGGTGACCGCCTGATAGGTCGTTTATTAGCATTGCGACTGGTGCACCCGAAAACCGGTGAAATCCTCGCAGAACGCAATGAACTGATCACTAAAGATTTAATCAACACGATCATCGACGCGGATGTTGATAAGGTTTTTGCGCGCTCACCTCTGACTTGTGAACTGGTTCACGGTATTTGCGCACGCTGTTATGGTACCGATCTCGGTCGGGGTGAAATGGTCAATCTCGGTTCGGCAGTTGGAATCGTTGCAGCTCAATCGATTGGTGAGCCGGGTACTCAGTTGACCCTGCGAACTTTCCACACCGGTGGTGTTGCCGCCGGCAGTGACATCACCACTGGTCTGCCCAGGGTCGAGGAACTTTTCGAAGCCCGACGTATGCCCAAAGACGAAGCTGTAGTTTCTGAGATTGCTGGTTTTGCTTCTGTAATGCAATCAGAAAAGAATCCTGATCAACGTACAGTGCGGATTGAAAATACTGTCATGATCTCTGATGATTACGACGTTCCGTCAAGTTGGGAAATCAAGGTCAATGAAGAAGATGAGATCGCCAAGGGTACTGTGATCGCCAGCCATGATGAGACTGTAATCACAGCCAGCAATGCCGGTCGGGTTCGGTTTGAAGGTGGCAGAGTAATCGTATCTTACGAAGACAAACAAGAAGAGAATTACGAGATTCCCACAACAGCTCGCTTAATCGTAGGCGACAGACAGACTGTTGAAGCTGGTCAGCCGCTCACTGAAGGCTCAATGAACCCTCATACCATTCTGAAGATCAAAGGTCGCGAAGAAACCGAGATTTACCTTCTTAAGGAAATCCAACAGGTTTACCGCACCCAGGGTCAGAATATTAACGACAAACACTTTGAAGTGATCATCCGCAAGATGCTCAACAAGGTGCAAATCGTCAGACCTGGCGATACCAAGTATCTGCCCCAGGACCTGGTCGATCGTCTCGAGATCCGCAAAGAAAACGAAGAACTGCTCGCCAAAGGTTTGCGCCCGGCGCGCTATGCTGAGATCCTTTTAGGTGTTTCAAAAGCATCCTTGAGTACGGACTCCTTCCTGTCGGCATCATCCTTCCAGCACACCATCAAAGTTCTGGCAGGAGCCGCAATCGAATCGAAGGTTGATCCTTTGTACGGTTTGAAAGAAAACGTCATCATCGGAAAGCTGATTCCGGCTGGAACAGGTTTTGAACCTGGGCGCTTTGATCAGGCTGAAGACGCAGTCATTCCTGGTAAACCGGATATCCAAGTTGAGCAACTCCAGATTTTCCCCGAGGACGAAGTCGATTTGTTTGACGAGGAAGAGGACGAGCATCTATATGACGAAACAGATTACGATGTCCTTGACGAACTGGAAGCCTCTCTTGATCCTGCTGGTGAAGAGGAAGAAGAGATTGAGATTGTATCTCTCGAAGACGACGATTTTGTTGAAGATGATGAGGAAGACTTCGAGATAGACCTCGATGAAGATGACGATGTTTTCGGAGATGAAGACGACGATTAGATTTCATTTAGACTGAGTTAACAAACACCCGGAGAACCAAAACTCCGGGTGTTTGTGCTATAGTTAAGGGTTGTTAGCGCCAGAATGAAAAAATAGAATACGAGTATTAGGTTATGACCTCTACCAACATCACAAAAGTCAACATCAACGCTGAAATGCAGCAATCCTACCTGGATTACGCCATGAGCGTCATTGTCTCACGCGCCTTGCCAGATGCACGGGATGGCTTGAAGCCAGTTCAGCGCAGAATCCTTTACGCCATGTACGATATGGGTATCCGGGATACCACACCTCACAAAAAATCAGCCAGGATCGTTGGCGAGGTGCTTGGTAAGTATCACCCCCATGGAGATAGCGCGGTGTATGATGCTATGGCACGTATGGCACAGGATTTTTCAGAACGATACCTGCTGGTAGATGGACAAGGAAACTTTGGCAGTATCGATGGTGATCCACCAGCTGCAATGCGTTACACCGAAGCCCGGCTTTCACCGATTTCCATTGAGCTTCTTCGCCAACTTGACCTGGAAACAGTTGACTTCATTGATAATTTTGATGGCACTCTGAACGAGCCATCAGTGTTACCTGCTGCCATTCCAAACATGTTGGTCAATGGTGCTTCTGGTATTGCTGTTGGCATGGCTACCAATATTCCACCACATAACTTAATCGAGGTTGTTGATGCCTTGGTAATGATGTTGGAAAATTGGGACCGCATCGAAGACATTACAGTTGATGACCTCATGGTTTTTATCAAAGGACCTGACTTCCCAACCGGCGGCATGATTATTCAGGATGATAGTTCTGAACAGATCTCGCAAATCTATGGCTCCGGGCATGGAACCGTCAAGATGAGGGCGCAAACCAGGCTGGAAGAGATGTCTCGGGGAAGAATGCGGATCATCGTGACAGAACTACCATACATGGTTAACAAATCCTCGCTGATTGAGAGAATCGCTACCATTATCCGGGAGGGTGGATTGGAAGGGATCACAGATCTGCGCGATGAATCGGACCGGCAAGGCATGCGCATTGTCTTTGACCTTAATAAAAACGCTGATTACGAAACCATTCTGACCACGCTCTACAAGCGCACCCAAATGCAAAGCACATTCGGTATCAACATACTTGCCTTGGTGGATGGCAGCCCGCACCGGCTTTCTTTGAAGCAAGCCTTACGCGTCTTCGTCGAACATCGTCTTGAAGTTATCCGCCGCAGAAGTGAATTTCTGCTGCGTAAAAACGAAGAGCGCTTGCACATCCTCAAAGCGTTACGTATCGCCATTCAACATATTGATGAAATCATTCGTCTGATCAAGAAATCGCAATCTGTGGATGACGCCCGTCAAAGCTTAATGATCAAATATGGTCTTGATGAGATTCAGGCCAACGCCATCCTTGAGATGCCTCTGCGTCGTTTGGCTTCGCTGGAGCGCCAGAAGATTGAGGATGAATACAAAGAAGTCAGCAAAACGATCGAAGACCTGAAAGCCTTGTTGAAATCACCTAAGAAAATGAGACTGGTTGTGATCGAAGAACTAAGAGAAGCAAAGGAGAAGTTTGGTGACAGCCGCAGAACACAGATCTACACCCTGCGAGAGGGCGAAAAAGCCTCCGATTTCCTTACTGTTACCGATGTGATGCCCCTTGAACACTATTGGGTAGAAATCAGCGAAGATGGGCTGCTTTCTCGAACTGAGAGTGATAAATGCAATCGTCTCGGCGGCGAAAATGCGCCCTGGAGCCTGGTTAGAACCAACTCGCATCAGACGATCTTCCTGGTGACTACAGAGGGGAATTGTGTAGCGATCGCATCCCTTTCTATACCGGTTCAACGTGAGAACAATAACGCTTTGCCTGCCCATAAAGTAGCTCCTCTGCACCCGAATGATATCCTCCAGTCAATTTTTACCGTACCTATTGACACAGAAGATTTGCCTGAACGCTTTGTGATCACAGTGACCCGCCAGGGGATGATCAAACGTTCATCGGTAAAAGATTTACCAGGTGTTTCAGTGAGTGACTTTGTTTTGTGCAAGGTCAACACTGATGACGAACTTTTCCAGGTGTTGATCTCTGATGGCAGCCAGGACATTTTGATTGCCACAGCCAGCGGCATGTGCATTCGCTTTAACGAAAGCGAAGTCAGGTCCATGGGACTGGTTGCTGCGGGTGTTAATGCTATCAAACTTAAAGAGGGTGATTTCATAGTTGGTGCTTCCCTGGTCTCTGATAAGGACGAAGTTGCCTTACTTACACGCTTGGGGTTGGCTAAACGGACGCCTGCCAACGATTACCCGATACAGGGACGCTACGGTCAGGGTGTGATCGGCTGGAAATTGGGAGAGGGAGATCAGATTGCAGCCTTGTTAGTCGGCAAACTAACCGATAAAGGCATCAGCCACTTCAGTAAAACTGCCAGCAAGGTTTTCACGATTACCAATGCAATCAGCCGAAAGCGAGCAGCCAATGGGCAAAGCATGTTTGCCTTAAGAGCTGGTGATGAAGTAATTGGCTTTACGACTATTATTGATTACAGCGAATATTGGGGGGAAGAAAAGGCGTAATTGCTCGTTTAGGGTTGGATATCGCCTTCAAGTCCCAGTTCTTTGGCTATGCTGCGCATTGCAAGAATGACGTTCTCAACGTGCTGCCATAGCTCTACGCCAAATTCTTCGGCAGCATCGGCAATCATTGTGCGATTTGCTCCTGCCGCGAAGGAATGGTCTTTCCATTTATTCTTGACTGACTTTGGTGTGAGATCGTGAAGAGACCGGGATGGGCGAACCAAGGCAACTGCGGTAATTAATCCTGTTACTTCGTCACAGGCATAGAGCGCTTTCGCGAGGAGACTTTTGCGGGGAACTCCGGTATGGTCAGCATGACTGCTTATAGCCTCGATAATTTCTTCTGAGACACCTTTTTCGCGCAGTAATTGCAGTCCGTGTAGTGGATGCTCCTCAATCGTTGGATGGATTTCCCAATCGTAATCGTGGAGAAGCCCAGTGACTGCCCAGGTCTCCTCATCCTGCTCCAGCACTCTCGCATAAAAGCGCATCGCTGCTTCAACACTGAGCATATGCCTGATCAGGCTTTCACTTTTTACGTATTCGCGGACTAATTGCAGAGCTTCAATACTATTCATGGCGTAATCCTTGTTTGTAACGGAAAGATAGGTTCCTTTTCACCCAATACAGGTAAAGGTTTCAACACGTACACATCAAGCCAGGCGGCTACCGAAGCAAACACCTCCCTCACGTTCCAGAATAGGTAACGCGACCGTATGTAGCGCGATTGTTCCACAGGGATGCCAACGGCATCTAACTCTGAATTCTCACATAGAAAGAGAGCGCGAGGCAGGTGATATGCCTGGGTAACAACAATGACTTCATTCAAACCAAAAATGTGATGAGCTCTGTAACAGCTGTCATACGTGCGACGACCGGCATAATCCAGCACCAAATCCTCCACAGGAATTCCTTGGGCTATAGCATAAGCTTGCATTGCTCCAGGTTCGTTATAGGCGATATCGGTATTATCACCCGAAAGAAGTAGCTTTTTAACTTTACCCTCGCGGTAAAGTGCAATGGCGGTATCCAGCCTGTCCTTTAGCGGTGCGGAAGGTCCGCCAGACGAGTTTAGACCCGCTCCTGGTACAAGAACGACGGGTTTGGATGGCACAGAATCAATCGAGTACATGGCATCCCTTGTAGTAAGCAGAAGTATCAACCGTAGAGCGCCTACCACAAAGAAGACAGTGCAAGAAAAGATGATGAGAATGCGTAAGAGTTTTTGCATTGTACTGAGGTTATCTTACCAGATCGGCAAGACGGACATCTGTGGTTGTAAGAAGGTCACGCAATGCCTGGTAACTGGTGTCATGCAGCGGTTCCAATTGAGCCACTTCATAATTCAACATACGGCTCAATAGACTCTTGCCAGTTTCCTCGCGTGAAAAATTCCGTAAAAACTCTGAGATGCGATTCTGAAGTGTCAGTTCCATTCGTTTAGAAACTGAAAGGTTCAAATTTGGAATAATTGGCGGAGAGATCCAAAGAATCGGAACCTGGTCGATTACGTCAGTGAGATCGCTGATCACTTCAGAAGAGGTGCGGGGATCAGCGGAATGCGCATAGGTAACGGCATAGGAGCAAATCCCTTTGACATAAAGGGCACGGATACTGGAGCTGAAACTAAAGGTGAGCACTGGACGTGTAAAGGCAATATTATTTTGGGAGAGATAACCAAGAGGCACCCAATAGCCAGACAAAGAGTCTTCTTGGGTAAGGCAAGGGCGCAATCCTGCCAACTGAGTCAAAGCCTGAGCTGCAGTCGCTGTAGAATTGTTGGTGGATGGATCATAAAAAGATTGCATTTTCGCGTCTTTATGCCCTAAAAATTGAACACCGATGGCGGTAACACCAAGATGATTGGTGCCCAGTAATGCGCTGACCAGGTCTTTTTGTGAAGCGAGTAGGTATTCAGGTGCTGTCAGCCAGGCTATGTCGACTTCCCCACGCTGTAAAGCCAGTTCCAAGTCAACGTAATTAGCGAACACCTGCGATGTAAAAGTCAGCGATAATCCTTCGGAGAGTTGCAACAAAAAACTTTGGAGTGCTTCTGCCTGCCCAGCTATATTTTCCTGAATGATCAAGCCGATTACTATCGGGTTTTCCTGCGAACCCAGAGGAGCCGGTGTAGGGGTGAAGGTGGGCATTGGTGTGGGCGGTACAAGTTCAGGTGTGGCTGTCAGAGGGTTGAATTCGAGGGTAGGTTGCGCTGTAAGTGAAGCGCACGCACTTAGGAAGATCAGTGAAATGGCCAATGCCAGGATAAAACGCATGCCAGTTTTTGCCATGGGTTCATTTTACCTTATTTGAAACAGGCTAAGCTGAAGAGAGCATGATGTTCTTACTGTAGGATTCGTCATAGCGAGTCATTTGTGCAAACGATCGCGACGAAGGTAAAAAATGGACATGCAAATTGCCACATGGTTTTGCAAGCTGTCGCAGTGACGAAAAATTATGCAGTAAGAGAAGGTTTGGTATCTATTCAGTAAAAGAAGCCTCTCTTGTGTATGTTAAAATTGATAAAACTATTCGGAGGGTATTATGGAAATCTTGCTTGAAACGGTCAAAAAACCCGAAGATATCAACTTTATCTTTGGTCAATCACATTTTATTAAAACCATTGAGGATATCCACGAGATGTTGGTGACTTCCGTTCCGGGTATCAAGTTTGGATTAGCTTTTTGTGAAGCCTCTGGACCGTGCCTGGTGCGTTGGAGTGGCAATGACGAAGAGTTGATCGAAATGGCAACCGAGAACGCCATGCGTATCGGCGCTGGGCACAGCTTTATCCTCTTCCTGGGAGAGGGATTCTTTCCTATCAATGTGCTAAACAACCTGAAATCCATCCCAGAAGTGGTCAATATCTTCTGCGCAACTGCCAACCCCACGGATGTCGTTTTATGCCAAACGGAGCAAGGGCGGGCGGTTTTGGGCGTTGTTGATGGCTTCTCGCCCAAAGGGATCGAGACAGAAGAAGATATCGCCACACGCAAAAGATTTTTGAGGATGATCGGCTACAAGTTCTAAAGCCAGACTAAACCTCGTCAAAAATCCACTGTTTTAGTAATAGAAAATTGGTGAAGGCTCTTGCCCGGTGGCTGATCTGGTTCTTTCGTTGCGAGTCCAATTCGGCCATCGTTTTTCTTTCTGAAGGGATCCAGAAGATAGGATCATAACCGAAGCCGTTGACTCCGTGAAATTCCTCGATCACTTGACCAGCAATGGTGCCATGATTATCAACCACGAAATCCTGACGGACATAAAGAACGGCGTGACAATGAAAGGCGGCCAGCCAGGGTTTAGCTTTTCCCTCCAACTTTGAAAGCAAGTACACACAACGATCGTGATCGGTGGCACCTGGTTTTGGTGCATAACGGTGGGAATGTAAACCCGGTTCTCCACCTAAGATCTCAACCTCCAGGCCGGAATCATCGGCAAGCACAGCCAAACCGCTAGCCTCATGGAATGCCTTGGCTTTGATAAGTGCGTTTTCATAATAGGTTGAACCATTTTCCGTTGGCGCAAGGCTCAGACCAAGGTCCGAAGGCTTGATCAGCTTGATCGGTAATTGCCCCAGGATCACGGATATTTCTTGAAATTTATGGCTATTATTGCTGGCTATCAATAGTTCTTTCATCATTTGTCCAATCCAAAACGGGTGAAAAAGACCCGCATGATATAATAAAAAAAAACACATTAACAATTGTAATTGACCATGGAAAAGATAAAACATCCCCTTCGCACCAATGTTGGCCACTTTCTAAATAAACCGATAGGCTATAGCCGGGAATTTGAAGTTGATTTTCCGCAGGTTTTTATTGAACCTGATCTTCATGCTAATAATCTCAAGGGCAAGTATTCCTTCTCAAGAACCAGTGAGGGCTTGCTGCTCCAAGCCGAGTTGGAAGCGGACCTGGAAGGACAGTGCAGCCGCTGCCTGGAACCAATGCCCGTGCATGTGTCCACTAAATTCGAAGACTTATATGTATTCGAAACACGCATCAAAGAAGAACTGGACGAAGAAGAAGTTCCTAATGATGGTAACATCGAACTCGGAATACCTTTCCGAGATTACCTTCTTCTGGAAATGCCGATTAATAGTATCTGTCAGCCAGACTGCAAAGGGATCTGCCTGGATTGTGGGCAAAACCTGAATTCAGGAACCTGTGAGCACAATCACGGAATAGAATATTCATAACGATTAACAAGAATACCTGAAATGCACGGCAGATAATGATAAAATTTGCCGATGCTTTTAGTTGGGAGTTAACCATGAACGAGAACATTTTAGTTGCTGTTGCCTGGCCTTATGCCAATTCCGACATACACGTTGGGAATATTACCGGATCTCACCTTCCAGGTGATATCGTTGCACGGTACCATCGATTGAGAGGAAACAAGGTCCTGATGGTCTCGGGTTCCGATTCGCATGGTACAGCCATAACGATCAAAGCCGATCAAACTGGTCAATCTCCGCATACTATCTATTCTCATTATCATCCACGTTTCATTGAACTGTTCCAACGACTTGGGATTAGTTACGACCTGTTTACTTCTACTCATACTGAAAACCATTTTTCGATTGCCCAAAAGGTTTTTCTGACTTTGCTTGACAATGGCTACTTGAATAAATTTGTTTCCAAGCAGTGGTACAGCCCCACATCACAGCGCTTTTTACCTGATCGCTATGTGGAGGGAACCTGCTACATATGCGGAAATGAAGGCGCGCGCTCTGACCAATGTGAGAAATGCGGAAATGAGCTGGAAGCAGAAAAACTGATTAATCCACGCTCGAAGGTTGACGGTTCGATCCCGGAACTTAAAGAGACCGAACACTTTTTCCTGGATCTCTCCACTCTCGAGCCAAAAATCCAACAGTTTCTCAAGGATCGGGAAGACTATTGGCGCCCGAATGTTTTGCGTCAGTCCTTAGGCACGATCCAATCGGTTGGCTTGAAGCCAACCTCTGTGACCCGTGACCTGGAGTGGGGCATCCCGGTACCACTGGAAGGCTGGGAAGGAAAATGCCTGTATGTCTGGTTCGAAGCGGTAATGGGCTACCTTTCCTCCACAGTAGAATGGGGAAAGTTGAACGATCAACCCGATGTCTGGCGCGATTGGTGGACCAACCAGGATGCCAAATCGTTTTACTTTATCGGTAAAGATAACATCACCTTCCACGCTGTCACCTGGCCGGCAGAATTGCTTGGTATGGGTGCTGATTTTGATGAACGAATGGGTAATCCCGCGCCGAAACCGTTGGTCCTGCCCTTCGACGTTCCTGCCAATGAGTTTATGAATTTGGAAGGAAAAAAGATCAGTGGCAGCCACAACTGGGCTGTCTGGGGTCTTGACGCCCTGGATCGCTACGATAGTGATGCTTTGCGCTACTACCTGACAGTTGCGATGCCAGAAAACAGGGATTCGGATTGGGATTGGGAGGAATTCTTCCAGCGCAATAACAACGAACTTGTGGCGACCTGGGGCAACCTGGTCAATCGGGTTTTGTCCTTTACCTGGAAAAACTTTGAAGGGAAGATCCCCAATCCGGGTGAGTTACGACCATCCGACCTGGAATTATTGGATGTTATTCAATCTGGGTTTGAATCTGTTGGCAGCCGGATCGAAAAAGTAGAACTCAAGGCAGCTTTGGCTGAAGCTATGCGCCTGGCAACTGAAGTTAACAAGTACCTGGATGTTCACGCGCCATGGTTTGAAATCAAGACTGACCGAAATGAGGCTGCAAAATCACTTTTTACCGCCGTTCAGGCTATTGATTGGCTGAAACTTATGTTCGCACCCTTCCTGCCGGAAACAAGCGAAAGACTGCATCAGATCCTGGCTCACAAGTCGTCCCTGTTTAGCACACCCATTACCCAGGAAGTTTCAGATTCGCTTGGGTCACATCTGGTGCTCGGGCTTGACCATCAGAATGCAATGGCGAGGGAAGGTTGCGATTCGTGGGTACCGGAAGTATTGGAAGAAGGCAAACCCTTTAATCAGCCGTCAGCTTTGTTTAAGAAATTCGACCATAGTATTGTCGAGGAAGAACGATCGCGATTAGGTAAGCCGTCCGATTAAAGTCGGTCTTCCCGGGATATTGATTATTTGTTTCTGTTATCTTGAAAACCTGTCCAGGTAAAAGGGTAGGTCGTGCAATAATTTCTGCATGATCATCTCGACCCGGGACCGCCAAAGGGAGTGATTATTGTCGGTCTCTGAAGCGGATGAAGTTATGATGTCGCTGACACCTCGAAGAATTAGTCCGTTTACCCCGTTCGTCTTCAAAACCCAGGCAATGGCAGCTGATTCCCAGTCTGCAGCTGGCACACCGAATTCCTGGGTCAATAGTTCGAAGTTTCGAAAATCGATATCCTGGTCGGCCGAAGCCAGCGCGGACCGACGGGTCTGCTCAGGTAAATTTTCACCAATCCAGTTTGTCTCGAGTTCGGCGCGATACTGATTGATAGCTTGCTGCCTGTCGCCCATACGCTCCAGAACATCATACATGACCGTGTGGGTGACCAATAAGGTTTCTCCCAGAATTGCGTATCCTTCCAACCCGCCGCAGGTACCCAAATTGATCACCAGATCTGGCTGCCAACGATCAATGACATATTGAGTGGAGGCAGCACTGCGCGTTTTTCCCCAACCGGAATGAAAGAAAAGGACCTGATAGCTTTCAATATTGCCAGTAAACCACGCTCCAAGCGGACTAGCTAAGATTTGTGGATGTTTGAGCATCTCTACCAGAATCCGCCACTCGGAATTGGCAGAGATCAACACGACAACAGGCACGGAAATATTGTTATTCAATTATGGCTGGTGGATTCTTTTGCCAACTGAAGCAGCATAAACTATGAATCGTTCTACTTCGTCCAAACCAAATAGTTGGTTAGCCAAGCGATCGTCAAACGCTGCGATGGCACAGACGCCATAATCAATCGACTCAGCACACAAGTATAGGTTCTGGCAAACGTGGCCGGCATCGAGGTTGATATAGCGATAGGCTCGTGTACTGTAGCGCCAGCTGGTGCGGTAGACATCGGCAGCCCAAAAAAATGTGACTGCTGAAGTAATGACCTGTCTTTGTTTATATGTGCTTTCGTGCGCTTTCCTGATCGCCTCGACGTCCAGATCGAACACTTCAAGCGCATGCCTTTGGGCGATGTAGCGGTACAAACCTGGCGTCACACCCCAGACCCTTTGGATCAATAGATAAGTCTCGAAGGGATGACGTGAGCCAGCCGAAGGTACATAGCGATTAGTAAGGCTGCGTTTTTCGTCAATTTCCCGCACGCCCTGAGAAAACTTTAAGAGATAAGACAACTCATCAAGAGACAATTCAACACTTTCATCATAGCGACGTAAAGTGCGCCGCTTTTGAAGGACAGTGAGCAGATTGTTATCCAGCGGAACAAAATCGGAATTCTCTGGTAGAAAGATCAGGTTGGATTCATCATTAACTTTATCCAGATAATCAGGGAAGGGCAACTCCTGTTTTTCAGCTGAAACAGGCTCATTTTCGTGATAACTCGCTTCATGCATCCGGGAAATCAGATCCTTGGCGTCGTCCATGATCACACCTAAAACTTGAGCATGGAAAGGATCATTGCAAGGACGATAATGATCGCCAAAACTGCCATGATGACTTTATAGGCACTTTGTGATGAATTCTTGGTGTTTTTTGCCATTCTTACTCCAATTCAGCTTTAATTGCATTGGCTTTCTCAATTGAAATGCCTTTGATTTTTGCGATTTCCTCTGGATCAGCTTCAAGGATCCCCTGTATCGAGCCAAATTTCGCAATCAGTTCTTTTCTGCGGGCAGGTCCGATTCCAGGAATAGCATCCAGTCTGGAAGTCAAACCGATTTTACCACGCCTGTTGCGGTGAGCGGTGATAGCAAAGCGGTGAGCTTCATCGCGAATGCGCTGTACCAAATAGTAGCCTTGGGAATGATCGTCAAGGCGGACGGATTCCGAAATGTTGGGCAGGAAAAGTTCTTCCTCTTGTTTTGCCAGCCCGACGATCGTAAATTGTCCGGTTAAGCTAATTTCGTCCAGTACATCCATTGCCTGGCGTAGTTGACCTTTGCCCCCATCAACGATCAGAAGATCGGGAAGAATGCTAAAGGCAAGGTCCGGCTTGTAACCTGGAGAATCTTTGGCTTCATTTTCTGAAAAGTAATTCGAGAATCGACGCGTCAACACCTCTCGCATCGATGCGAAATCATCTGGTCCCGTGACTGTGCGGATGTTGAAACGACGGTATAGTTTTTTATTGGGAATACCTTGCTCAAAAACGACCATGCTTCCAACGCTGGCAGAACCCTGGGTGTTGGAGATATCGTAGCACTCAATCCGGTTGGGAGGTTCGGACATGCCAAGGGCTTCCTCGATCTCCCCCAGTGCTTCACGCTGCCTGTCTTTATCAGCTTTCCAGCGAATTTCAAGGGCTCGCAAAGTTTCAGCAGCATTTTCTGCTGCCATCTTTACGAGCGCTTTGGATTGACCCCGTTTTGGGACCGTGATCTGGACCTTTTCGCCCCCACGTTTTGTGTTGAGCCACTCATTGATGATCATGGCTTCTTCCACTTCCTGGGGCAGCATAACTTTGTTGGGAATGTAGGCTGCCTGGGAATAAAACTGCTTGATGAATTCTTCCAGAATTGCAGTGTTATCTTCTTCTTCTGTTCCTTCAAGAATAAAGTATTCCCGACCGATCAGTTTACCGGAACGAATGAAGAAAATCTGTACGCAGGCTTCGCCGTTGTTGCGAGCCATTGCAATCACATCTGAGTCTTTTCGCTCGTTGGATATAATTTTCTGGCGTTCGACAACTCTATCGACTGCCTGGATTTGGTCGCGTACTATAGCAGCCTTCTCATAATTCAACTGGTCTGATGCTTTTCCCATTTCAATTTGAAGACGTTTAAGCACCGGATCGGTCTTACCTTCAAGGAATTTAGCCAGGTCTTCAATCATCTGCCGGTATTCTGATTTTGTAATGGCACCAATACAAGGACCTGAACACAGGTGAATATCATAATAGAGGCAAGGACGCGGGTCTTTGCCGGTAATTTCACGCGCACACGTCAAATATGGAAAAATTTTGCGTAATATGTCTAGTGTTTGATGGACTGCCCAAACTGATGTATAAGGTCCGTAATAGCGGGAGCCATCCTGGACCATATTGCGAGTCACAGATACCTTGGGGAACTCATCCTGCCAGTGAATCTTGATATAGGGATAACGTTTGTCATCCTTCAGGCGCACATTGTAAAATGGGCGGTGCTCCTTGATCAGGTTCATTTCGAGGATCAGCGCTTCCAGTTCTGAGGCGACAACAATCCACTCGATATCCCGGATATTGTCGACCATGCGACGTGTTTTATAGCTGTGGTCGCTCGATTTCTGAAAATAGGACTTAACCCTGTTTTTCAGATTGATAGCTTTGCCGACATAGATGATCTTGCCGTATTCGTCCTTCATCAAATAGCAACCAGGAGAATCTGGCAGAGAGCCTAAAATTGCGTTTATCTTTTCTGACAAGGTCATGCTGTCATTTTAACCGATTGAAGTAAGATTTACATCAACGGCTTGAGTATAATTTGAACAGGGAATAAATGATGACGATTAAAAAACTTTCAGATACCATCGCTTCTCAGATCGCTGCTGGTGAAGTGGTCGATCGCCCTGTTTCTGTGGTCAAAGAATTAATTGAAAACGCGATTGATGCCGGAGCGAGCGAGATCCAGGTGGAAATTCGCAAAGCTGGCAGAGAGTTGATAAGAGTCAGTGACAATGGAGAGGGAATTCAGCCTAATGAAATCGAGCTGGCAGTCAGCCGGCATGCAACCAGCAAATTGAGTAAAACTGAAGAGCTGTTTGATATCAAAACACTTGGTTTTCGCGGGGAAGCGCTGGCATCTATTGGCTCAGTCTCTCATTTGCGCTTGGTTTCGAGACCGGTTGATGTGGCAGTGGCAGCAAAACTGACAGTTGATGGTGGAGCTAATTCACCAGTACAAAAAGCAGCAGCCCCGGTAGGTACTGAAATCACTGTTGAGGAGCTGTTTTACAACGTTCCAGCCAGGCTAAAATTTTTAAAGAAAGACATCACAGAAGCCAAGCACATCACCGGACTGGTGACACGTTATGCCATGGCTTATCCCCACATTCGCTGGGCTTTGAGCCAGGATGGCAGCCCTGAATTCCAGTCAACCGGAAGCGGTAACCGGCTCGAAATACTACAAGCGTTGTTTGGTACCAATGAGACCAAAGCACTTATGCCGCTCAATTTCGGCGAAAAGGACCTTGCGATACAGGGGTTTATCAGTGACCTTTCGCTTACGCGTTCGAACCGAAAAGATATCACGCTCTTTGTCAACGGCCGATGGGTGCAAGACCCAACCTTGACCGCGGCAGTGATCAAAGCTTATAACACGATGCTTATGGTTGGGCGTTACCCGGTGGTTGTGCTATTTCTGGAGATTCCGACACACCTGGTGGATGTTAACGTTCACCCCACCAAAGCAGAAGTGCGCTTTCGAGATCAGGACCATGTTTTTAGCGGCGTGCAGCGGGCAATCAGGCGGGGATTGTTAGCTTACACACCTATCCCGGACTTGAACAGCTTGAACTTGTGGGGTCGACAGACACCTGCAACCACCCCAACCAGTTTTGATGAAAACTGGCAGGTTCAGCCAGCTGAGCAAACTCAACTGCAGCAGGATGAGAATGCAATAGCACCTCAACAGCAACCCTTGCCTGGAACCCATCTGCCCTTGTTGCGATTGATTGGGCAAGTCGCTTCAACTTACCTGGTGGCTGAAGGTCCGGACGGCTTGTACCTGATCGATCAACATGCTGCCCATGAACGAGTTTTGTTTGACCAGATGATGGCGCAGTATCGGGCAGCGATGATCCCATCCCAAAAATTAATTGATGCGGTTCCAGTAGAACTCAGCCCTGAGAAAGCCGGCATAATGGCAGCCAACCTGGACGTTATGACTTCACTCGGTTTCCAGATTGAAGAATTTGGGCCGAACACATTTTTAATCCGTGCGATACCTACCATCGTCGACCGGGGAGATCCAAAAGAAGCAATTTTATCCATAGTTAATTCCTTTGAAGAAGACGAAACTCCCCTGGAAAATGAAGCTCAAGCAAGAATTGCAGCCAGAGTTTGCAAGGGAATGGCTGTCAAGGGAGGGCAGAGATTAACCGAAGAAGAGCAGCGCAATTTGATACTCAACCTGGAAGCCAGCCAGTCTCCGCGCACCTGTCCACATGGACGCCCGACCATGATCCACCTGAGTGCCAATCTGCTCGAAAGGCAATTTGGCAGGCGGGGAGCGCGTTAATGGATGGAAAAATGAAGGGTCTCTGGCTTGAAGATCGGAAAATGACTTTCCGCACTGATTTGCCGCTTCCAATATTGGCGGCAGATGAAGTCTTAATTAAAGTCTTGCTGGCAGGGGTGTGTTCAACTGATCTTGAGATGATGAGAGGATATTACGACTTCAAAGGTGTGCCAGGGCACGAATTTGTTGGTCAGGTTGTAGATGAAAACGGGTACCCGGAGCTGATGGGAAAGCGGGTTGTCGGTGATATCAACATAAGTTGTGGAGAATGTGAACGCTGCTTAAGCCAGGAGCCGAGCCAGTGCATGAAGCGGAAGACACTGGGAATATTCGATTATGACGGCATCTTTGCTGAATACTGCAAACTACCGGCTAAGAACTTGACGGTGGTTCCAGATTCAGTCTCTGATGTTTTGGCTGTCTTTACTGAACCGACGGCGGCTGCGTTAAGAATATTAGATCAAATCCAGGTTAAGCCCAGCGACCGGGTGATCGTGGTTGGTGCTGGCAGGCTGGGTTTGTTGATTGCGCAGGTGTTGAAAAACACCGGTTGCGAATTAAAAGTGGTTGTCCGTAGAGCTGAACCAGCCGCAATTCTGACCAGTTTAGGTATCACCGCTGTTTACGCTGAAGAAATCAGAGGCTCGTTGGCAGATATCGTGGTGGAAGTGACAGGTTCGCCTGAAGGATTCGAACTTTCCCGGTCACTTACCAGAGCGAGAGGGACACTGGTTTTGAAATCTACCTTTGCAGGAAATGTGAGCGTGAATCTGTCCAAGTTGGTGGTCGATGAAATTACACTGGTCGGGTCACGCTGCGGCAACTACCCGGCGGGATTGCGAGCTCTGGCTTCAGGTTTGATCCAGGTGGGTGAGATGGTCGATTCAATTTTCGCTCTCGATCAGGGTCTTGAAGCAATCGCCAGAGCCGGGGAACCAGGCGTGTT
>CAZDPK010000006.1:0-50193 GCA_964507335.1 uncultured Anaerolineaceae bacterium | reverse complement strand
GCTGGCGGCGTTGCCATCATCCGTGTTGGTGCTGCAACTGAAACCGAACTGAAAGAAAAGAAACATCGTGTGGAAGACGCACTGTCAGCCACCCGTGCAGCTGTTGAAGAAGGTATCGTCCCCGGCGGCGGTGTTGCCCTGGTGAATGCAGTGGAATCCCTGAATGGTCTCAAATTGGAACAGGAAGATGCCCAGATCGGTGTCAATATTGTTCGCAAAGCGTTGACCGAACCGATGAAGAGAATCGTTGAAAACGCTGGCAAAGATGGCTCAGTGGTTGTTGAAACCGTCCGCCAGAAGCAAGCGGAAGCTGGTAACAAGCACATCGGCTTCAACGTTTTGTCCGAAGAGTACGGCGATATGGTTGAGTTGGGCGTTATCGATCCCGCCAAAGTTACCCGCGGCGCCCTTGAGAATGCTGCCTCCATTGCAGCCATGATCCTGACCACCGAAGCTTTGGTCACCGACATTCCCGAACCTGCCGGCGCGGCTCCTGCCATGCCCCAGGGCGGCGGAATGTACTAAACCGAAAGGTTAATGAGTTGAAAGTGAAAGCCGGTCACAAGACCGGCTTTTTTGTGTCTTTTTTGTCAAACTGAACGAAGTGAAGAATCCTGCCACTGAACCAATCTTCAACCAATCCGATTTCATCGGGTAGAATAATCATAGGGAGTATAGTTATGATAGACAAGAAAACGCTTGATGCCATAAAAAAGTTCCAGCAAGATGAAATTAACGATCACGTTATTTACACAAGAATCGCAAAAGAATTAATAGACGAAAACAGTGCCAAAGTGATCCGCAAATTGGGTGCGGATGAGGCGGTGCACGCTCAATTTTGGGAGAGCTATACTGGCAGCTCTGCCAAGCCGCAGAAATTTTGGACAGGGCTTTTTAGTTTCTTGTCAAAGGTTCTCGGCTACACGTTTGTGATCAAGTTGCTTGAAAACAGGGAAGAAGCAACCATTGCTGAATACAAAAAGTTGGACGGGATTATCCCCGGCGTGGATCGTTTGATCCAGGACGAAGAGGAGCATGAAGCCAGCCTAATCGACATGCTGGACGAACCCCACTTGCAATACACCGGGTCAATCGTTTTAGGACTGAATGATGCCCTGGTTGAGCTCTCTGGTACACTGGCTGGTCTTACGCTTGCTTTTCAAAACACCCGCATGATCGCTCTGAGCGGGTTGGTCACCGGTATCGCCGCAGCGCTTTCCATGGCGGCTTCTGAATATCTGTCTACAAAAACTGAGAAATCGGGAAAAGAACCGATCAAAGCCTCCGTCTATACGGGGATTGCTTATATTGTTACGGTCGCCATGTTGATTTTGCCTTACCTGATTTTTAACAATTATTTTGTCGCGTTGGCGATAATGATGACAACTGTTTTTGCGATCATCGCTTTCTTCAGCTTTTACATGTCTGTACTGAGGGATGAAAAATTCAGCAAGCACTTTTTAAGCATGGCTGCCATCAGCATAGGTGTCGCGCTGATCAGTTTCATATTTGGTTCTGTGATACAGAAATTTATTGAGATTTAGACGTTTGTTTTAGAAGGTTTGAACGAAAAGTAAGGCCGGACCGTATCGCGCAGTCCGGCTTTCATTTTCTATGGCGTGGCGTTGAAGAGCCGCGCAAGATCTTTTTTCTCTGTTTGATGCACAACTGCCAGCACTTCGTCGGCAACCTCAAAGACCAGGTCTCCATGTGGGGTTATCATTTCCTCATTTCGGATTACGGCTAAAATGTTAGACTGTTTTGGCAGGTTCAATTCCGAAATCTTTTTTCCAAATGCCAGCGACTTTGGTGCTACCTTTTCTTCCACCAGCAGGTACTTCCCTTTACGCAGCATCTTCAAGGTCATCATATCGCCCATGGACATTTCTTCCAGAATAAGGGCAGAAAGTAGATCGGCCTGGTTAATGGCAACATCCACACCCATGTCTGCGTTGAACAGCCAGGCGTTTTTGGGGTGGTTCACACGGGCAATCGTGCGATTAGCCATGAACTCAAAGCGGGCAAGCGTCGTCACAACCAGGTTGGTTTCGTCGTCCCCGGTGACTGCTGCAACCACATTCATTTTTCGGATTCCAGCTGCCTCCAAAACGTCGGGGTCGGTGCCATTTCCAATGACAAGAACTTCCTTAGGGAGGTCCAGTAAGATGTGTTCCCGTTCTTCCTCGCGCTGTTCGATCAGGCGAACTTCATGGTTCTCTTTGATCAATTTTTCGGCCAGGTATGTGCCGACTTTTCCACCACCAACAATCATTACTTTCATTTCAACCAACTTCCTAACTGCTCAGCAGTTTGCTGATTTTTTCTTTGGACGTAATGGTGACGAAAAGATGCAAGAGATCACCAAGCTGGAACACAGTGGCTGCATTTACTAAACTGGTTTTTCCATTTCGTGTCAAAGCAACTACCTGAATTTCGCCCGGAATATTGACATCCGTCAAAGTCTTGTTGACCAGCTTGTAGGTAACATCGACGTCTAACAATACGACCTGACCAGTGCCGATCCTACGTTCAACGTTCAGGTTCGAATAGACCAAAATGCTTGCCAATCGTTCAATCCCCAGGGTGACCGGTGAGATGGTCTGGATACCCAGGCGACGATAAATCTTGGCCTTTTGTGGTTCATAGACCCTGGCAGCCACACTGGGCACCTTGTAAACTGTTTTTGCCATACGGGCTGCAACCAGGTTGACTTCGTCGGTAGTGGTGACGGCCGCGAGCGCGTCTGCTTTTTCAATCCCAGCCTCAAGAAGCACTTTTTGATCGAAACCCATACCGACAAATGTTTTGCCTTTAAAGGATTTGCCTAACAGTTTAAACGTTTCCGGATCGTTATCGATCACAGAGACATCAATACCCTGTAAGCTGAGTTGTTTCGCCAAACCAGAACCTACCCGACCACAACCAATAATGATGATTTTCATAGCGACTCTCCTTTCTCAGTGAGTCTGTGTAACAATTGTACGCCTTCTTCGTTTAAAGGCTTTATATATCGCGTCAGTGATCGGTAAGGCAGGAATGAAGAGTATCAGGAATAACCAATACTTCAAGTCAAACTCGGCAGTACCAATGAATTTCTGCAGGAAAGGCACATAAGTGATTCCAAACACAAGCAATACTTCGGTAACAATACCTATCCAGATCAGTTTGTTGCTGAATAAAGGCACCTTCAAAATTGAGCGGTGTCCGGCACGCTGTGTGAATACATTGCCGATCTGGGTCACCACTACAGATGCAAGAGCGATGGCAGTTGCAGCCAGGTAAACATCGCCGGTACCCGGCAGGTCCAGCCATTGGCCGGGGTGTCCATTGGTCCAATAAAAGAAGAAGAACGCCAGCATGGCGACCACACTCTGCACAGGTCCCAACACAAGGTAAGCGCGGATAAGCAGCTCTTTTGTGATCAGGTGGTCGCTTAATTTGCGCGGTGGCAGATCCATCACGCCTTCTTCCGGAGGTTCAGCACCCAGACCAAGGGCAGGTACCATGTCGGTTCCCAGGTCCACGGCCAATACATGCATCACTGGTAGGGCTACCGGGATGCGCCCACCTGTAAGGGCAAAGAGCATGAAGGGAATTGCTTCGGGTGTGTTGCTCGTAAAAATATATGAAGTAAAGCGTTTGATGTTCTCGTAGACTGCACGCCCCTCTTCAACTGCGCTGACGATCGAGCCAAAGTTATCGTCTGTCAGGATCATATCGGCAGCTTCCTTGGCAACATCCGAACCGCTGATGCCCATGGCTACGCCAATGTTGGCTTTTTTGAGTGCTGGTGCGTCATTAACTCCGTCACCAGTCACGGCAACAACCTGACCGAGCGACTGTAAGGCTGAAACGACCCGCAGTTTGTGTTCAGGAGCGACCCGGGCAAAAATTACTTCACCAGTAACAACCTGTTTCAGATCTTCTTCGCTCATGCTTTCCAGCTCAACACCGGTCACAACCCTGACATTATTCGAAGTGACGATTCCAATTTTCCGGGCGATTGATTCGGCGGTCAAACCATAATCACCAGTGATCATGATGATGCGGATGCCAGCCCGATGGCAGATCTCAACGGCTTTGGCAACATCCGGACGTGGAGGGTCCATCATGGCGACCATGCCAAGGAAGGTTTGCCCGTTTTCGAGTGCTTCGATCGAGTAGTCTTGTTCTTCATTGTTTAACATGCGTTGTGAAGCTGCCAAAACGCGCAGACCCTTGCTCGCATAACTATCATTGAAAGCCATGATTTTCAAAATATATTCCTGGGTGAGCGGCAGAATTTGACCGTCAATCAGGATATTGCTGCAGATATCCAGGGTTTCCCGGATGCCGCCTTTGGTGTATACAGTTCGCTCAAAACCGTCAATCGTCCTGGTGAGATGGACAATGCTCATGCGTTTGCGACGTGAGTCAAAGGGTTGCTCTGCCATCACTTGACCGTCAATTTCATCTTTACGTAATCCGGCTTTTTGCGCGGCAACGATCAGCGCGGCTTCAGTTGGGTCGCCAATGATGCTCCAGCGCGTGGGGTTGTCTTCGTCATCTGTTGAAGGGGGAATCAAGCGGGCAGTATTACACTTAGCCTGAGTGAGCAGCACTTGTGTGGCACTCTGGTCAGAGCGAACGTCGAGGGTGTGGTTTTTCTCGGTAACAGCGCCAACCGGTTCATAACCGACTCCGTCAAAGGTGATCTCACGACCTTCAAGCATACCCATTTCCAGGCTGGGCACCCACAATTTTTGAACAGTCATCTCGTTTTGGGTGAGCGTGCCGGTTTTATCCGTACAGATCACAGTGGTACAACCAAGCGTTTCCACGGCAGAAAGCTTTTTCATCAATGCGTGGCGTTTTGCCATGCGTTGGGTAGCCATTGCCAAAGCCAAGGTAACAGTGGGTTCCAAGCCTTCCGGCACAAAGGCGACCACCATGCCAAGAGCGAAGATCATGCCATCGATCCAGCTGATGTTGGTGAACAACTTAGCCAGAAGAAAGAAAGAAACCCCAACACTCACAGCGATGAGAGTGACAACCTTGGTAACACTCTGCATTTCTTTTTGAAGAGGGCTGAGGTCATCACTTACTTCCTGGGTCAGTCTTGCAATCCGACCAAAGGCGGTTTTCATTCCGGTGGCATAGACAATCGCCTTGCCTGAACCTGAAGCCACAAAGGTGCCAGCAAAGACCAGGTTAGGTGTTTCTGATTCTGTCAATCCTTCACCGCTTACTGGGTCAGCAGAGCGGTTGACCGGTCTGGATTCACCTGTAAGAGTAGATTGGTTGACGCGCAATTCTGCACTGTTGAGCAGGCGGGAATCCGCAGAGATGCTCTCGCCTTCCTCGAGGAAAACGATATCTCCGGGCACAATATCTGTTGCCAGAATTTTCTTTTGCTCGCCATCTCTCAATACGCGGGAATAAGCCGGTAGGATCTTTTTTAGAGCATCAGTGGCTTTTTCTGCCTGGAATTCTTGCCAAAAGCTAAAAACACCGTTGATAATGTTGATTGCCCATACTGCAATGCCAAGCTGCGGCATTTGCGCGATGAAAGCACCAATGCCCGCCACCCACAGCATGATCGCCATCAGGTGGGTGAATTGTGAAAGGAACTTGAGAATCAAAGGTTTTTTCTTGACTTCAACAAGTGTGTTAGTTCCATGCTCTAAAAGTCGTTTTGCTGCTTCTTCAGAGCTCAAACCCTCGGGGTTGGATTTGAGAAATTTAAAAAGCTGGTCTGTTGTCAGCTTTTGCTTAATCGTATCGAAACCGGAGTCTTCCGGTTGTAGGTCCATTTTGTCCTGTATTCTTTCTGTGGGTCAAAAAATCACAAACGCGAATAATACTACTAATTACTTGACTGTCAATTACTTGCTTAGACAGTATTGTCACTTGTTTGATTAATGATCTCTTGGAATTAACTGGTTTTCATTATAACACCATCGCCCTGTGCACCAAGACACAAGGCGATGGGTGTACTGAAATTCGATACGCAATTCGGAAAATCGAACCTCGATTTAATCGAGTGAGATTACAACATGCTCCCCGTCTTCTTCGTCCTCAACATCCACCAGCACGCCTTTTTGTCCATCGTTCAGAATGTTGTCATTAAGCACACTTTGCAGGTCAAGATCTTCCATTGCTCCACCGCCAAAACTGGCTTTACTGCCCATTTTCATGCCCCAACGAGCCAAAGCGAGCGGAATTCTCAGGTTTACCTTCCGCTTGCCAGTGTTGAGCTCAGTGACCACAATTTTCAGCCAATGGGCTTTCCCGTTGGTGCTTGCAGCCGGGTCTGGAATGATCTCGTTCGTGATTGATTTCTCTTCCGGTCTAAAATCGAGCGCTTCAAGTAGTTGAACTGCCTCTTGTGCACTGAGTTTGCCTTCCTGGACCATGTTCAGGATGCGCATCTTTTCATCTGTGTTAGTCATTGTTTACTCCTTAAATTAAATTGAATTCGTCTTCACCCTGCAGGTAGCGAAGAGCTTGGGTACTATCGATTCTGCCGTTCTCCAGGTCATCCAAAATCTGCTGGCGTTGGGAATCGTTTAGTTTGAATCGGACTTCTTTCTCGGGTTGGAAGCCGAGTGCCATGATCACGTCGTTCAGGCGGTTTTTTAGGGTTGGGTACGAAAGCCCGAGAATTTCTTCCATGCGGTTTAGGCGGCCTTCAGAACGAATAAAGGTCAGAAGGAAATTCATCTGGTCAGCTGTCAGGTTTTGGAAGGGACTGTGCTGGGCAACAAAGCTGCCCTCTACGGAGGTCTGGCAATCCGGGCAGAAAAAGCGGGTGATGATCGTCTCTCCCTGGCAAATCGGACATTTTTTCGGTAATTGATTCATTTTTTCCTCTTAACTCGTATGATTATCAATATATTACATGATTAAATTGAAATAGTCAAGTTAATACTAAAGAAAACAAATATAATATTGAACAAAGTTCAAAAAAATTAATAAGGCTAATAGATTATATTCCATAAAGTATTGGTATAGAATATGCCAAAGTGTTATAAATATTCCACTTTTAATGATTGTGTCTATTCCGGATTGGTTCGATCGGGCTGACTTGGTTCCCTGCTTGGTATAATGAAAACAATTGAGTAAGGAGAGAATCTGGTTATGAAAATCATCGAATGCATTCCCAATTTTTCAGACGCAAGACGACCGGAAGTTGTCGAGGCGATCATCCAGGCCGTTGCTCAGGTTCCCAATGTGCATGTGCTCGACCAGCACTCGGATATGGACCATAACCGCACCGTTCTGACCTTCATTGGGGACCCAGCTGGGGTGGAAGAAGCGGCTTACCAGGGCATCGCCAAAGCAGTTGAACTGATCGACCTCAACCACCATCAGGGCGAGCATCCCCGTTTGGGGGCTGCCGATGTTGTGCCTTTTGTGCCGATCTCAGACGTAACAATGCAGGAATGTGTCGAAATCGCCCGCCGACTGAGCAAGCGCGTTGCCGACAGTCTGGGTATCCCGGTATATCTTTATGAAGAGGCATCTACCAGGCCTGATCGCGTCAACCTGGAAGATATCCGCCGGGGTGAATACGAAGGGATCAAAGAAGCCATCGCAACCGACCCTTACCGTGAGCCTGATTTTGGACCAAAGTTGATGGGACCAGCCGGCGCTGTGGTGATTGGGGCACGCCAACCGTTGATCGCATACAACATATACCTCAACACACCAGATGTTAGCATCGCCGAAAAAATTGCCCGACGTGTGCGCAATTCTTCTGGTGGTTTTCATTTTGTGAAAGGCATGGGCGTTTTGGTCAATGGGCTTGCACAAGTTTCGATGAACCTGACCAATTACCAGCGTTCTCCCATGGCACAAGTGACCGAATTTGTTCGCCGTGAAGCCCAGCGCTACGGTGTGGGGATACATCACTCTGAAATCGTGGGACTGGTACCCAGCCGGGCAATCATCAATGCTGGTCGCTACTATCTCCAGCTGGATGGTTTTGAGCACGACCAACTTCTTGAAAATCGCCTTTTTTCAGAACAGGAAAGCCAAGGGGGTACTGCTCAGGTGAACTTCCTGGATAGGGTTGCCGAAGGCACAACCGCCCCTGGCGGCGGCTCGGCGGCTGCTTATGCTGGCGCACTTGGAGCCGCGTTGGCAGTGATGGTTGCCCGTCTCACAACAGGGAAGGCAAAATACAGGGATGTCGAAGAAGAATGCTGGCAGGCAATTGAGCAAGGTGAAGAACTGCGCAAATTATTAACGGAAGCGATCGAACTGGATGCGAAATCTTTTGAAGGCATCATCATTGCCCGACGCTTACCACGCGATACCGAAGAGAACATTCGCCTCCGAGATAAAGCGATCATGGAAGCCAGCTTCACAGCCGCTGCAGTGCCCTTGCATTCTGCGGAGATGTGCCTGCAGGTGATGAAATTAGCCTTGCGGATGGCACAAATTGGCAATTTGAACGCCATCTCAGATGCCGCCTCAGGCGTTTACCAAGCCCGGGCTGGGCTGGAAGCTGCTTGCCTGAACGTTGCGATCAACCTGATGGGTTATGAAACCGAAACCAGAGCCAGCGAGTTAGACCGTCAGGCAAGGGAATTAAAACTTAAGTCAGATGAAATCGTGGTTGAACTTCAGACCCTCCTCAAAGACCGGTCTGGGCTGTAAACTTGGTGACCAATAAAAATGGTTAAGACTGTAATCGTTGGTTCTGTAAACCCAAGCAAACTCCAGGCAGTCCGGATGGGTTTTGAAACCGTTTTCCCAGAGCACGTATTTGTTTTCCTCGCTGCAGAGGTCGGTTCAAACGTTTCCAGCCAGCCAATGGATGACCAAGAAACGCTAACCGGAGCCCGAAACCGTGCCTATCATGCTCGTCAGGCTTGCCCGCAAGCTGATTACTGGGTGGGGCTTGAAGGTGGGTTGAGCCCATTGGATGGGGAAGAGGAAAACCTGGCTGCGTTCAGCTGGATTTACATCCTTGGAAGGAGTCGGGCTGGTTTTGGGCGCTCTGCTTCCTACATTTTGCCAAAAAAAATTGCTGATCTGATTCATCAGGGCATGGAACAGGGTGAGGCGGACGATCTTGTATTTGGGCAGGAAAACAGCAAACATACCAGCGGCGGAGTGGGGTTGCTGACCAATGACTTAATTACGAGGGCTGAGCTTTACGCCATGGCAGTCAAACTTGCCCTGATTCCGTTCATCCAGCAAGATCTATATCCGACGACCGGGAGAATTAATTAACCGATGAACCAGTTCTGGAAAGAAAAAAAATTTGAACAAATGAGCCGTGAGGAATGGGAATCCTTGTGCGACGGCTGTGCCAAATGCTGTCTCATCAAATTGCGGGATCCCAAAACAAAAGTGGTCAAATTTACCAATGTGATTTGCCGCTACCTTGACTTCCAGACATGCCAATGCAGTGATTATCCCAATCGGCACGAAAACGTGCCTGAATGCATCTTTTTGACTCCCGAGCTTGCCAGGCATTTGGACTGGCTGCCCAAAACCTGTGCATATCGCCTGGTGGCGGATGGCGAGGATCTGCCCTGGTGGCATCCACTGAAAACGGGTGACCCCAACTCCGCCCGCCGGGCAGGTGGAACAGTGTATGGCAAGGTAGTTAGTGAAACTGAGGTTGATGACGCTGATTTGGAGGATATGGTCGTCAACTGGTTTGAGTGAAAAGAACATTGGGCTTGACTCCTCCCGACAGAGCCAACATATCAAAGGTTGCGGATGGAGATTAGCCCCCTCGGTACGACCGCATGGATATCTCAAGGGACAGCGTGTACTTGATAAGGACGCTGTCTTGATTGAATTAGTGAGTTTATCCAACTCGTTTGGGAAATCGATAATTTTACGTTAGAATAATCTTAGCAATACTATTCCGGTGGAGGTATATGACGCAATTTGACACGCAAGTTACCCGGATGATTCTGGCGGTGGTTCACAATCAGGATAGTGAAATTGTTGAGCTGGCATTGGAACAAGAGGGCATCTCTTATGCCAAATTCCCTAGCACTGGTGGTTTCCTACTCGAGAAAAATGTTACCTTTCTAATTGCCACAGACGAACACAATAAAGAAAAAATCATCGAGCGCCTTTCGGCTGCCGCAAAAAAGCGCATTAGTTATGTGGCTGCCACCATGGATTACACCCCCTTTCCAATGATAATTCCTGCAGAAACCATGGTTGGTGGGGTAACCATTTTTACACTGAAAGTAAATCATTTCGAGGAGTATTGATATGAAATTGATTATGGCAATCATCAAAGATGAAGACAATGACCGCGTCTCCAAGATACTTACCGATGAAAAGTTCAGAGTCACTTTCGTTGCCTCGACCGGAGGTTTCTTTCGCAGTGGTCGCAGTACACTCATCATCGGCGTCGACGATGATCGAGTAGAAAAGGCACTCCAGATCATCAAAGAGAATACGGCTATACCCGAAAGCGCAGAGGAAAAACGAGCCACCGTCTTTGTCTTGGATGTGGAAGAGTTCAGCCAACTCTGATTTTTCTGACAACTAAACAATTTCACTCAATGTTCTCCAGCAGAACAGCGAGGCGTAGGTGTTTACTGTGCCAGGGTTTATAATGGACGTGGTTCGATGAGCAGACTTGAAAACAGAGAGGATACTATGGTTAATTTTGGAAAAGCATTTACTTATATTTTTGATGATGAGCAGTGGTTCGATAAGTTAATTGTGCCCATCCTGGTAAGCCTTATCCCCATCATTGGGTCGATGGCATTAACAGGTTACGTTCTTCGCACAATCAAAAATGTCGTTCAGAATGAGATCGATCCCCTGCCAAGATTTGATTTTGGCGAGGACCTGGGTCGAGGATTTCGATTCTTTTTGGTTGGATTGGTCTATTCCTTACCGGTTATGCTCGTTGTTGGTCTGATGACCATTCCATTGCTGACCTTGAACAATACTGATACTATTTCCGCTCTCGGGGTGATTTTCCTGATCCTTGGCGGCTTGCTGATGCTTGCTTATGGCTTGCTCATGATGCTTATCCAACCGATCGCTATGGCGAATTTTGCCGTAAAGGATACCTTTGCCTCCGGATTTGAATTGGGAAACTTCTTCAAACGCCTGGGCAACAATTTTACTGCCTGGCTGATAGTCATTGCTGGAATGCTGATTGCGAGCATCATTTCACCAATGGGCTCGATTGTATTTGGTATCGGCGCTTTTGTTACCACTGCCTATAGCCAACTGATGGTCGCCCATCTGACCGGTCAGGCTTACTCTGTTTCTGAAAATAAAAATTAGTAAACGCGGTTAGCTTATGAAAACGAGTGAGATATTTTCTTCTCGCTCGTTTTTTTATTCTGAAAATTCTTCGACGTGATAGATTGCTACATCAAGCTTTTTGTGCTCCCAAAAAGATGCACTGCAGCCCATTTTCCGGCACAGTTGTGACAGGAACTGCCTGGCATCCGGCAATTCGTTCCAGACCTGGGGCAGGAAGGTTGCCCGTCGGTGACCTTCAGAGAGGATCACGCCATCTTCCCCTGGTTTCAGCAGCGTAAGTAATTCTTCGGGGTCGTTGTACTCCAGCGGTTCAGGCTGGGATAACCTGGATACCTCAATTTTGACCCGTGCCAGCTCTGCTGGCGTAAGCGGATTGAAGCGAGGATCCTGGCTGGCAGCCTGCACTGCGCGTTTTTGTACATCCAGGTAGAGAGGCTGATAGGCTTCCAGTGTTCCGATACAACCGCGCAACCCACCGTTGATGGTGAGAGTGACAAAACTGGCGCCGTTCTCGTTTAGGAGTTGGCTAAACTGATGGGGGTCAAGCCTGATCAAGGGCTGGTTAAGCGCTGTTGCGTTGACTGCTTCGCGAGCGATGACAAGCAATTGTTTCTTTTCATCCAGGCTGAGTTTCTCTGGCATAGGATTTGCACCATTCCTTTCAGACCAATTTGGGTTAAGTCAATTATACAAAGATTACGCATCATTGCATAATATTTTTGAACACAGGAATGACCATGTCAAAGCAAATGCACCAATTAGAAGACGATGAAAACCCAGGAAGCAAAGGTTTCTGGAAGCGCGGACAAAACGCCGACGAACATCCTGCTCAATCCGGTTTCTCTTTAAAAGCAGAAGCCCAGGCAGGCACTTCGCAAAGCACTGGACCCTCCGGCCAGGAAGAGCATGGCATGGGGAAACAGAATCCTTTTGAAAACTGGCGTGTCAAAGCTGAAACCAACAGGCATGAACCAATGCTGCCGCCAAATAGTAAGTCCGTAAACAATGCTTTGGGTTTGATCTGGCAAGCAATTTCCACAGTCATTCTGGCAGGAATTGTCACAGCCACACTTTTTTCATTGTGGATGCCAGGTAGTTTGATGCCAGGTAACCTGGGTCAAAAAGTGGCAGATGCCGTGGCGGAAGGTGAAGGTATTACCCAAACGGAAGTTGCTGAAGGCGTGCTGCCCGCTAACTTCCCAACCGATAAAATTGGCATCGTCGTAGGGCATCGCGGACATGACAGCGGTGCAGTTTGTGCCAACGGACTTACCGAGCTGGAAATCAACAGCAATGTCGCTACCTATGTCCAACAAAAACTGATCGACGCTGGTTTTACTGTGGAATTGTTGGATGAATTCGACCCGCGCCTGAAGAATTATCAGGCTGGCCTACTGCTTTCAATCCATTCGGACTCTTGCGACTACATTAATGACTCCGCGACAGGATTCAAAGTTGCTGCGGCTTTCTCCCAAAAAGGAGACCAAAGCTCGTCTCGGCTTGTGCAATGCCTGTCGGACCGATATGCGAATATCACTGGTTTAAGGTATCATTACCAGTCAGTAACAACCGACATGACCTCTTATCATGTTTTTGATGAGATCAACCCCTATACTACCGCCGGGATCATTGAAATTGGCTTTATGAACCTGGACCAGGAGATCCTGACAACCAGACCGGAACTTCTGGCAGAAGGAATCACCAAAGGGATCAGTTGTTACATGAACAACGAAGAGGTAAAGCAGCCGTAAGTTAGTGGCTAACAAGAACGAATGACTGAGCAAGGCTACAGCACTGGAAAACTGATTCACCAGGCAAAGCAAGCCATCCTGGCTGGCGATGCTGTGCTCGCCAGGCAACTGGCAGAGCAGGTGCTACAGGTTTCTCCCGATAACAATGACGCAAAACTGATTTTGGCTGGGTTTTCTGAGCCGGAAACCAGCCTGCGCCTCTTGCGTGAAGTTCTAGATAACGATCCCCAAAACCAGCATGTCCATAAAGCTATGCACTGGGTAGGGACCCGTCTCCGCCAGGAAAGCGCTGCTCGATGGGAGCCGGCAGCCTTAGCCGAAGTTCCACTGACCACACAATCTCTGGCAGAACCGGTTGCTACGATTCACCGAAAAAAAAGACCTGCCTGGGTAATGGCAAGCCTGTTGCTTTTGGCTGGGCTGATCATCTTCGGTCTTTACTCGGTTGGCATTATTCCTGACCGACCGGTAGCCGGGCAGCAGTTTTTAATCAAGAATGAAACCACTTTGTTGGTAAAACCGAGCCTGACTCCCACAAATACAGCCACGCCCACCAACACGCCTACCAATACCCCCACGGCAACACCGACCAACACGCCCACGCCCACCAACACGCCTACACCAACCAGTACGCCTACGCCAACGCCCTTGCCCACTGAAACACCCATCCCTACGGTCGAAATTATTCCCTACCTTTACGAACCGGAGCCATTTTTACCTCCAGGTGTGGAACCGTTGGGTGAAAAATGGATCGACATCAATTTAAGTGAACAAAAACTCTATGCCTATGAGGGCAACGAATTAGTGGACTGGTTTTGGGTTTCAACTGGTTTACCCAACACGCCCACGGTCACTGGAACTTACTACGTTTACATAAAGTTACTCTATGACGACATGACCGGACCCGGCTATTACTTGCCCGACGTCCCTTATGTGATGTATTTTTATAGCGGATATGGCATTCACGGCACCTACTGGCACAGCAACTTCGGTTATCCGATGAGCCACGGCTGCGTAAATATGGAGACCAGCCAGGCAGGCTGGTTATACAACTGGGCTTTCGTTGGGATTCCAGTTAACGTACACTATTGAATATGAAAAATTTGAAACTAACTCGTAGAACTTTTCTGAAATCTATGGGGTTGGGAGCTTTAGGATTAATGATGTCTGAAACTTCTCCAGCCTCTGCCGCATTATTTGGATGGGGTCCCGATGTTCGTCTGGGACGCATCTTGCGCTTTAAATTACAGGTCAAGAAGGAACCGGATCATTTGGCAGACACATTGGATACCCTCATGTACGATGAGGTTTTGCCAATCTCCAAAATGATCTACACCCGCAATATTTACGGGGAACGCCTGGGTTGGTACGAGCTTGGTCCAGGTCAATATGTGGATGCGACCTGGGTTCAGCCAGTCTTTAACCGACCTAACCCGATTGATCGCAGACCGATCCCCGAAGAAGGCTGCCTGGGTGAAGTCACCGTCCCGCTTGCTCCCGTATATAGCCAACCGAACGTTCGGGATATTCATCGAACCTTTTATTATGAAAACAACTTCTGGATCAAGGGTAAAACAACCGACGAAAGGGGTTTTCCCTGGTATGAATTGTGGGATGACCTGAGTGGGGTTTCCTATTTTCTGCGTGCCAACACAATTCGGCGCATTGAACCCGAAGAAATTACTCCTCTGCGAACTGAAGTTCCCCAGGACCAAAAACGCCTTGTTCTGGAACTCGGCTACCAGGTTGTACGTGCCTATGAATTCAACAAACCTATCTGGGAAGCTCCCGTATCGTCTGGCAAAATTGATGGTTCCACGCCCATTGGGCGCTGGATGACCAACCGAAAGCGCCCTTGCCGCCGCATGATCAACGAGCCTCACAACCCCAACGTTTACGATTTGCCCGGCGTCCCCTGGGTCAGCTACATCACGATCGAAGGAGTAGCCTTCCACGGAGCCTTCTGGCATGCCAACTGGGGAAAGGTTATGAGTAACGGTTGCATCAACATGAAAAATGATGATGCCAAGTGGCTCTATCGCTGGACTACCCCGGAAGTGCCCTTTAACCAATATTTCCAGGAAGACGTGCTTGGGACGCGAGTGGATGTGGTTACCGGCTATGGTGATTTACCAAAAGAGTAACTGTTAATCTAATACTTATAGAGATCTTCTATAATAAAGCCAGAACAGGACGAAAGGATTTCTGTGAAAAAGGCAATATTTGAAGGTATGGTTTATGATTCGCTTGGAAGACAACTGCCGGTTGTCTATGTTGGCGAAGAACCTACATATGTAATTGATGACAGCGGCTTTGACCGCCATGTGTCTTCCGACGACGTCGACCGACAGGTATGGAATTTTTTGTCTGAGGGCATTGATGGAAACGAAGATTTCCTTACCGAACAAATAGCAAAAATGAGCGGTCAGGATGATATCTTTTCCCTTGCAATGATCCGCAGACAGTTTGAAAACCGCGATCAACAATTCTTTGAGCTGCAAGAAAAAGGCTTTCCCTACGATGCACGCATGTACATGATCATGATCGGATTCCAGGTAGTTGTTAATCATCGTGGTGAATTGCTGGAAGTGAAACAACCTGAAGTGAACAGTGGGGATGAGGAAGAGTAGTTTCCTCTCTGCTCCCAATTTTTTTCTTAGGGACTGATAAAATAGAGTAAGAATGATGATGCCAATCAACATAATTGACGTTAACGAAGAGACTTTCGAGTTTGAGGTTGTGAACTATTCCTCCCAAAAACCTGTAGTAGTCGACCTGTGGGCACCCTGGTGCATCCCCTGCCGCGTGCAATCACAAACGCTTGCACAGCTTGCCCAGGAGGCTGACGGGGAGTTTCGCCTGGCACGCATTAATGTTGATGAACAGATACGCCTGGCAGAACGATTGAAGGTCACCAATGTGCCCGCTATCAAAGCTTTTGTCGATGGTCGCGTTGTAGCAGAGTATCTAGGTGTGCTGACCGAAAAAAACTTGCGCTTGTTTGTTGACCGCATTATGCCTCGTGCTGGCTCCCTCTTACTGCTCAAAGGAAATAGCCTGATGCTGTTGGGTGAGTATGAAGAGGCTGAAGCCGCAATAGAGCAGTATATTCTTGAAAGCCATGGCAACCCAGCTGGTCTGCTTGCCTATGCACGCGTCTTGCTCTACAAGGGCAATGGCAAGTCGGCTTTGGAAATCCTTAATCACTTTCCAATCAGCCAGGAATCGATGTTGAGCACGGTCTTACTGCCAGTGGCAAAGGCTTATACAGACCCGGAAATTGAGAAAGTCGTGCTGGATAACCCGCTCGAATCAGCGTTTCAGAACGCTATCAGACTGGCAAAGCGCGGAAAAATCCTGATCGCGCTGGACGGCTTGCTGGGTGTTCTCAAGAAAGATAAGAATTACCGCGGAGGGCAGGCTAAGGCTGTCTACCTCGGTTTGCTGGAAGTCTTAAGCGACGGTCACCCCACTGTCCGCCAATACCGCTCCGACCTTTCAACAGCGTTGTTCTAAAGGAACAAATCGTCAACCCCAAACCCCAATTTAACAGCCTTGTTGGCCAAGATTGAAAGCGTTGTTACTTTAATCGGTTGGAAGCGATGGTATGCTTTCAAATTGCCATTATGGAACTCAACCCCCAAAACATGACAGAGCACGGCAGATTGAGGACTGGATACCTTGTTTTATTTCCAATGCACCACACCGTCCTCTATCTTGCCCTACAAAACACTCTACAATTTTTCCGAAGATCTTACCCTAATGAAACTTTTCTAATGCTAATGAAATTCTACGCATAGTTTCGTCTTTACCCAAGATGGCTGCCAATTCGGTGGCGCCGCCTGGGGAGGTTGCCTGACCGGAGAGGGCAGTTCTGATAGGCCACATGACCGTACCAACCTTCATTCCTTTCGAGACGGCAAGTTCTTTGAGAATGGCGAACAAATTTTCATTGGTCCAATCTTCAATCGCCGCGAATAATGGTTGCACTGCCTGAAGAACGGATTTCGAACTTTCAAGAGTTGACTTTGACTTGTCGTGCACAAACAACTCCGCTTCATAGGAAGGCAATTCGCCAAAAAAGCCTACCAGTGCAGGAATATCGCCCAGGTTTTCTGTTCGCACCTGGATGAGAGCGCTCAGCTGCCTCAATTCGAAGCAATCATAACCTGACGGATAGAAGGGCAAGGCGCGGTTGTGAAATTCTTCCGGGCTCAAGGCGCGGATGTGCTCGCCGTTTAGCCAGCGCAGCTTATCAAAAGAAAATGCTGCGTTGGACTTATTGATTCGGTTCATATCAAAGACAGCGACTAAATCGGGCAGCAGGAAGTATTCGCGCTCGTCGCCCGGGTTCCAACCCAGCAGGGCTACGTAGTTGACGATGGCTTCCGGCAGATAGCCCATCCTGACCAGATCCTCGAACGAAGGGTCGCCCTTGCGTTTGCTGAGCTTGCTGCCATCTTCTTTTATGATGTGGGGCAGGTGCACATATTCTGGTCGCTCCCAACCGAAAGCCTGGTACAACAGGTTGTACTTAGGTGTGGAGGTCAGATACTCCTGCCCACGGATTACATGTGTGATCGCCATCAAGTGGTCGTCAACCACATTTGCAAAATTATAGGTCGGGAATCCATCCGATTTCAACAACACCTGGTCGTCCAGCTGGGCATGGTCGATACTGATTTCGCCATAAACATGATCGAAGAAGCTGCTCACGCCAGGTTCGGGGATGCGCTGCCGAATGACCGGTAAAATACCCTGGTCGAATTTATCCTTCACTTCTTCAGGGGTCAAATTACGGCAAGGGTCGCGATAGCCCTGAACGCGCTCCCCTGTGATTTCCAAGGCAGGTTTGTCTTCTTTTTGGCAGAAGCAGTAGTAAGCATGTCCGCCTTGGATCAGTTTGTCGGCGTATTCTTTATATATCGGCAAGCGCTGGCTCTGAGTGTACGGTCCATAGCCTCCGTCCTTGTCGGGTCCTTCGTCGTATTCGATTCCAGCGAGGCTCAAACCGTTGTAGATGGCCTGGACGGATTCAGGCACATTGCGGTTTTGATCTGTATCTTCAATACGCAGGATAAAAACGCCGCCAGCTTGTTTGGCGGTCAGGTAAGCGTACAGCGCAGTGCGCAGGTTTCCGATGTGCATGTAACCGGTGGGGCTGGGGGCAAAACGAGTTCTAAACATAATCACTTCCAATGAGTAAGATAGGTTAAATCGTACCATAGAGTTGGTCATCAATCCGCAGCGAGATGTAGTGAACTGGCCTGCCTGTTTCATTGACGGCGGGACCAAAGCCCAGCCGTACTAAGAGGACTTACTTCCTACAAACTTCCCTGTGGTGATTCACGACGTATTTATGTAAATACTGACCGGTGTAGCTTTTTGGATTTGCGCAGACCTGCTCTGGGGTCCCCTGGGCGATGATTTCTCCGCCGTTCAGGCCGCCATCCGGTCCCAGATCAATAATCCAGTCCGCTACCTTGATAATATCCATATTGTGCTCAATGATCAGGACAGTATTTCCGCTTTCCACCAGCGCCTGCAAGACCTCGATCAACATATGCACATCGGCAGCATGCAGACCAACCGACGGCTCATCCAGAACGTACAGTGTTCGCCCGGTAGCGATGCGTGAAAGTTCCTTTGCCAGCTTGATTCGTTGGGCTTCACCACCTGAGAGCGTGGGTGCTGGCTGACCGAGCCTTATGTATCCCAGCCCGACATCGTACAGGGTTTGTAGGCGGCGTTTAATCTTAGGGAAAGCATCAAAAAAATCAATCGCGCTTTCAACAGTCATATCCAGCACTTCCGCGATATTCTTGTCCTTGAAGCGCACCTGCAGCGTCTCGTGGTTATAACGCGTGCCGTGGCAGACCTCGCAGGGCACATAAACATCCGGCAAAAACTGCATCTCGATCTTTAACTGCCCTTCGCCCATACAGGCTTCACACCGTCCGCCTTTGACATTGAATGAAAAACGACCTTTTTGGTAACCGCGGATCTTAGATTCAGGCAATTCACTGAAAAGATCGCGAATGTTGTCAAAAAGCCCAGTGTAGGTAGCAGGGTTTGAACGTGGTGTGCGCCCAATGGGGGTCTGATCGATATTGATGATCTTATCCAGCTGCTCGCTTCCCTCGATGCTTTCGTGCTTGCCTGCATTGGTATGGGCGCGCATCAGTTTTCGTGCCAGAGCGTTGAAGAGAATATCTACCATCAGGGTTGACTTACCAGAGCCGGACACACCAGTGATGCAAACCAGTTCACCCAATGGGATTTCAACATCGATGTTCTTGAGGTTGTTTTCACTGGCGCCCTTGATTCTTAGAAACTTGCCATTGCCCTGACGGCGTTCTTCAGGGAGGGGCACAATTTTCTTACCGGAAAGGTAAGCGCCTGTAATCGACTTTGGCTCAGCTTCAATATCCTCAGGGGTACCTTCCGCCACCAGCCAGCCGCCGTGCTCGCCAGCGCCGGGTCCGAGATCGACGATCCAGTCAGCGTTGCGCATAGTCTCTTCATCATGCTCCACCACCAGAACCGTATTGCCCAGGTCGCGCAGCCCTTTGAGGGTATCCAGTAATTTGTCATTGTCACGCGGATGCAAACCAATGGAAGGTTCGTCCAACACGTATAAAACACCCATCAGTTTAGAGCCGATCTGGGTCGCCAGGCGGATACGTTGGGCTTCTCCGCCGCTTAAGGTGGAGGCAGACCGTTCCAATGTCAGATAATCGAGCCCGACGTCTTTCAAAAAGTTCAGACGAGCCTGGATTTCCCGCAGAATTCGTTCTGCAATGGCTTGGTCTCGCTTTTTTAGAGGCGTGTCTTGCTGGGAATCGAGCCGGTTAATCCAGTCCAACAACTGGTCCACGGGAAACCGAGTCACTTCGATTATATTTTTTTCATCCACCGTCACGCCCAAGGCTTCTTTGCGCAGTCTTTTTCCACCGCACTCAGGGCAAGGGCTCTGCGTGATAAACGAACCCAATTTGACACGGATCCAGTCCGACTGAGTTTCCTGGTAACGGCGCTGCATATTTCCCACGACGCCCTCGTATGCCGTCTTGAAGGTACCGCTGCGTCCGTTTTTGCCAACATAATGAATCGTGATTTCCTTCCCCTGGGTGCCAAACAAGATCGCATCCTGCTGCTGCTTTGTCAGCTTTTCGAAGGGGGTATCCAGGCTGAAGTTGTACTCACTGGCAAGCGCTTCGACCATTTGCCAGAGGTAACCGCCAACGTCCTTTGGATCCCATTCGGGATTCTTAATGACGCCCTGTTTTAGGGAGAGACTTTTGTCAGGAACGACCAGGTTGGGGTCAACATCCTCCCGAAAACCAAGTCCCTGGCAGGTTGGGCAAGCGCCGTGCGGCGTGTTGAAGGAAAAGGTGCGTGGTTCAATTTCAATCAAGATCGAACCGTGCTCCGGACACGCCAGGTTTTCGGAAAATTGACGATCTTCTGGTGGCTCGCTGCTCAGGTTTTGAATAGTTACATAGCCTTCACCGATACGTAGAGCAGTTTCGACTGAGTCGGTAAGCCGGGTAATGGAATTGAGCCGATCCTCTTCATTTTCGAAGACATGGATCACCAGGCGGTCGACCACGGCTTCGATGGTGTGTTTTTTGTAGCGGTCAAGCTCGATTTCTTCGTCCAGCGAGTGAACTTCACCATTCACGCGCACTCGCGTAAAGCCCGACTTAGTAATTTCTTTGAAGAGCGCCTGGTAGGTGCCTTTGCGTTCACGTACCATTGGCGCAAGCACCAAGAGGCGCGAGCCGTCCGGCATCGCAAGGATGCTGTCCACAATTTCCTGGGCAGATTGCTTTTGGACCGTACGACCGCAGACCGGGCAATGGGGTGTGCCAACCCGGGCAAAGAGCAGACGCAGATAATCGAAAATCTCAGTGACAGTGCCGACTGTGGATCGTGGGTTATTGGATGTCGATTTTTGGTCAATAGAAACTGCTGGGGAAAGCCCTTCGATGGAATCAACATCTGGTTTGTTCATCTGACCAAGGAACTGGCGGGCATACGAAGAAAGCGATTCGACGTAGCGCCTTTGACCCTCGGCAAAGATGGTATCAAAAGCCAGCGAACTCTTGCCTGAGCCGGAAATACCTGTCAGAACTACCAGCTTATCCCGGGGGATTTCGACATTTATGTTCTTTAAATTGTGTTCACGCGCACCATTAATACGCAGATTATCTTGAGTCATTTTTTCTTGCTCCGCGCAATATTATATCATTTGTTCTATATTTAAAGCATTTAATCTAATGAAACCAGGGCGTCTTTTGCTTGTTTTCGATTGATCAGGAAGTAAACCAAAAAGCCCACCAAGACGGGGATCCAGAAGGAAATCAAGCGGTAACCGAGGATGACCACAAGGGCGATGTCTTTAGGCACAGCCAGGCTGGTAAAAAGCGCAGCCATGGAGGTCTCGATTACTCCCAGTCCGCCTGGAACGATAAAAGCCATTTTTGCCAGCAAATATGGCAAACCATAACCAGCAAAAAGGATACCCAGGTTGATTTTGTAGCCAGCCGCGAGGAAAATCAGGTACATGGTCAAAAGATCAAACCCATAGTAACCAACCGTGCCCAGCAATGGTCGCCACCAATTGCCTTTACCCATCTGCTTCCAGGCGTTGAACAGGATGTTTAAACGCAGTTGCGTTGCTTCAGGGTCGTAAGGCTTGTTTCTGAAGCGGTTCCAATTCCAAAGCGCCCAATTGACCACCTTGAAAGCTGTTTTTGGAAATGCCAGACCGATCAGATAACCAAAAGAAATAACCAGTAGCAGGGCAATAAAAATGGAATACTGGATCAACTGACGTTCGGATAAATGACCGGTTAATCGCAGCGTGATGATCCCTGCTATCGCAATCAGGATCAGCGGAATATTTGCGAGCATGGAAGGCAACAAGCCTGCCACCATTGCATTCGACTTCCTCACCCCTTTTCTTGCGAAAAGACCGAAAGTTGTGGCTGCTGAACCTACCCATCCGCCGGCCACGATACCGATACTGAACGATGAGAGGAAAATGGCAGTGCATTCGAGTACAGATAAATTGTGTCCCTGGATATCGAGGACTGATTTCAGCGAAAATCCGTAACTGATGTAAACCATGCACTCTGAAACGATCGCAATCAATACCAGCCACCAAATCATTTCCCTTAAAACGGTGACAGCCTCATTGATATTCAATATCCTCGGTAAAATCAGGTTTACAGCTAACCCAAGAATAAGGATCAGGACAAATAAGTGCCATGTCTTCCTCTTTTTTACCGGGGTTGTCTCTTCAATCGATTCCATTTGTTTCTCGTTAATACACATAAATTTACCGGAAAAATTCCGGTGACAATGTTGTCTGATTCTAATCCAAAAGTTGGATGTTGCAGAAAGCGTACCATACCAATCTCAACACTTACTTCAGTAAAAAATTGTCGACTGAATATATCATCACGGTTACAATAATTGAAAACGCACGATGGAGGAAAGATGGAACACCCAGCATCAGGCACCATTTCAGGGCAAGTCAGGACAATATCAAAGAAAACCCGCATTTATTATGGTTTGGCGGGCATGGGTATGGCAATCGTCTCCGGCATTTACGGTGTTTTGCTGACCATCTATTACCAGGATTATCTCGGTCTCGGTGCGAATTGGATCGCGATTGCCATGGTTGTTTATGCAGTCTGGAATGCACTGAACGATCCTATTTTCGGCCAAATTACCGATCGTACCCGCACGAAGTTGGGTCGCAGGATCCCTTACCTGCGTTTTACGGCACCATTCTTCGCGCTGACATTCAGCCTGGTCTGGTTTGCGCCTGAAAACGCACCGGAAGCCAGCCAGTTTGCCTGGATGCTTGTGACCATGCTGCTCTATGACACCTGCTACACCATCCTGGGGCTGGTGCACGGCACATTAATGCCTGAATTGAGCGAATCTGATCAGGAGCGCGGCAAACTGTCGATTGTCTCAAGTTTGTTTGGTTTGCTTGGGACCCTGATCGGCTTTTTGGTGCCCGATTTTTTCAGGCCAAAAGCCGGTTCCACCGACCTTTCCTTGTTCTCACTGCAGATGTCCATGATCGCTGTCGGCATCATCGCCGCGTTTCTGATTATCCTGGCTTCCTACAACATCAAAGAACGGCGGGAGTTCAGCCAGGTCGATAAACCCCTGGATTGGTGGCCAGCCATCAAGAGCACCTTGACCAGTAAGTCCTTCATAATATTTGTGGTCGCGAATTTCATGTGCACCTTTATGTTTTCTATCTGCATGGGTGCGGTCTATTACATTGCAGATTACGTAATTCAAGGTGGTGTAATTCCGTTGCTGGCAGCATTGTTCATACCGCTGGCAGTTGGTGTGCCCCTGGTTCAATTCATCTTGAAGAAGGTGGAACCAGTGGTGGCTTTTCAGCTCTACCTGGTCATATGCGGTTTGAGTCTGATCGTGCTCACCTTTATGCCGGCTGCCCTAATCCCGCTCAGTATTGGCATTTTTGGCTTTGGTTATTCAGGCGTGCAAGTAATCAACTATTTGCTGCTTGGACAGGTCATTGATGAAGATGAGGTACGCACAGGTGTGCGTCGGGAAGGCTCTTTCTACGGTGCTAACGCCCTGATCACCAAGCCTGCACAGTCGCTGGCTGTGACAATTACCGCCTCCGCATTGGCTGCCGGACAATTTGTCACCCGCAATTCTAACGCTGGCTTAATCTTTTTGGATCAACCTGAGACTGCTTTGTTTGCTATTCGTGCAGTGATGGGCTTGATTCCGGGTGTGACACTTCTACTTGCCGCCCTAATTTTGTTCGCGTTTCCATTGCGCGGTAAACGTCTGAAGGCGGTTAAAGACAAGATTTTGGAAATGCACCATGAAAAACATGAAAAGTTAGAAGCACTGGAGACGCAGTTCTAAGCTGAAAATCGGCGGGTGAACTTGTATTTGCTCAGACCTTGTACAAAGACTCGCCAAAGTGTCATGCGTTTTTTATAATCTGATTAACGTTAGAAATTAGAACAAGGAGATAAAAAATATTATGGCACACAAAGAAGATTGGATGAAAACACCTTTAGAATTACCTGAATTGCCCTATGCCAAGGACGCCCTGGCTCCGGTTATTTCAGAACAAACTATCGAATTTCACTATGGCAAGCACCACAAAGCCTATTATGACACCACCAAAGACCTGGTGAAGGGCACTGCGCTGGAAGGCGCAACACTCGAAGAGATTGTTGACGTTGCTGGCAAGGATCCTTCCTTGAAAAAACTCTATAACAACTCTGCCCAAGCCTGGAATCACAATTTGTACTGGAAACAGTTTGCTCCCGTTGGTCAAAGCCACCTGTCCGCCGAATTAGAAGCACTATTGGTAGAAGCTTTTGGCTCTGTTGAAGAATTCAAAAGTCAATTGGTTACCAAAGGTGTTGGTCAGTTTGGCAGCGGTTGGGTCTGGCTGGTAGTAGATGACGATAAACTGGAAATCTACTCCACCCCCAATGGCGACAACCCTTGGAAAGATGGCAAATCCCCTGTATTCGGTTTGGATGTTTGGGAACATGCCTATTACCTGGATTACCAAAACCTGCGTAAAAAGCACCTTGAAGAAGTTCTTGAAAAGATCGTGAACTGGGACTATGTTTTGGAACTGATCAAGCGCTATAAGAATCAATAAACAGCATTATTGAAAACTTTACAAAAAGACGGCCGAAAGGTCGTTTTTTTGTAAGCAGGATTGCAGATCTTTTCCTGGTGAAGGATGAACCTTTGATCGCTCACCCAATGAGAACCCTTGTAAAAATACTTGCATTCATAGCTGCAATTCTAAAAAAATGTATTTAAGAGCGCAATTGCATTATGTAGATCAAATCAAGAATATTGGAGATTATTTCGAAGCGGATCTTACGCAAAGCATGTAAAATTAGCCTATGGAATTCAAACTTCACGCCCCCTATCAACCCACCGGCGACCAGCCGGAAGCCATCCGACAGCTTGTGGAAGGTATTAACAAGGGTTATCACAACCAAGTTCTTCTCGGAGCGACCGGTACTGGCAAGACTTTCACGGTTGCCAACGTGATCCAGCAGCTGCAGCTGCCGACCCTGGTCATGACCCATAACAAAACCCTGGCTGCCCAGCTTTACGCCGAATATACCGAATTCTTCCCCGAAAACGCAGTCGAATATTTCGTTTCCTATTACGACTACTATCAACCCGAGGCCTATATCCCCCGACGCGATCTGTATATCGAGAAAGAAACCGACATAAACGAGGAAATCGACCGCTTGCGCCTGGCAGCCACCACGGCATTGATGTCCCGGCAGGATGTGATCATTGTAGCTTCGGTTTCTGCCATTTATGGTTTGGGAGACCCGGATGCCTACCGTGCGTCCGTTTTGCACATCCCTAAAGGACAAATCTATCGCCGCAACGCGCTTCTGCGACAACTGGTTGACATTCAATATCAACGGAACGACCTGGAAGTAAAGCCTGGTATTTTTCGGGTGAGGGGCGATACGCTTGAGATTCTGCCAGCCTATAGTGAGTGCGAAGCTATACGCGTCAGTTTTTTTGGCGATGAGATTGAAGAAATCACTCGTTTGAATCCAATTACCGGTGAAGTCCTGGAAAAACCGGATCAGATTGATATTTATCCTGCCAAGCATTATGTCGCTGAAGAAAAACGCATGGAAAAAGCCCTGCTGGATATCGAGTCGGAGTTGGAAGAACGACTGGCATATTTCCGCAAAAATGACCGGCTGTTAGAAGCTCAACGCCTCGAACAGCGCACCCGCTATGACCTGGAAATGCTGCGTGAGGTGGGAACCTGCGCAGGCATCGAGAACTATTCACGTCACATCGACCAACGCGCCGAAGGTACCCCACCCTGGACGCTGATCGATTTTATGCCCTCCCGATATCTGTTAGTGCTGGACGAATCCCACATGATGGTGCCCCAGCTGCGCGGTATGTACAATGGCGACCGCGCCCGAAAGGAAATTCTGGTTGACTATGGTTTTCGCCTGCCCTCTGCCAAAGACAACCGACCGCTAAAGTTCCCTGAATTTGAAAAGATGATGGGCATTGCGATGTACACAAGCGCGACACCCGGTCCATATGAAATGGAAAAGACAGACCAGGTGGTCGAGCAAATCATCCGACCAACAGGATTGCTGGACCCACAATTGGAAGTCAGACCGACCAAGGGACAGGTTGACGACCTGATCGTTGAATTGCGGGCAAGGGTTGAAAAGGGTGAACGGGCGTTGGTTACCACCCTGACCAAGCGCATGGCAGAAGATATGGCTGATTATCTGCTCGAGATGGGTTTTAAGGTTCACTACCTGCATTCAGAGGTGGATACCCTGGAACGGGTTGGAATATTGCGCGATTTGCGCCTGGGCGTTTTTGATGTCATCGTGGGCATCAACCTGCTGCGCGAAGGGCTGGACCTGCCGGAGGTCTCTTTGGTGGCGATATTGGATGCCGATAAGGAAGGTTTTTTGCGTTCCACCACAGCACTAATTCAGAATTTTGGTCGGGCTGCCCGGCATATAAACGGACGCGTGATCCTTTATGCTGATAAGATGACAGATTCGATGAAACGTGCCATTGATGAGACCAATCGCCGCCGCCAGATCCAGGAAGCTTACAACGAAAAGCATAATATTTCTCCCGTTGGTATTACCAAGGCGGTCCACGACATCACCGAAAGGTTGGCAAACGTTTCACAGGGAGACAAAAAAGCCCCCAGAAGCGCCCGCGAGCTGGCTGCAACTATGGAGCAGCGCGAGTTGGAACGAATGATCAAAGAGATGGAAAACCAGATGAAGGCGGCAGCAAAAGAGCTGGAATTCGAGCGGGCTGCCATGCTGCGCGACCAGGTCTATGAATTAAAAGCCATACTAGTTGAAGACAGCAAGTTGCCACCCTGGAAGAAACAAGCACTGTTAGCACAAAACCTGGGGGAATGACCCTTTTTCATTCTTTTTGTAGGCTGAGATCAGACAGTGTTATGTGCCGCCGGATTGAAGGCAAAAGTCAGCCCGCGTTCAACATTGGCCTACGAAAAACAGTCATTCCTGGAAATTAAGTGATACATTTTTTGCGACAACGATTGACCTTGGCCTACTCATCACAAAGATCTTTCGTTTCACTCAAGATGACAAATTTTAGAACCTGACCTCAAATCGGTCAAACTCACCCTGGTACGTAAACCATGTAAAGCGAACCTCATCCACCCGCCCTGAATGGGGTCCGCGCCGGAGATGCTTCAAAAAAGTTTCCAACGCTTCTTGGGAACCTTCCGCCACCACCTGGACGCTGCCGTCAAATAAATTTCGTACCCAGCCAGTGATGCCCAACTCGTGGGCAGCGTTCATGGCGAAGTAACGGAAACCGACGCCCTGCACCGCACCGCTCACAAAAGCCTGCAAACGCGCCATTTTTACCCCATTATCAGTTTCCATCTTCCTCCAACCTACTAGAAGCGGTCGTTGTCGTATTCTCCCAAGGAAAATTCGTCATCATCAGCCAGGTCATCATCGTCGTCGATGTAATGCTGCCATTCCTCATCATCGAAGTCCTCGTCAAAGGAAAACTCATCTTCATCTTCTTCAAATTCGTCGTCCAGATCGTCTTCATCTTCTTCGACTTCAGCCTGATCCCATGGTACAGAAATCAGCTCCATGTCCTCATTGCCATCAGTGAAGTTGAGCAATTCCATGGCTTCTTCCAGGAAAGCGCTTTCTTCGTCATCCACAGCAGCTGCCAGCAGGGCATCCAGCTTTCGCTCCACGCCTTCTCCGCCAATTTGCGCCAAGGCCCAGATGATTTCATGCCTGAGATCATCTTCTTCAACCGTATCGATTGCTCGCAGCAACTGCCTTCGGGCTTTTTTCAAGGCCAGCTCGCCAGCGGCATGCACGGCCTGGATGCGTACAGCCGGGTTTTCGTGCTCCAGATTCTCCAAAACACTACCTTCCCATTGTTCATCCGCTGAACGTCCCATGGCAAACATTGCGCTTTCGAGCCACAAATCATCACTCATGGCAGCCGCTTTTCGCAGCAACACCGGAATTTCTTCTCTACTGGAGTAGCCCAACGCTTCCAACGCTCTTCTTTTAACAAGGACGCTTTCGTCTTCATTGTAAGCACGAAGCAGTGTCTCTTCGATATTGCGCAAGACCTCTGGCTTTAATTTTTCAACTTCGCCCATGTAGACATAGGGTCCCAGCGCATTGGCAACAGCCGCCCGCACAGCTTCGCTGCGAGCGGGGTCTGCCAGCAGACGCAAATAAACTGGCACGAGGTGGCGATCTTCGGAATCGAAGAGCAGGTCGATCGCTGAAACGCAAACATCAGTATCCTCATCATCTAACGCGATGCGAGCAACGGCTTCGTACATCAATATCGGGTCATTTTCAGACAGGCTAACCAGGTCCTGCAAAAAGGTCTGACGTCTTTGCAAGGGTACATTGCTCCAGCAGCCTGCCAGCTTTTTTTGTTCAGTGTCGCTGAGATCTGAAAACTGGTACAGTAACTTAGAGGGAAACTGGTGGTCCAGGTCCATCAAGGCATTGATCAAATCTTGGATAGAGTCAGATGTGTTCATAACCACCTCGTTAGGGTCCTAAAATCGGGTTGCGGAAGTCCTGGATTGTGATAAAAACCATCAACAGGATCAGGGCGTAGAAGAAAAGATTATTAATAAGGAGCGCTACATTTTCGGGGATGCGCTTGCGAGTAATTGCTTCGATCACTAGAAAGAGGATTTGTCCTCCGTCCAGAGCCGGGATGGGCAGTAAGTTGGTGATGCCAACAGCGATTGAGATCATGGAGATGATCGAAAGACGATAAATCGGGAAACCACCGGTACTTATTACCGCGCTGCTTTGGTCCATCTGGGCAGCACTGTTGAACATATCGTAGATGCCTTTGATGCCGACAAGGCGGGCTTCTTCAGATGAAATTGCCCCACGGATCAGATTCGCAGGGATCATAACTGTCGTTTCCACCTGCAGCCAGAAGGTTTTAAAAGCCTGGACAACAGATTGCCCAAACGGTAAGGAGATCACAGGGTAGGTGATGCTGACACCGATCGCCCCTTCGTTTTCGGGTGGATTGCTGCGTGGAACGAGCTCAACGGATTGGCTGACGTCATCGCGTACGAAGCTGACCTCCACAGGTTGATCAAGGTATTGTTTGGTTGCGGTCGACATGTCATCAAAGCTGGCGATGTCAAAATCGCCCACCCGCGTGATCACATCGCCTGCTGCCAGTCCGGCAACCTGTGCAGGTGAGTTGGGGGCAATTTCGGCTACCATGACTTTGCTGGTGTCTTGTCCGCCAGCAACCGAAAACATCACGATCAGCAGAACAATGCCAAAAATGAAGTTCATCGTTGCTCCTGCCACCAAAACCAGGAAGCGTTTCCACTTCGGAGCGGCGAGCAACCCACCTGGTTCATCCGTGGTTGATTCACCTTTGGGTCTCACAAACCCACCAAAGGGGATCCAATTAAGGGTGAATTCAGTTCCTTTCCAAGTGAACAGTTTTGCCAGCCTGGGAGGATAGCCAAAACCAAATTCTTCCACTTCGATCCCGAGCCCTTTGGCAACAAACATGTGACCGAGCTCATGGATGAAGACTATAAATCCAAAAAAGAAAACAAACTGTAAAATTGTCCAGATGTTAGTCATAGATTCTCCTGAACCGTTATTATACTCAAATTGAAAAGCTGTCTGCTCGATGAGGAAGGTTAATGAGTGCCTGGATTAGCGGAATGTTCGATTCCAACTATTCCAAACTAGCCCCTTCAGCACTGCGACAAATAGTAATATCGGGTGAGATGCCGGTTGCGCGCTGATACCCCTGGGCTAACAGGTGGACGAAAACCTCAGCCTGTTCTTGCTTAACGATATTGATCGTACATCCGCCAAACCCCGCACCGGTCAGCCTGGCACCAAGGCAGCCAGGTAAGCTTTGTGCGATTTCAACCATCTTGTCCAATTCTGACGTGGAAACTTCAAAGAAGTCGCGTAGACTGGCGTGCCCGAGGTTCAACAATTTTCCAAAGGCTTCCATTTCCCCATTTTCAAGCAATGAGATGGCACGAATCGTACGGTCTATCTCCTCAACCACGTGGCGAGCGCGCTGCTCGATCCTCTTTGGCAGCTTGGGAGCATAATGGTTGAAATCTTCCAATGAGATTTCCCGTAAGGAACACAACTCTGGTTGAAATTCCCTCAATTTTTGAATTGCTTCGTCGCAATCTGCTTTACGCCTGTTATATTCACCAGAACTTAAGCGGCGAGGTTTCATCGTATTGGCGACGATGTAACTGAAACCGGTGGGCAGGGGAATGGTTTGCCATTCCAGCGATCTGCAATCCAGCGCCAGAAGCGTATTTTCTTTACCGCAAGCGCTGGCAAACTGGTCCATGATCCCGGATTGGATCCCTACGAACAGATTCTCCGCTTTCTTGCCCAATAATGCCCGCTGCATGGGGCTCAACCCCCAATTTGCCAGGGTCTGCCAGGCTAGCACGAAAGCCATTTCGATCGATGCCGACGAACTTAAGCCCGACCCGCTGGGAATGTTGGACGAATAAACCGCATCCATTCCGGGGCAAGCCAAACCTGCCTTGGCGGCTGCCCAGCACACCCCACCCGGATATTGCGCCCAATCTGGCAAAGCATTACCAGTGCAATCCTGCTTGTTTTGTAAACTGGTTAGTGTGAAAGAGCAACTTTGCCCCAGATCGATAGCCTTAAGATTGTTTTTATCAGAACCATTAGCGCTAAAAGCCAGCCAGGTGGCGAGATTGATGGCGATCGGCAGCACAATACCGTCGTTATAGTCAACGTGCTCACCCAACAGGTTTACCCTTCCTGGAGCCCTTACTATAAAATCCGGACTCGAGCCAAAACGCGCCTGGAACTCAGCCCGAACGGTTTCCCTGGTTGCTGAATTGATCACATCGTTTTTGTGGATTAGTTCTTCCATGACACCAGTTTTTATTCCCGGTGAGAAGTATATCAGCAACGTTCTGAATGGCACGCTCGTTCAAGAGGCCTCGCGAACTTTCATTGAGAAAACCAACAAAAAACCCTCGTGAATTTCACGAGGGTTTTTTAACTCTGAGGATAAGGCTACGCCAAAGCGGTTTCGACTACCTTGGTAAAAGCCTGAGGATCGTGCACAGCGATAGCAGCCAACATTTTGCGGTTGATGATCACATTGTTCTTACGCATCCCGGCGATGAAGCGGCTATAAGTTGTGCCATTCATGCGGGCTGCAGCGTTGATGCGGGCGATCCAGAGCCGGCGCAGGTCGCGCTTGCGTTTGCGGCGGTCATTATAGGCATACCACTGGGCATGCAGGAAAGCCTCATTTGCGCGTTTGAACAAATGATTGTAACTGCCGCGATAGCCACTGTTATGGGCTATCAGCCGTTGATGACGGCGTCGGCGATATGGTCCACTCTTTACTCTAGTCATTCTTACTCCTTTGCGGTCCCCTGGGCGTCAGACTTTTAGTCTCGTTGTAAACACCCAACAGCCACACTAATCCGAATACGACAGGACAGTCTTTAGTCCTTCTTGCTCATGTAGGGTGCCAGGCGCTTAATATGCTTGACCAAACCATTGCTGTTGACTTCAATCGTCTCTGCGAGCAAATATTTTGTTCGCTTCGAGGTGTTTCGGCGCAGGTGGCCTTTTCCGATTTTGGTACGAACAACTTTGCCGGTACCGGTCATGCGGAAGCGTTTGGACGTAGCCTTATGAGTTTTAATTTTGTACTTTCCACTACTCTGTTTACGTGGCACGATCAAACTCCTCTAAGAAAATCCAACGGCTGCGAACAATCTCAGCCGTTGGTCAATAAACCAATCTCGAATTATACCAGAAAAATGGTTTTGTCAATCAAAAAAAGTTATGTATTAATTTCTCTTTGGAGCGAGCATCATGAACATTGTTTTGCCTTCCATATTGGGGGCTTGTTCAATTTCAGCTACATCGCTCAACTCTTCCGCGATTTCTCTCAGATCTTCCAATGCCAATTCTGGGTAGGTGATTTCCCGCCCTCTAAAGCGGATGGTCACTCTAACCTTCATACCACTCTCCAGCCAACGGCGTGCGTCGCGAACCTTAAAGCCCTGATGATGATCACTGGTCTTTGGACGCAGACGGATCTCTTTTATCTCAATCTTTGTCTGGGATTTTCGGGCTTCGCGTTCCTTCTTCTCTTTTTCGTAGAGGAACTTGCTGTAGTTGATGATCTTACAAACGGATGGGTCGGCATTCGGGGCGATTTCAACCAGGTCCAGACCAGCGTTATTTGCTCGGCGTAAGGCGTCATCGATACTTACGATTCCTACGTTTTCCCCGTTTTCGTCAACAAGGCGGACCTTATCTGTGCGGATACGTTCATTAATACGATATTCTTGTTTACTACTAATTGTCTTTTTCTCCTTAATATATAAAAATACGACATTCTTCTCGAATCGGCGTCTACTTATATTACCATAATATTCTAATGTTCGTCAATAATTTTGTTCGATAATTATCGGATAGTAGCCCAATTTATTCGACAGTTACTCTCATTTTATAATGAAGCGTGTAGAATTGGGGATGGAGGATTTAAAAAAATGGACAATAATCAAAATTTTGAAAAATATGCCGATCTGATCGTCAACATCGGCCTTGGACTTCACTCCGGTGACAAGCTTACCATACGGATGAGCGAGCACTCCCTGCCTTTGGCTCGTTTGGTGGCAAAAAAGGCCTACGAAAAAGGCGTCAGTGATGTTCGCTTGGATTTTTCAGATGACACGATCACTCTTGATCGTTACCTGCACGCCCCGGACGAAGCTTTTGAAATTTTCCCGGAATATCAGGTCGACTTTAATGAAAATTTATTTAAAGACAATTACCATGTACTTGGTTTGTATGCTCCCAATCCTGATTTGCTGAAATCGGCCGACCCTGCCCGCATTGCACAATGGCAAAAGGTGGCAGGCAAAGCAATGAAACGCATCCAAGATTACACCATGCAAAACAAGGTTAAATGGTGCGTTACAGCCGTTGCTTGCCCTGCCTGGGCTGCAGCAGCTTTCCCGGAATTGCCGGAAGACGAAGCAATGCAAAAACTGTGGGATAACATCTTCATGGCAACGCGCGTTGACCAACCAGATCCTATCGCTGCCTGGGAAGAGCACGATCTTAACCTAAAAGTCCACCGAAAATTCCTGAATGATGCGCGATTTGATCGTGTTCACTACCAGGGTCCAGGCACTGACCTGATGGTTGGACTGGTAAAAAATCATATATGGGAAGGCGGCTCCGGTTTCAGCCAGAAGGGCGATCGCTTCTTCCCTAACATCCCGACTGAAGAAGTTTTCAGCATGCCCGATGCCGACCGCGTGGATGGCATTTTGCGCGCCACGATGCCGCTTTCAGTTCGCGGACAGATCGTAGATAAATTCCACTTCACCTTCAAGGATGGTAAAGTGTTTGATTATGATGCCGAAGTTGGTAAGCAGATCCTGGACGATTTGCTCGAGATGGACGAAGGTGCCAAACGCCTGGGCGAGATTGCCCTGGTTGCAGATAATTCTCCCATCAGCAACACCGGCATCTTGTTTAAGAACACCCTCTTTGATGAAAACGCCTCTTGCCACTTTGCTTTGGGCGCTGCCTACAGCGAAAACCTGGAAGGTGCCACGGAACGCAGTGAAGAAGAAAACCGCAAGCTGGGCATGAACAACTCACTTATCCATGTCGACTTTATGGTCGGCTCCAAGGATGTCACCGTCACTGGTATCAAAGAAGACGGAACCGAAGTTGTTTTACTGAAAAACGGCGACTGGCAGATTTAAACCAAGGAACGCATGCTTTGACTGAAGTTGACCATAAAACATTAGCAATTAACCTTTTCAACCAAACCTGGGATTACCTGGATAAGCAACGAACTGTTGAGGAAGATTTTCAGATGGTCAAGATTGCCCATGCCTCTTGTTATCACTGGTCGCAATGCGGCACAGAACTGGAACAGGCTCGCGGAGAGTGGCTGATTTCGAGAGTCCATGCTGTGTTGAAACAAGGTTCAATCGCGCTTTGGCATGCACAACGCTCTCTCCAACTTTGTTTGGTCAACGGAATTGGCGGTTTCGACCTGGCTTTTGGTTATGAAGCAGTGGCGAGGGCTTATGCCTGCCTGGGCATGCGAGATGAGATGAACAAGGCTATAAACGAAGCAAGAGCAGCCGCTGAAAATATCTTGGATGAAGGCGACAAGAAATACACTTTGAGTGAAATTAACACTATTGTGGGCGACTAGACTATTCATTTTGTATTACAGTTTTTCGCAAAAGACCCCGAAAGGGGTCTTTTGTTGTAGATGGTGTACAGCTTCAGCCACTGAAGGTTTAAAGCAATATCTGCGAATGGAATAAAACATAGAACTGGCATCCATTGGACTTTAAGGATTAGGACAGCTGCATGATTATCTGAAGCAGTGTTGCGGAGGGAGAAAAACCCCCTCCGTACGAAGAGACCAAATACTGCTCGCTTCGCTCCCGGCATCATGACCCCCTCCAAACGGCTGGGGCTCTATTGTCCTTTAAGACTGACTCCAAGCGCCACCTTGGTAGGAGCAAGTGTTGCAGATGCAAATAAATCCCATCTTTTTAAACTCATTGGCATCATGCTTGTATGTTGGATGCCAGTGTGAAGTAAAATTTACCTAATGACCAACCGTAATCAGATCATTCTGAGCAAGTTGACACCGCCGGCGCAGCGCAGCTCCGTTCTCCCACGACCACGAGTGCAAGCTTTATTGCACGAGAGCCTGTCTTATCCCCTGACAGTGGTGACCTGTGAGACGGGTTATGGCAAAACTACCTCAGCACTCACGCTCACTCAAAGCCTGGATACACCAGTCTTTTGGTACACTGTCTCGCATAACGAACGCGACCCGCGCCTCTTTTTGACCTATCTGTGCACGGTATTCAACCAGGGTGAGAAAAAGCTCGGCCAACCAGCATTACGTGTTTTGGAAGACAACCAGGCGGATTTTCAGGAGTGCCTGATCGCCTTATTGAATTCACTCTCCACCGATTTGACCCAGCCAGCCCTGTTAGTTTTGGATGATTTTCAGGGCATGAATGAGTCCAATGATGTTCTGCTGATGATGGATTGGTTTATCGACCACCTTCCTGCCAATTTACACATCATGCTTCTCAGCCGCCTGGTATTGAGTTTTCCTTCCATGAATAAATGGCGCATCCAGGGCAAACTTTTGGAACTCGACAAAGACTCTCTCAGTTTTACACCTGCTGAGACGCACCAACTCTACAACTCCACTTACCAATTAGACCTCGACCTAAAAGATATTTCACTGCTCCAGGAGCGCACTGAAGGCTGGGCGATTGGTTTACAGGTGGTTTGGCAATCTATCAAAGCTTTCCCCGAATTAAGCCTGAACAACCTGCTGGATGAAGATAGCGGAGTCTCATTGGCGAATCTTTTTGCTTACCTGGCAGAAGAAGTGCTGGACATGCAAACTGAAGCGCATAAGGAATTTCTCCTCAACACCTCGATCCTGCAATTCCTTGACAGCGACACATGCGATTTTCTCATGGATACCCAGGACAGCGCATTCACCCTGAATGAATTGTACAAATCGGGGCTGTTCATCGAACAACTCAAGCCGGATGTATTTCGTTATCACCATATTTTCAAGGAATTCCTGACCTCTCAATTGGCCAAGAACTCTGAAAAGGCGAAGGCTCTGCACCGAAAAGTAGCCAGCTACTACAGCGCTCACCATTACTGGGAAAGAGCCATAGCCCACTTAATTTCAGCCGGTGATTTTACCCGTATCCGCCAGGTTCTGGACGATATTGGAGACAGGCTGCTGCAGTCAGGTTTGAAGCAAAGCGTACGCTACTGGCTGAACCAATTCCCACCCGAAGAACTGATAAGCTACCCCTATGGTAATTACTTGATCGGAGAGGTGGAACGGATGGAGGCGCATTTTGACAAGGCGCTGGAATCCTACCGTACCGCTCAGCGTTTGTATCAATTATTGAATAACCCTTGGGGCATGAGCCTGGCGATGCGCGGGCAAGCCCAGGTATATCTCGATACGCTCAGACCGGTAAATGCTAATCAACTACTGGATCGGGCTCTGGCGCTGCTTGATCCGCATGAATTCCCACAAGAAGTATCCAGCCTGCTTACCCAAATGGCGGAAAACCAGGTGAACCAGGGAGCCATGCTTGAAGCAGAGCAAAGTTTGCAAAAAGCACGTGAGCTTTCTGTCCTCAATTCTGAAGCGCAGTCCTTCATCGAAGCCCGCCTGTTCCTTCGGGAAGGTCGCCTGGAAGAAGGCATTCATCTTTTAGAAAAGCTCGACCCAGGTTCAACTGAGACTGCTTTGCCTCGTCCGCAACGGTTTCATCGGGAAACGTCGCTTTTACTTTCATTGTTTTATTCACTCAAAGGTGAACCTTGCGCTGCCCGAACTTACGCTGAAAAAGGCTTACAAGTTTCCAGGCAGCTGCAGGCCGGCTACGTGGAGGCAGTGGCAAAAATTCGCCTAGGTCATGCCCTGCAACTTGACCTCAGGCAAGGGCTCGGAATTCAGGGGATTCAGAGCATCCAGGAACTCTACGAGTTCGCCATCCAGAATGTGGATATCGTTCGCATTCATGTGGAACCACTTTGGGGCTTGTGCCGCCTGCTGGGATATGCTGGACACTTGCAAGAAGCTCGTAAGATTGCAGACAGTGCTTTGTTGATTGCAGGAAATGCTGGAGATGAATGGATCGGTCTGTTGGTAAGGATCTCTTTCGGGGCAGCCTTGAGCCTGGCTGGTGAGTATGATGCAGCCAGCGATATCCTTTCTGTTGCAGATTCGCTCGCAGACAAAGTCAATGATCGTCTGACCAAAGCGGCCGCACTGTTATGGGAGGCGTATACCGCCCAAAAACAAGGTTATTACAATTCTGCCATTCTCTTTCTTGAGCAAAGCCTGGAGCTGATCCAACGCCACAATTACCAGTTCCTGCTTACACGCCCCAGCCTTTTGGGTTCGGATGATCCTTTCACCTTTTATCCTTTGCTGAACTGGGTTAAAGAAAAGCACATTCTGACCGATCTAATCAACCAGGTACTAATCAGTTCTCCGCAGGGTGGTAGTTATCATCCTGGCTATAGCCTAAGTTTGAAGCTTCTGGGCGGTTTTGAGGTACGAAAAGGAAAACACCTGGTTGGAGCAGAACAATGGAAACGAGAGAGAGCCCGGCAGATGCTGCAGGCATTAGCTTTGAACCAGGAAAAGGGAATAAGCAAAGAACAGCTTTCAATCTATTTTTGGCCAAACGCTGATGAATCTACTGCGAATAACAACTTCAAAGTCACGCTTAGCGCGCTCAATCAGGCTCTTGAACCAGACAGACCCTCCAAGGAAAGCCCGTTTTTTGTTACTCGCAATGGTGACCAATATCAACTGAACCCAGCTGCACAAATTTTCCTGGATTTTTCAGAATTTGAGAAGTTAGCACTCAGCTCCAATCTTGCCGATCGTCAAAAAGCACTCGATCTTTACGAGGGTCGCCTGCTGGAGGGCGAACCCTTGCAAGAATTCTTCATGCCAGAAGTGCAATACTTTCACCGCCTGTATCTGGACAGCCTGAGCAGGGTGCTTGAGGTAGCCATACAGAATCAAGAGTTTGAAAAAGGACTGGAACTCAGCAATCGCTTAGTGAGGCAGGAACCGCTTCTTGAGGCAGGCTATCAATTCCAAATGCGAATTTATTCCGCCATGGGTAACACCGCTATGCTACGCAAGATTTACCAGCAAGCAGTTGCTGTCTACCTAAATGAATACGGTCCTGGCTCAGAGCCGGATGAGTTGAAAAAGCTTTACCGTGAGCTGAAAGCTATTAGGTGATAGATGGTAGGCTGGGTTCTCTTCTTGAACCCGACTATCCTGGCAAACACAAACCTTAAATTTCCCGACAAAAATATGAAATCCTAAGGGTGGTGTCCAGACTTACCCAAGCCGACGAGTTTGACATTGCAATATATCTGCGCAGGGAGATGAATCCCCTCCGTACGGCGAGGAGAAATTCCGATATTTCTAAAATTCATTCTTTTTTGTTACCGATTTGTAACTTCGAATTGATATAACCAAAATTACAGGGGCTCCAAAATACATTTGTGTCTTAATAAGCTGACTTAAAGGAGAGAAGTATGCTATTGCAAGATAAGGTTTGTATCATCACCGGCGGTGCCGCAGGAATTGGCAAAGCCACAGCAGAAAAGTTCGCCGCTGAAGGCGCTAAGGTTGTCATTTGTGACGTCAATGAAGAAGCTGGCAATGCCCTGGCCGAACAGCTGGGGAATGGCGCCAGCTTTTGGAAAGTCAACGTGGTTGACCGACAGGAAGTTCAAGCCTGGATCGACGAAGTTGCCAAACGTTATGGTCGCATTGATGTTTTGATTAATAATGCAGGAATCACCCGTGATGGACAGTTCATCAAGTTTAAAGAAGGCGAAGTTGTTGGTCAGATGAGCGAAGAAGCCTTCGACGCGGTAATCGCCGTTAATCTCAAAGGCGTTTTCAATTGCACCCAAGCTGTCGTCCCTTATATGATCAAGCAGGGCGGTGGCTCCATCGTGAGTGCCTCCAGTGTGGTCGGTCTTTACGGCAACTTCGGTCAGACCAACTATGCAGCCACCAAGTTTGCCGTCATCGGCATGACCAAAACTTGGGCACGTGAACTGGGCAAATACCAGATCCGCGTCAATGCTGTTGCGCCTGGCTTTATCTTGACCGAGATGGTCCAGAAAATGCCCGAAAAAGTATTGGAAGGCATGGCTGCCAGCACACCCCTGAAAAGATTGGGAGCTCCTGAAGAGATCGCCAAGGTTTACGCCTGGTTAGCCAGCGACGAGTCCTCTTACGTCCATGGTGCTGTTATTAGCGTGGACGGCGGTATTGTATTGGGCACATAGTTGATCCTTCCTGGATTTTGAGAAACCAAAGATTGGCTGAAAGGATAAACATGGCTCGTTACGCAACAATTTTAGGTACTGGGATGTACCTTCCCGAAAATGAAATTACCAATGAAATCTTCTCTCAATGGATGGGAGAGGTCAGCCCAAAACTGGCAGAAGTAGTCTTTAAGTTTGAAGCCAGCAGTGGCATCAAAACACGTTTTTATGCTCCAGAGGATTGGGCAACCTCCGATCTGGCAACTGAAGCCGGCAAAGCTGCCATCGCAGACGCGGGTCTGACCCCAGAAGATATTGACCTGGTGATCGTTGGTACGGACAGCCCGGACTACATTACCCCCGCGACCTCCGTTGTAACCCAATTTAAACTCGGTTGTGTCAATGCCGGCACCTGGGATGTTGGCTGCGCATGCGCATCCTTCCCGACTGCCCTGACACAAGCTGCCGGTTTGATTGCCACCAATCCGCATCTGAAGTACATTCTTGTGATTGGTTCTTACATGATGCACAAACTATCAGATTACAAGCACGACGTCACTGCCTTCTTCTACGGAGATGGTGCTGGTGCAGCCGTTGTTGGTGTTTCAGACAAACCCGGTTTCATTTCCAGTTCAATCAAGGCTGACGGTTCCTACCATAAGAATTGGGGCATCTACTCTGGCGGCACCTACGAACCCGCCACTGTTGAAAGCGTGGAAGCCGGACGAACCAAAGTCAAACTGGTTACGCCCTTCCCCCCGACTGTAAATCACGAAGGCTGGCCTGCCCGCGTTCGAGAATGCGCTGCCAACGGCGGCTTCGAACTAAGCGAAATCGACCACATCATTTTCACTCAGGTCAATGTCAACAGCATCAAACTGGTTATGGATAACCTTGGATTGCCGGTCGAAAAAGCACATTATGTCATGGACAAATGGGGTTACATGGGCTCAGCCTGTCTGCCTGTCGCTTTTCACGATGCGATCAAACAAGGTAAGATCACCTCGGGTATGCGCGTAGTCTTTTGCGGTTCTGGCGTTGGTTACAACCAGGCTGCTACTTGTTTTATTATGCCTTAATGGAAGTGGGTTCAATGAGCTGGCAAGAGGAATATCAAAGCAAATTACTTAGCATGACCGAGGCGGTCTCCTTGGTTCAATCAGGCATGACGCTTTCGATCGGCATTGCCGCCTCTGAGCCAGTAGGCATGCTTGAGGAGTTAGCCAGGCAGGCTGACCGTCTTGAGAATATTACCACCTGGACCTGCCTGCCAATGCGCGCTTACGACATCTTCATGAAACAGGAGATGGAAGGGCGGTTTTTCAACGAAAACTGGTTTTATGGCGCTCCAGATCGAGCTGTTCATGGTGAAGGGCGGGTCTCTTACACCCCCAACAACTTGCACAAAGCTGGCACTGACAAGCTCTATGGTTCTGGCGGTAAGTTGGACATGATGTTGGGTGTCTGCACCCCTCCAAATGCGGAGGGGCTGGTTTCACTTTCAATGGGCGCTGTGGTGGAGCGTGAGATGATCGACGCCGCCAACATCGTAATTCTGGAAGTCAATCGAAACCTGCCATGGACAGATGGCGATGTTGTCATCCCACTTTCTCTCGTGGATCATTTCGTGGAATTTGACAGTCCGCTGGTACAGGTGCCACCTGCCACCCCTAACGACATTGATGAACTGATTGGTCACAATGTTGCCGAATTCATTGACGACGGATGCACGGTACAACTTGGTATTGGCGGCATGCCTACCGCAGTGGCAGATTTTATTGCAGATCGCCGGCACCTGGGTGTCCATTCTGAATTGTTAGTGGACGGTGTTTACAAGCTCTGGAAATACGGTGCAGCCGATAACAGCCGCAAGACGCTCCATCCAGGCAAGTTCGTGGCAACCTTTGCGATCGGCACCCAACCTTTGTATGACTTCATGAACGAAAGCCCGGATGTGCTCCTCATGCGGGGTAGTTATGTGAACAATCCCTATGTAATCGCCAAAAACTACCGAATGATCAGCATCAACACGGCTATTCAGGTGGATGTGATAGGACAGGTTTGTTCCCAATCGCTGGGCACACGTCATTTCAGCGGAACCGGCGGGCAGCTGGACACTCACAGAGGTGCCCAGATGTCGGAAGGCGGTAAGGGCATCATCGCCCTGCGTTCAACTGCCAAGAATGGCACAATCTCAACCATCGTCCCAACACTGGCACCGGGTGCTGGAGTGACAGTGCCCAGCCAGGACGTTGATACGATCGTGACTGAATATGGCAGCGCTCAATTGCGTGGGCTCTCTGTAAAAAATCGCATGGAAGCCCTGATCAAGATCGCTCATCCCGATTTCAGGGAGTCGATTCGAGAGGAAGCGCATCGTCTGGGAATCGTTCCGGATAAAGCATTCTTTTAAGGAGAATTAATGGAGAAAACAATCTTAGGCAAATGGTCCCAAATTGAAGGTCAGCCCTATCCGGGTCTGTACTTCCGTTTTCTTGAAGGCGGGACCTTTGAAGCTCGTTATGATACCCTGGGTATTGTCTCGAGCGGCACCTGGCAAACCGATGAAAACAAGATCGATATGGATCAACAAAAACACACTTTTGGTTTGGTTGGCAAGTATAAAGGGCTCTTCCAAATCGAAGGAGACTTGCTGCGAATGAATCTTGTGGCAGCCGGAGAACACGACCGTCCGATCGATCTGGAAAATTCAGTAATCTATCGAAAAGAGGAGGCATAAACCGTATGGCGAAGAAGTTTTCACGCGGTGTAGCCGTTGTTGGAGTAGGGATGAGCAAGTTCGGGGTTTTCCCCGAGATGACTTCCCGCGACCTGTTTGTTGAAGCCTACCAGGAACTCAAGCAAAGCGTTCAAAAAGGTTTTGATCCAAAAGACATTCAAGCTTTCTACATGGGCAACTTCACTTCGGACCATTTTGAGAATCAAGCCCACCTGGCACCCATCGTGGCAAGTTGGGTTGGTCTTTCACCGGTTGCCAGCACGCGCATTGAAGATGCCTGTGCCAGCGGTGGTGTAGCGCTGCGGCAAGGAGCTCTGGCAATTGCTTCTGGAGATGTTGATGTTGTGTTGGTGGGCGGTCTGGAAAAAATGACCGACCTGCCAGGCGCGAAAGTCACTGATGCCTTAGCCCTGGCAGCTGACTCGTTGTTCGAAATCCCGGCAGGTTTCACTTTCCCGGGTTTTTACGCAACAATGGCAACCGCTTATCTCGATCAATACAATGCTGACCCAGACGCGCTTTTGCGTGTAGGGATTAAGAACCATGAGAATGGTGGATTGAACGAAAAAGCTCAGTTTAATCAGACCATCGCTGAAGTGATGGCTGGAAAACGGAAAAAAGCCGAACAAAAGGGCTTGCCTGTTCCGCAATGGGAAGACGAGATGGCTTTCATGAAAGACCTGAAAGCCAACCCGATGATTGCCTGGCCTTTACGTTTGTTTGATTGCTCGCCGGTTTCAGATGGTGCTGCGGCGGTCTTGTTGGTCAGTGAAGAATTAGCCTCCAAATACAGCGACTCTCCAATTTTCATAGTCGGCTCAGGGCAGGCAAGCGACGGCACCCTGGCAGAACGTGAATCCCTCAGCAGTGTTCCAGCCGCTGAAAAGGCATCCAGGCATGCCTACGAGATGGCAGGCATTGGACCTGAGGATGTCGACTTTGCTGAGGTACATGATTGCTTCACCATAGCCGAAATTATGGCAAGCGAAGACCTCGGCTTCTTCCCTCGTGGAGAAGGCTGGAAAGCAGCCATGGAAGGGCAAACCGCCCGAACTGGCAGCCATCCAATCAATACCAGCGGCGGCTTGAAATCCAAGGGTCACCCGGTTGGAGCTTCTGGTGTGGGGCAGGTAGTGGAAGTGTGGAAGCAAATGCACGGCATTGCTGGCAAGCGGCAGTTGCCAGGCACGCTAAAATTCGGATTGACCCATAACGTGGGTGGCACCGGTCAAACCTGCGTAGTGCATATCTTCGAAAAGAGGAACTGAGATGACTGAAACTAACTTGAATTCCAAAGAGTTCCAGCAGGCGATTGCCCAGGACCTGTTGATTGGATCCCGTTGTCTTAATTGCGGTAACATCTCAATCCCCCAACGTCAGATTTGTCCGCATTGCCACTCCGACAAGGCTGAGCGCATTGATACCAAAGGGCGCGGCACCCTGGCAGCTTTTACTGTTATTTATGTTCCACCCACCAGCATGGCTGAAGTTGGTTACAACGCAAAAAACCCCTATTGTGTTGGTATCGTCAGCCTTGATGAAGGTGCTCGCATCAGTGCCCAGATTGTGGGTATGGATTTAAGCAATCCTGCCACGATCAAGATCGGTTTACCCCTCAAACAAACCTTTGTTGTTCGGGGTGAGGGTGAATCTGCCAGGAAGTTTCTGGCATTTGAACCAGCATAGGAAGAACAAGAAATGCCTCGGATAGCAGTCAACAATATCAACCTGTACTATGAACTTCACGGACCCGAAGACGGGGATGTGATTGTCCTGTCTAACGGGATTATGATGAGTACTGCCAGCTGGTTTTTCCAAACCAGAGCGCTATCCAAACATTTTCGTGTACTGCTCTATGACTGCCGCGGCATGTGGCAATCTGATCATACGGACGGACCCTACTCCATGGAATTGCATGCTGATGACCTGGCAGGGTTGCTGGACGCCCTTGGGGTCGAAAAAGCGCACATTGCCGGTATTTCCTACGGCTCTGAGATTAGCATGATGTTCGCTTTGCGGCATCCGGAAAAAACCAAGAGCCTGATCGTGATTGATGGCGTCTCTGAAGTGCCCCTTTTGCTTAAATTGCAGTCTTACCCCTGGAAAATAGCCGGTGAACGCAACGATGCCGAGCTGCTTTTCCATACTTCAGTGTTTCTGAATTTCGGTGAAGAATACCTGACGCGAAATGAAGCCTTGTTTCCAGCCTCTCAGGCTAACTTCGCCAAGCTGGACCTTTCCTCCTTTGTGAAGCTGATGGATGCTTTTTCAGCTTACAATATTACTGACCAATTGGGGCAAATTAGTTGCCCAACCATGATCGTGGTGGGGGAAGAGGACCCGATCAAGGGACGTAAAATGGCGCAAATGATGGTGGATCGTATCCCTCAAGCCGAATATGTTGTCGTCCCAGGAGCAGGGCACGCCCTCTGCCTGGACAAACCTGAACCGCTAAACACGCTTCTGATGGGTTTTGCACTGAAACACAGCGATCAGGAACAATTGTAACCAACTGACATTTGTCAGAGGTAATTTAGAAAGAAAAATAATACAGGAGAAATGATGAAAAAGTCGATATTTTTTGTAGTCGCCATGCTGCTCGTTTTGAGCATGGTATTGGGTGCTTGCGTCAAACCCGTTGAGCAAACCCCTGAACCAACCGAAGAAGTTGTTGTCACCGAACCCCCAGTGGAAGAAACTGAGGAAGTTGTTGTGACCGAAGAAGCAACCGAAGAACCAGTGGCCGAACTTGGTCCAGTGCTGAAGATTGGTCAAATCGGTATGATGTCCGGTCTGATGGCTCTCTATGGTCAGCAGCAACAGCGCGGTTTCCAGCTTGGTCTGGAATATATGGCTGAAGGCAATTTTGATGAAGAGGGTCGCCCGATCATCGCTAATCGCCCAGTTGAAGTCATCGTTAAAGATGATGAAGGTACTCCTGAAAAAGCAGTATCGCTTGCCCAGGAACTGATCGAAAAAGATGGTGTCGAACTCCTGCAGGGTCCCGTTTCCTCTGCCTCCGCAGTCGCCCTGACCAACGTTGCGCTGGAAAACAAGATGATCCTTATGATCGATCCTGCTGCTTCCTCCTTCCCCACCGGTCCTAACTTCAACCCCTACGTCTTCCGCACCTCCCGCACCAGCTTTGACGATACCCTCGTGATCGCCAAATACCTGGTCGAAAATGTCGGACCCGACTTCGCTCACATCTACGTGGACAATGCCTTCGGACAGGGTTCCAATGTTGCTTTGGGTTATGCTGTTGGCAAATTTGGCGGAAACCTGATTGCTCCAGTTGCTGTGCCCTTCGAAACAACCGACTTCACTGCCTACATCCAGCAGGCAATGGACAGCGGCGCACAAAACCTTTTCCTGACTTGGTCTGGAACCGGTTATGTGACCTTATTCCAGCAGTTGACTGACCTTGGCACGCTTGACTCCATGACCGTTGGTACTGGTTTCGGCGACAACGCCTCCTTCGCGGCTGTCTTCGGCAGTGCTCTTGGTTCAACTGGTCTGAATGTCTATCACTGGACCGTTCCTCAGAATCCAGTTAACGACTGGTTGGTCGAACGCCACTTGGAAGTCTTCGGCGAATACCCCGATCTGTTCACGGCTGGCGGTTTTGCTTCCGCGATTGCATTGGGTGAAGCTCTGAAGAAAACTGGCGGAGACGCCAGCGGTGACGCCATGATTGCAGCCTTGGAAGGTTTGACTTTCGATGGTCCCAAGGGCACCTATCACATCCGCCCCGAAGATCATGTCTGCGAACAACCAATGAACATTCTGAAACTGGTCAACCTTGATCCTGACCTGGACAAAGACGGTATCAATGAATACAGATTCTTCGAAACCATCTATGTCTCTGAATTCGACGAACTGGATGTCCCCTGCACCCTCGCAGGTGATTATGCATCCCGCTGTGGTGATCTGACCGTCATCCCGGCTCCGTAAATCTAACTACTGCAAAGGCAGGGAGGGAAACCTCCCTGCCTGAACAATTTGTTTTGATGAAAAATTGTTGACCATTTCTTTCACAAACTACTGTATTTTGTGAGAGAGATCATGGCGACACTTTGAGTTAATTGAAAAGGTATCGAAACGCTTTCAAAAGAAATGAGCGTTTTGCTTCCTCAGAAATGGGGTTGGTGTTTCTTTTTACACCGCGCTTCGAAATTTTTTTAACTGACTCAAAATTAAATTTAGAATTTGTACATAAACCTGAAACTAACCATTTAGGATGATAAGGGAAAGGATTGAATGACCAACGAAACCATACTTGAAGCGCAAAATCTGCGCAAATCTTTCGGCGGACTGGTCGCGGTGGATGACGTCAGCATCCAGATCGCCAAAGGCAGCATGCACGCGATAATAGGTCCTAATGGCGCTGGGAAGACAACTTTGTTCAACTTACTCAGCGGTATGATGGCACCTGATAGTGGAAAAATCTTCTACAAAGGAGAGAACATCACGAATGTAGCTCCGCAACGCCGAGCCCATATGGGCATAGGGCGATCCTTCCAGATTACGAATATTTTTCCAAATCTGACCGTGCTTGAAAACATTCGCCTCGGGGCACAAGCTATGGGCAAGGACAATTTTCGGTTTTTCACCCTTGCTGAGCAATATCCAACCTATGCAGAAAAAGCCATGGAAGTAATCGCCCTGGTTGGGTTGCAGGGCAAGGAGGGCACATTTGCTCGTAACCTGGCTCACGGCGAAAAACGCAAACTCGAATTGGGTATCATGCTCTCCACCGAGCCTGAATTACTCCTTTTTGATGAACCGACTGCGGGCATGTCATCTGAACAGGTGCCTGAATTGATTGAGATCATCAACAAAGTGGTTCATCTCAAGGAAAGCACGGCTATCCTGGTAGAACATCGTATGGATATGGTTATGTCAGTCTCCAACCGCATCACTGTGATGGCACAGGGTCGCTTGCTGGCAGAAGGGACTCCTCAGGAGATTGCCCACAATGCTCAGGTCCAGGCGGCTTACCTGGGAGACCTGTATGGAGAATTAGCATGACGGATACAGCAGACACGAACAGATATTTATTAAGCGTCGAAGGGATAGACACATACATCGGTCAATTCCATATTCTTGAAGGAGTTTCAGTTGACGTTGCCAAAGGCTCTATTACGGTTCTTTTGGGTCGCAACGGTGCTGGCAAGACCACGACGCTCAAGACGATTATGGGCTTGACCCCGCCACGAAATGGCAGAGTGATTTTTGACGGTCAGGAAATTCAGGGTAAGCGCGCTTTTAATATTGCCAACTTTGGCATCGGTTATGTGCCTGAAAACCGGGCAATTTTTCGCGCTTTGACCGTGATGGAAAACCTAAAACTGGCAGAACGCAAAAAAGGTGACCTTGATCGCCATGCTGATTTCATTTTCGAACTATTCCCTGACCTGGCACGGCTTTCCAAGTTAAAAGGAAACCAGCTATCTGGTGGACAACAACAGATGCTGGCTGTGGCGCGCGCATTGGTTCCCGATAACAAACTGCTCCTGATCGACGAACCGAGCGAAGGTCTTGCCCCTATCCTGATCCAACAAATGATGGTTGCCATTCGCAAATTAAAAGAAACCACAACAATCCTGCTGGTTGAGCAAAATTTCATTATGGCCAGCCAGTTGGCTGAACGTTATGTCATCATCGATGATGGGAAAAGTGTTCACAGAGGTCTCATGTCAGACCTGGTTCAGAACCAGGACCTTATCCACCAGTACCTGGGAGCCAGCATCCAGGCTCCAGTTAGCAAAAGTGAGGCGTAATGAGCCATAATACTAAAAAGATACTTTATGCTGTGATCGGGTTTTTGGCGGTAGTTGGAGTAATTTTCGGCTTATACAGCTATGCCGGGCAGGAAGCCTTTATCCGCACTACGCTCTCAGGGTTAACCCTTGGTTCCCTGTTCTTCCTGGTTGCTGCCGGTCTGACCCTGATTTTTGGTTTGATGGATGTCCTGAATTTTGCCCATGGCTCAATGTTTATGCTTGGTGCTTATGCTGGCTGGCAATTCTATACCAACCCAACCTTTATCTTTGGCGTTCTGCCCATTGTATTGGCCTTTGCGACCGGGGTAATGTTGATCCCTCTGGTCAAACCACTTCTTGTGCGGCTCAACTTGAGTGAAGCCTGGCAAAAACGCTTACCTACACTCATGTATATTGCGGCGTTGATCGTCGCTGTTTTAGCCTTGTTGAAATTTGATATCATCGGGCTGGCTCAGACCGCCATGGTTGCAGCAACGACCACCTCTTCCAATCCTCTGGCGGAGATAAGCGCCCAGGAACCTCTGTCGCGCTTTGTTTGGAGACCTTTATTGTTGATGATCAGTGGAGCGCTGGTTGCCATCGGAGTAAGTAAACCCGGTGATCGCACAGAAATAAATGCTACTGAACCATTGAGAAAACGTCTGATTCTGCCAATTGTTCTCCTGGTGTTAACGGTTATTTTTACGCTTGTTCGAGACAGTGCCTCCGAAGGCGTTCTGCTGATGGATGGGAATTTGCGATTTGCCCTTTCCATCATCGCTGCCACGCTTTTCGGTTTTTTGTTGGGCGCACTGATCGAAATGACTGTTATTCGCCCTCTGTATGTGCGTTCCTTCTTTATCGTATTGATGACCCTTGGTTTGAGCTTTGTTTTGCGAGAATTGGTCCAGGTTTTATGGGATCCGCTGGCGTACCAAATGGTTCGTCCTCCCTTGTTTGCCCAACCTGGTCGGGCAACAACGATTGCTGAATGGTTGATGAACGGTTCTTCGACGATTAGTATTGCCGGGGTAACCTTCCCAACATATCGGCTGTTTGTCATCTTGCTCGGCGTGGTAATGTTCGTCTTTGTCACCCTGTTAATGACCCGCAGCCGGCTGGGCATGATCATCCGTGCCGGTGTGCAGGACCCGCAAATGGTTGAAGCCTTGGGAATTAATGTTAAAAGGGTATTCACCATCGTATTTGCCTTAGGTGTGGCTTTGGCAGCCTTGGGCGGCATCGGAGCTGCACCGTTTTTGCCGGTGCAACCAATGATGGGTGACCAATACCAAATGCAAGGGTTCATCACCGTGGTAATTGGGGGCATGGGCAGTTATGTTGGTGCCTTCGTGGGTGCCATTATTCTTGGCATGGCACGCGCATTTGGTGACTACTTTGCCCTGAAACTGCAGCTTTCTCCTACCATTGCTGAAGCCTCGACTGTAATTATCATGATTATTGTTTTGCTCCTGCGACCGCAAGGTCTGTTTGGGAAGAAGGACTAACTATGAAGAACAATATTTGGAAAAAAGACAAAGGCTTTCTCATCTTTGTAGTTCTTGCCTTCGCTTTTCCGTTCATTTTTTCTTTGCTTGGGCAGAACAGCCTGACTGAAGGCACCAATAAATTTTGGCAGGGACAATTGATCAACTTCTTCATCATGGCTGTGTTTGCTATGAGTTATGATCTGTTGATTGGTTATGCGGGCATGTTGTCATTTGGTCATGCAGCTTCTTTTGGTGGTGGGGCATATACCATAGCTCTACTGCTCACTCACGTCGCCCCGGATATATTGAAAAGTTATCAGATTTTGATTGGCAGTTTTAACATTACCGAGATTGTCATATTGATTGGGTGTTTCCTGGCGGCAATTTTGGTCTCGATCTTGATCGGATTGCTGTTTAGCGCTTCAGCGATGCGGGTCAAAGGCGCATACTTTGCCATGCTGACCCTGGCGCTCTCAACTGCTCTAAACTTGCTCACACGGGCAACTGATTTTGTGGAGTGGACTGGGGCCGATGAAGGTATGCACGGTGTACCGGTACCGATGTGGATCAATCCCACTCAAAATCGTCTCACTTTCTATTTTATTGCTCTCGCATTTTTGGTGATTGCTTACATGTTGATGAAACGTATCGTAAGCTCGCCTACTGGTCGTGTTATCCAGGCGACCCGCGAGAATGAAGATCGCTCCAGGATGATTGGCTACAACCCTGTCACGTACCGAACTCTGGCGTTTGTGATCGCATCGGTCTTTGCTGGCGTTGCTGGTGCCTTATATGCTTTGTGGACCACCAGTGCTACTCCTTCGATGACCTCTGGTGTAACTACAGTAAATGCGCTGATCATGACTATTTTGGGCGGTATGGGAACGTTGATCGGTCCGGTTTTGGGCGCTGGGATCATGCAAATATTTGGTCAGTTCTTCTATACCTGGTTTGGCGCCCGCTGGCCACTGGTATTCGGTGTCATTTTTGTATTGATCGTGATGTTCCTCCCTTATGGCATCGTCGGCACCTGGCGCTTGCAGGGTTTCAAAATTAAGCAAGGCTGGCAAAGATTTCTAAACTTAGCCAGGACTAAAGACACGCCAGAGAAGTAAACGATCGATATCGTATAATGGCTGGGCGGAGTACGCAAGAAAGCGTATTCCGCCTTTTTTATTG
>CAZDPK010000005.1:0-56069 GCA_964507335.1 uncultured Anaerolineaceae bacterium | reverse complement strand
TTCCATTTTTTCCTCTCAGTTTTCCATTACATAGCCGATAGCCAGAGCATCGTGCACTGCCATCCAAGCATAGATTGGGCTGGACTACTTGATGAATTCCGATTCCAGACTGGTCAATTTCCGCAAACGATCAAGGTAAGGTTCATTTACGTTTTCGTTGTCAGCGTACACTAAAGATCTCCTCGTCAAAGTAGGATACTATCATATACTATCAATTCTTTTATATAACCGTATAACGGACTCAAAAGATACATTTTTCTCAATAGGAGATTATTGTTTATATAACTTATTATCGTGAAAAAAAGCTGTTTTTCTGTGATCGGTAACTCAAGAAAGATAGACCGAGTTCAAATTAAAAACGATCTATCTTCATGATTTAGGCAAGATAAATTTAGAAATTCCTGTTTTGAATTTTAATGAGAATAACTATTAAACCGTAATTTTTTGTGATCGACTTCTACCCCTAGATCATCGACGAAAGGAATAAAACCACAATTCCAAGCAGCGCGTTAAGTGCCAGGAGGCCTACCGAAGCTTTTTGGAGCTGCATATTCTTCTCAATCTTTACCTTCTTATTAATTGAAAGTCGCACAAAAGCCAGGATTACCATTACCACGATCAAGATATGCTTTAATGATAAAGCTGTCATGTATTGCGTGCCAAAATCCATCAATCCGGTGAAATTCTTAGACGACCTGCCCAAGAGCAATCCGGTTATGGCGAGACCCGCCATGCTTGTCAGAGCAAAAGGTTTAAGCCGGTCCTGGATCCCATCGATTGCTACCATTGGTTCGCTAACCTTTGGGTTCTTACGTATCCCAGGTAACACAACGAACGCTGTCAACACCAGTCCGCCAATCCAAACAACTGTAAACAGGTTGTGCAAAAATCGTACGACATTCATTACCATTAATTGATTAATCATTTTGTTGCTCCTCTGCAGCAGTCAGTGCTTTTTCTAATAGACTTAACAAAGTCTGTTTTTCTTCGTTACTTAGTCTTTCTAATATTGTCTCTACCCGTTTGTCTCGAAATATTTCGATTTCAAGGATTGCCGCTTGTCCTTCTTCTGTCAAAGCCAACGAAAGAGCCCTCGCGTCATCAGGCTCCCAGGTTTTCCTCACCAATCCTTTTGCCTCTAAATTGCTCACCATCCCGCTAACACTAGCTGCCTTGTAATTTAAGGCTTCAGTCAACTGACTTAGGCGGCAATCAGGATGCTTTGCCAAAAAGTCCAAATAGACTACCTGAGCAGGCGTGATATCAAACCTTTCCAACGGGGGCATCTCGCCTCCCACTTGGTGAAAGCGCAAAATTAAGTGTTGAAATTTAATATTTAACGACTCTTCCATAATTATTTAGGATTCCTAACTATCCATTTTATCCGATTTTATTTAAATTACAAGTGCGTGAATAAGCAATCATTTTTGACTTATCAGTTTGATTTAAGATTGAATATTTCCCCTTCTTTTAGTTTTAACCTGGCTTGAGTATTCACTGATTTATCCACCAAAAAGAGTTATTCGAAAACCTTAAATAAAAAAGCAGCACCGTTAAGTCTCAGTGCTGCTTTTTGAATTACATAATTTTAGAAGTCCACATTGAAAAACAGACTGCGGAAGAGAATGTAGACAAAGTAAATGACGATCAGATAAATAGCAGATTTTTTACCCAACTTGCCTTTGTTGAACCACAAGATCGCCCACAACAACATGCCTGTCAAAGTCTCCCAAGGGAGATCCCACAAGACCAGCGGTCGGGGTACTGCATACGTAGAAATGAGCGCACCACCACCAATCGCCAACAAGGGGTTAGTGATGTTGCTGCCCACCAAGGTTCCCAATGAGATGCCAGCTTCCTTGTGCCGGACACCAGCCAGGGCTGTGGTGAGCTCGGGCAGGGCTGACGCCAGACCAAGAGTAACCACACCAATTAATGACCCGCCAACACCGGTCCTATCGACAATGACTTCAGTGGAAGACAAAACGAAGGTTGCACAGCCAATGATGACAACCAATAAGGCTGTCGTAATCAGGCTATCCCTTAATACTTCACGCCCATTCTGAGGTGCATCGTCAGCCACTTCGTCGGATTGTAGTTGGTTATCCTCTTCCTTGTAATGCTTGCGTTCATCCGAATAAAGATAATAGGTATAAGCCAGAAAAGACCCAAACAAGATTGCCCCATCAATACGGGAATAGTTGCCGTCCCAACCGAGAATGATGCACATGATGGTCGTGCCGATCATTGGAATCATACTCTTCCAGAGGAAGTAACGTCGAAAGTACATCGTGCCCGCTAAGAGAATGACAATACCCATAATCAGGGTCTGCTGAACCACGTCCGAGCCAATATTGGCTCCCAACACAATAGCAGAACCTGTTTGATAATCCAGCGTGCCTCGTAGAATGTTGACAGACGCAGTGAAATGCGAAGTGATTTCAGGCAGCGAGGTGGCGACTGAAAGGACTGTCATGCCCATAAAGGTGCTGGATAGCTTGAAATAGTTCGCTATTCCAATCAACTTTTTTACAGCATAGTTAGCTCCCAATACCAGCAGGACAAGCGCAATCAAACCAACTACTGTTACCTCGAATATACTCCAATTTTGCATCATATTAATTCCTTTTCTCAAAACGATTGATTATAAGATTCTTTTCGTCTCAGAATAGATGTCCTGAGCCGATTTAACATGGATTTAACAATCGCATCCGTTTACCCCTCATGTCATGTATTAAATGCTGAGACGAATTACCCTCAGAAGGCAAAAATGACAATATTTTTGCAATATTTACTGGTCCATGGGACAAATATTCTTCAGAATTTTTACAGAATACTTATGCATCCTCTGTATGATAAACATACAAGAAAATAATTTTACAGAAAATCAGGAGGATTTTTAATGGACCTCAACAAATTTACACAAAAAGCTCAACAAGCTGTGTTCAACGCCCAACAGCTGGTGCAAGAGTTTAATCACCAAACTATCGAACCCAGCCATTTATTACTGGCTTTGCTCAATCAGTCTGACAGTACCGTACCAACTGTGATCAAGCAAATCGCTGGCTCTGCTGAAGTATTAAAAGAAGAAGTGCGTAAGGACCTGGCGGGTCACCCCAAAGTCTATGGCGGCACTGTCGGCGAGGTGGGTCTCTCACACCTTGCTGCGGATGTGTTGAACGCAGCTGAACGCTATGCCAAAGGCATGGGAGACGAATACACATCTACAGAACATATTTTGCTTGGTATCACTGATAGCCCAGAGGGAAAAACTCTTTCTTCCTTCGGTGTGACAAAGGATGCCGTGCTCAAAGCCCTGCGTGATATCCGCGGTAACCAGTCGGTCACCAGCCAAAACCCAGAAGATACCTATCAGGCGCTTGAAAAGTATGGGCGCGACCTGACCGCGCTTGCCCGCCAAGGTAAGATGGACCCGGTTATCGGACGCGACGAACAAATCCGCCGCACAATCGAAATTCTCACCCGCCGCACCAAGAACAATCCCGCCCTCATTGGTGAGCCTGGCGTGGGTAAGACAGCCATTGTCGAAGGATTGGCTCAACGAATCGTCAATCGCGATGTGCCTGAAGGTCTGAAAAATAAACGGCTTGTCCAGCTGGATATGGCAGCAATGGTTGCTGGTGCCAAATATCGCGGTGAATTTGAGGAACGGCTCAAAGCCACTTTGAAAGAAGTAACTGAATCTGATGGCCAGATCATCCTTTTCATCGATGAAATGCACACCGTCATCGGCGCAGGCGCAGCAGAAGGCGCCATGGATGCCGGCAACATTCTCAAGCCGATGCTTGCGCGGGGTGAGCTGCACTTGATCGGTGCCACTACTACCAACGAATATCGCAAATATGTGGAAAAAGACGCGGCGCTGGAGCGCCGTTTTCAGCCGGTTTACGTGGCTGAACCCAGTGTGGAAGATACTATCAGTATTTTGCGCGGCTTGAAATCAAAATATGAGGTGCATCACGGTGTGCGTATCACCGATTCCGCAGTGATCGCTGCCTCAACTTTGAGCAACCGCTATATCACAGACCGACAATTACCGGACAAGGCTATCGATTTAATTGACGAAGCCGCCGCACACCTGCGCACAGAGATTGACTCCAAGCCTCAGGCTCTGGACGAGGTCGATCGGGATATCTTGCAGCTCGAAATTGAAAAACAAGCCTTGCAAAAAGAAAGTGATAAGGCCTCCAAAGAACGTCTTGAAAAAATCGAGCAGGATCTGGCTGATTTAGGCGAGAAATCAAAAGCGCTGACAGCCCAATGGCAGGCTGAAAAACAAGCAATTCAGAGCTTCAAAGACCTGAAAGAAAAGCTTGATCAGGCTCAGCAGGAAATGGAAGAGGCAGAAAGAAACGCCGACCTTGAAAAGGCTTCGCGGCTACGCTATGGCACTATCCTTGAGCTTGAAAACAAGATACACAACGCCGAGGAAAAGCTTCAAGAACAGCAGAAACAGGGAGCATTGCTAAAGGAAGAGGTAGACGCCGAAGAAATCGCTTCTGTTGTAGGGAAATGGACCGGCATCCCAGTCAGCCGACTGTTGGAAGGCGAGATGGAGAAACTCCTGCGCATGGAAGAGCGTCTTCACGAACGCGTTGTAGGGCAGGACGCGGCAATCAACGCAGTCTCCAAGGCGGTACGCCGCTCACGTTCCGGAATGCAGGATCCCAACCGCCCAATCGGATCTTTCATTTTCCTGGGTCCGACTGGTGTTGGCAAGACCGAACTGGCGCGTGCCCTGGCAGAGTTCCTGTTTGATGACCAAAATGCCATGGTGCGCATTGACATGAGCGAATACCAGGAACGCCACACCATCAGCCGCCTGTTTGGGGCTCCTCCAGGCTACGTAGGCTACGAAGAAGGCGGTCAGCTGACTGAAGCGGTGCGCCGCCGCCCTTACAGCGTAGTTTTATTTGATGAAATTGAGAAGGCTCACTCCGAGATTTTCAACGCGCTTCTGCAGGTACTGGATGACGGGCGCATGACTGATGGGCAGGGACGGACGGTCGACTTTCGCAATACGCTGATCATCATGACCAGCAACCTGGGCAGCCAGCTTTGGATGAATGACGAAGCCGGTCAACCCAGGCAGGTCAGCCGCGATGAGATAGTGGAACTTTTGAAGAAATTCTTCAGACCAGAATTTTTGAACCGGGTGGATGAGATCGTTGTGTTCAAATCGCTGACCCGTGACAACTTGGGCGAGATCGTTGGCATTCAACTGCAGCATGTCTCTAACCTTCTGGCAGATCGCGGTCTAAAGCTCGAGATCAGTCCGGCTGCCCGAGAATGGCTGGCAGATGTTGGTTACGACCCTGAATTTGGCGCGCGTCCCCTAAAGCGTGCCATTCAGCGCGAGGTGCAGGACCCGCTGGCACTCAAGATACTGAGCGGCGACTTCAGCGAAGGCGACACGATCAAAATCGATGCGGCGGAAACAGGTTTGACCTTTGTGAAAGCCTAATCTTTGCAGATGTTTCTGTCATTTGGCGGAATGGGTATGATGCTCATTCCGTCATTTTTATTGAAAAAAATTGATTCTCTATTAGTTTGTTATGTGCGAGTACGATAAGCAACTATATATTTCACACCCCTAACTGAATTGAGTAAAATTACAAAGACTATTCACTCAGAAAGCACCTTTATGCGCAGATCAAAGATTATTCTCCTCTTACTCAGTTTATTTTTTATCCTGGCTCTACCGTCTTGCAAGGCTGTGCCCACACTAAATCCACCAACTGAACCTGCTGCACAGGCAACATCTAGTCAGACTGAGCCTCCTGCTGCTGAGCTAAGCCCGACCCAAACCGCGACGAGCCTGCCCCCGCTCTATGTCTACCAACCTAATCCCAATTTGCCGCTCGCCTTTACCCAGCTATTAGAGCAGCAAACCCTGCCTAAACCACAAGGCGCATCAAACGAGATCGCCTACACTTTCGCATTCGGCGGATCCAACCCCATCGGCAATTGGGTTTATGCATTGGTGGCGCCCTTCCCAACAGTAATAGAACAAGTCAGTTTCGACTGGATTCAAAATCTCTGGCAGGGAAAACCTGAAGATGCAATTTCCACCCTTCTTATCAGCGAAGACGATTTACCAGCCCTCACCAGCATCATGGGAGAACCTGGAGAAACGGTTTGGACCTTGCCAAAAGAACAAGTGCTCGAGACAGCCTGGACCACCCAAAACACGTGGGCGATCATCCCTTTTGAAGAAATCCAGCTGCGTTGGAAGGTCATAGCCATCGAAAGTCAGTCCCCCATTCACAAAGATTTCGATCGCGATCTGTATCCGCTTAATGTTCCTATCTCTCTCAGTCCAGTAGAATCGGACGAGAATTTCAGCCATCCTCCCGAACTGGCAAACTTGTATTTCACCAACCTGAATTCTTCCAAAATCACTACTGTCATGCTCACAGGTGTAACTGCCCTTGTTCGTGCCACCGCCGTGGGGATGGACCAGCGTGGAGTGCTCGTACCGGGTGAAAACATCGCTGCCATCATGCAGGAAGCCGACATTCTGCACATCAGCAACGAAGTGCCTTTCGCCCAGAATTGCCCTCCGCATACAATGGGAGGTTACCTGGTTTTTTGCACACCTGAAAGATATATGGAGCTGCTTCGATATGTCGGTACGGATATCGTGGAACTAACCGGCGACCACTTTGAGGATTATGGCGAAGAGGGCATGCTTTACACTCTTGATCTCTACGCCAAAGAAGGCTGGCCGGTTTACGGGGGTGGAAAAGATATTTACGATGCCAGTGCACCGGTAAAACTGGAAGTAAACGGCAATAAAATTGCTTTTATTGGCTGCAATGCCAAATCGCCCAACTTTGCTCAGGCAAGTGAGACGTCTTCTGGTGCCTATCACTGTGACATGGAAACCATGGCGCAAGCCATACGTGAACTTCGCGCGGAAGGCTATTTACCGATAGCAACCTTTCAACACGAAGAAGTCTACACCTGGTCTCCTGTAGCTGCCATTGAACGAGACTTTAAGATCGTGGCAGATGCCGGCGCGATCATTGCCAGCGGCAGCCAATCGCATGTGCCTCATTACGCCGAGTTTTACAGTGACAGCTTCTTCCATTATGGGCTTGGTAATCTCTTTTTTGACCAATTTGGCATCGCCGAAAATACAGATATCGGATTCCTGGACCGGCACGTCTTTTACGACGGCAAGTATTTGGGGGTCGAGCTGATACCGATCCAGTTCATTGACAAAGTACAACCCCGCCTGATGACTGCCGAAGAAAAAGCGCAGACGCTTGCGATCATGTTTGACACGGTCAGAATGTGGTGGAAAGACGAGAATAATCAACCACTTATGCCTGCTTGGAAGCAATAAAGACTCTCATCTGTTTAGATACTATCTACTCTTTTACATGGTCCGGGCAGCCAGAGCCAGCCTGATATAATAGTATTGAAAACTATCCTCAATGATGAGGTTGTTTATCGGAGGTTAACTTATGGAAATTACCTGGTATGGAAATTCTTGTTTTCGGATCACTGAACGCAATTTTGCTACTGTCATCACCGATCCATTCGATTCAGCTGTGGCTGGTTACAATCCCCTCAAATTGAAAGCCGAGATCGTGACTGTCAGCAGTAATGACCTTTCACATAACAATATCAGCGTGGTAAAGGGCAACCCATTCGTGATCGAAGGACCCGGCGAATATGAACGCGGGGGTGTTTTTCTCACTGGCATCCAGACCACCCCATTCAAGTCTGAAAACAAAGAATTGCGCAATACCATTTACGTGATCGATTATGGTTCAATCACCGTTCTACACCTTGGTCAAACCAACATAGTCCCGAGTCAAACCATGGTCGAAGAGTTGGGTAATATCAACATTGCCCTCGTTCCAGTCGGGTCTGGAGGAGGGCTAAACGCTTCCAAAGCCGCTGAAGTAATCAGCATGCTCGAGCCAAACATCGTCATCCCGATGCACTATGAAACCCCCTATTCCAAGCTGGAGCTTGACCCGTTGAGCAAGTTTCTGAAGGAGATGGGGCTGACCGAGTTGGAAACAATGGAAAGCCTTAAAATCCCTCCCACAGGTGGTTTCGGTGAAGAAGGTACGCAGGTAATTGCACTGGACCCAAAACTATCGCCTCTCTAAGCTTATGATCAAACTCATCATGACCTGGAACATCAAACCAGGACACGAACAGGACTATTTTGGCTACGTTTTGCATGAGTACTTGCCTCAAATAAACAGGTTTGGCTTCGAAGTCACTGATGCCTGGGTGACGGTATATGGCAACCGTCCTCAAATCTTGCTTGGCGCCGTCATGGCGTCCAGGCTAAAAGCACGAACCGTATTGGGGTCTAACGAGTGGAATAATATCAACGAGAAATTGATGGGTTATGTTGACAACCTGGAGTTCAAATTGGCTCCTCACAAAGGTGGTTTTCAATTCTAAATGACGTTCTCAAGTGACCTATTGACATGGTATGACAAGAACGCCAGGCAATTGCCCTGGCGTTCTTTTCCTACACCTTACAGGGTGTGGGTGTCAGAAATCATGCTTCAACAAACCCGGGTCGAAACAGTTTTGCCTTACTTTGAACGATTTTTGCACCGCTTCCCGTCTCTGGACACTTTAGCTTCAGCCAACCAGGAGGATGTCCTCAGGCTCTGGGAAGGATTGGGTTACTACAGCCGTGCTCGGAACTTGCATAAGGCCGCCCAGATAATTCTTTCAGAGCTTGCTGGGCAAATCCCATCCAAGTCAGACCAGTTGGAAGGTTTGCCTGGAATCGGTCACTACACTGCTGCAGCGATCGCATCCATTGCCTTCGGTGAACCTGTGGCAGCCGTGGATGGCAACATCAAGCGCATTTACTCCCGCATCCTTGCCCTGCAGGAAGCGCTTGGTTCTACCAGCTTTGAAAAAGCCGTTGAAGACTACGCGCAAATGGTTTTACCACCAGAACGCCCTGGCGACTTCAACCAGGCATTGATGGATCTGGGTTCGATTGTGTGTCTTCCTCGTCAGCCTCTCTGCCTGGCTTGCCCGGTTCAGGTCCATTGCTTGGCATTCAAGCAAGGCAAGCAAAACGATCTGCCCATCAGGGTCAAAAAAGCCTCCGTCCCTCACTATGAAGTCTGTGTTGCTGTAATCCTGCTTGATGGCAATGTCTTGTTAAGTCAAAGAGAACAAAAAGGACTTCTGGCGGGTTTGTGGGAATTCCCAGGAGGAAAGTACGAGCAGGTGGATAATAGCCTGGAGCATTGCTTGAAAAGGGAAGTGCTTGAGAAAACTGGACTGGAAATTGCGGTTGGTGAGAAGATCGGCATTTTTAAGCACGCCTACACCCATTTCAAAATCACCGTCCACGCCTGGCATGCCAAACTGCTCTCTGATCAACTACTTATGATTCCAGAGAACTATGGTTGGGTCTCACCCGACAATCTTACTGACTATCCCATGGGCAAAGTTGCTCGAAAGATTAGCGATAATATCATTGCCTCTACTCATTCGAGCAAAAAGTCAATGATGTTTTGATTCCGTATCCCATTCCGACTTCGATCAAACCTATCAAGACTTAAGACTGTCTTTGGAAAATTGTCTTCAATTCTTTCGAGTACAGAGAATTCCCTTTCAATAGTGCTTTCGCTATTGAGGTAATAGGCTACTTGTATGTACCATCGTTCTGAACCACGAACAGCAACAAAATCGACCTCATTCTCCCCGACTTTTCCAATATTCACCGAATACCCACGCCTAATTAATTCCAGAAAGACCATGTTTTCCAGTACCTGGGAGATATCTCTCTCGTTGTATCCGAATACAGCTTCCCGGATACCTGTATCAGCTAAGAACAACTTTTCCTGGAAACTCAATGTTCGTTTCCCTTTGATGTCATAGCGTGGAACCAGATAAATCAGACAAGCCTCTCGAGCGTATGCAATGTAGTTATAGAGAGTCTCGGGGGAGACGGATCTCTTTTCATTTTTTAAGAATATCGAAACTGAGTTACCAGTAAAGGTCTGACCAAAGTTTGAGAAAAAGAAAAGGAAAACTCGGTTCAATAACTCGATATCTCTCACACCGTATCTTGCCACAATATCTTTCAACATTATTGATTGGTAGATATCAGTTAAGTAGCTTAATGCTGCCTGATCATCCAATTCAGATGCGTAGATGAATGGAAACCCACCAAGACGTACATATCTGCGGAACAGTTCATCAGGTTGAGAGGGTTTGGCAGAGTTCTGATTGTTCCATTCGTCGACTTCTCTATAAGAAAGAGGGAATACAGGTATTTCGATATATCTTCCTGCAAGGTGCGTGGCTAATTCTCCTGAGAGCAAGTTAGAATTTGATCCGGTGATATATATGTCGGCATTTGTAGTTACTCTTATTGAATTTACAAGTTTTTCCCATCCAGCCACTTCCTGTACTTCGTCAAGAAAAATGTAACTTCTTTTTGGATTGTTTAAGCAAAAGGTATTAATTTTTTGATTGATTTCTTGGATTGAGAGATCTTGATAAACTAGGTCCTCAAAGTTTATGATAAAAAATTGAGTCAGTTCTTCCCCGCTTTGGATCAATTCCTTTTCTAACAGTTCCAACAACGAAGATTTTCCAGACCGACGGATGCCTGTGAGTACTTTAATGATATCCTTACCGATGAAGGGTTTAATTTTCTGTATGTATGTATGTCGCGGGATCATGTTATACCTCTCTGTACTTCATTATACCGTAAACTTTTGTCTAATTCTACATTAGTACTCGGTTATACCGATAACTATAATCATTTATGGCAAAAGTACTCGGTTATAACGAAAACAAATGGGGCTAACTACGTCCCGAATTGCCTGTCGCCGGCATCACCCAGTCCTGGCAAAATGTATCCATTTTCATTCAAACACTCATCAATTGCCGCGATGTGAATTGCAACGTCGGGGTGAGCTCCATGCAGACGTTCGATCCCTTCCGGTGCAGCCAGGATACCAACATACTTGATTTTTTTCACGCCCCACCTCTTGAGAATATCCACCGTCGCAACAGACGAGCCGCCAGTTGCCAGCATGGGGTCCAGCACCAGGCAGACCGAGACCGTTGGTTCGACTGGCAGCCTGTTATAGTAAGAGACTGGCTTGAGCGTTCTTTCGTCCCTGAAGAGCCCAATATGCCAGACTTCCGCTCCGGGCATCAACTCCCAGAAGCCTTCCACCATCCCCAGTCCGGCTCGCAAAACTGGCACTAATCCGATGCGTTCCACAACCGTGGTGCCCTTGGTCATCATTAATGGGGTCTGGACGTCAACTTCGCCCACTGCCAGATCCATGGTCGCCTCGTAAGCAAGCATAGCGGCAATCTCCCGGATCAGCTCACGGAATTTTTTTGAATCGGTCTTAACATTGCGCAAAAGGGTCAACTTTGCGGCTACCAAAGGATGTGATGATGGGTAAACGTTATTCATTTTGGCTTTTCCTCCGCCAGGTTTTGTGTAGATTGAGAATGGAGTAACTCCATAATATCAGAATTATGCCCAGGAGGAGAAAAAATGACGACATTTCCACCTTCAGGCGAAAATAGGCAGCCAAACCGGTAAGAAGTAGAGCAATAAAATGACAAATCTTCGCCCAGATTCTGCTATCTTTTGCGAACTTCAGCCTGAGCGACCCCAGGTAAGCCAGCGCGATGAGTGTGCTGTCAAGCACAACACCTAAGGCCAGGAACCAGAGCCAAAACTCCCCGGCACCCTCAACCAGGGCGCCTAGGAAACCGATCAAGTAAAGGAAAAAAGCCACTACGAATAAAGTCATACGCACCTAAACGCTTTAAACGTATCACTCAAATCATTTTGCAGGCATGATTGCTTGTTTGTCAAAACCGGATAGTTGGAAATCATCCTGTTTATTATAATCGTCCCAGAAATTGTCGCGTGTAAATTAAGAACTTCTCCTGGGTTACAATATTCGCATGCAATACATCATTGACGGTCATAACCTGATACCAAACATTCGCGGACTGACACTGAGCGATCTTGATGACGAGCAAGCCTTAGTCGACCTGCTCACTCCCTTTCTGCGTGCCAAAAAATCGCGCGCCATGGTTTTTTTCGATCGGGCTGCCACAGGGCAAGCCGGACAGCGCAATTTCGGTCTCATTAAGGCGGTTTTTGTTCCTGCAGGGCAGACCGCTGATTCCGCCATTGCCAGTTATATCCGTCAACTAAAAGGTGCCAGCCAAAACCATATCTTGGTCAGTTCTGACCGCACTGTTCAGGCATCAGCCCGCGCTTATCATGCAACCGTCCTCACCAGCCAGGAGTTTTCTCGACTGCTCCAAGGCTTTTATGAACAAGAGCCGCAGATTGCTCCGGCAGAGCACGAACTTTCTCCTGATGAAGTCCAACAGTGGGAAGACCTTTTTAATCAATACGGATCTCAACCTCCTGATGGAATGAGCCCTTAGACCACACAACCAATCTGCCTTACTATTAACAAAACATTGACACAAATTCGACCATTTTTTGTGCTTTGCTGCATTGCCATAGAGAGAACCCGAGATTATAATAACCTTATACAAAAAAATGCAGTGCGCATCGGCTGCCTGAATTGTCAAATTACCAAGGATGCTCCCCGGTAACCCACCGGGAGAAATAATTTTATGAGCTCGAATAATCATCTTACCGCATTCAACAGAAAAGCCTTTCTGCTTTTCCTCACTCTGAGTCTTTCGCTGTCAGCCTGTCAAGCGCTTGGCCCTATTCAGGCGGCAAGCACGGAAACAGCTTCACCAACCATGCCCCCTCCAACGGCAACCAGTTTGCCAAGCCCCACCCCAACTCCGACCCCTGGACCCTTGAAGTTAAACCTTAGCCCAGATCTACCTGCCGAGCTGTTTGCTTCTATCCCCACACCTCTGGGCATGGTCCTGTCAGACGAGCCGGATGAATCCGATGTCATCGTCGAAGTTGCTTCCGACCAACACTCATATGAAGCGATCCGGTTCCAGGTGTACGCCCTGGTTGCGCCTTTTTTTACTATTCAAGATAACCTCACGCTCAAACAACTCACCTCCATTCTGACTGGTAATAGTGATCTGGTAGAGATACCTGTAAAGACAGTCTACGCCAAAGAACCAGTAAGCTTGATACAGCGCTTGATCGAACCCAAAAATCCAAACCAGCTCTCACTCACCCCAACAACTGATGTTTCCATCCTTCCTGAGGATTCCTGGATGATCGTGCCATTTGAAGAACTTAGGCCCGAATTCAAGGTGATTTCTATTGATGGCATCAACCCGCTTGATGACGATTTCGACCCGTCCAAATATGCGCTTTCGCTCCCCGTTGGGGTTCGCATTGGGACCACAGACCGAGAAATTGATCCTGAAGTATTACGTGCTTTGCTGCCTGAAAGTAATTACAAACCAGACCAGTTGACCAGCCTGATCATGACCGGCGTGACCGCCATGGCACGCGACACCGCATTCGTGATGTCGACCGAAGGCGTACTCTATCCGGGTACCAATATCCGCAAGGTCATGCGCGCTGCAGACCTGACTCATATCAGCAACGAAGTTTCCTTCTTCGCAGACTGCCCTTTCCCGGATCCTGACTATGAAGGTTTTATATTTTGCAGCGATCCGGAATACATCGATCTGCTTGTCGATCTTGGCACTGACATCGTTGAGCTGACTGGTAATCACAATAATGATGTGCGCGCGGTTTATAAAGTCGATTCCGTTCCCTATTCTCTCGATCTCTATCGCAAGAATGATATGCAGTGGTATGCCGGCGGCACCAACCTCGCAAATGCCAAAGCTCCGCTGAAAATTGAACATAACGGCAATAAGCTCGCCTTCGTTGGATGCAATTCTTACGGACCAACCATGGCCTGGGCGTCAGAAGATCGCAGTGGTTCAGCCCCTTGTGAAGATTGGGAGTGGATCAAGCAAACGATTGCGGATTTGAAACAGGAAGGCTACCTCCCTATTGTGACACTGCAGTTCCAGGAGGAATACCTCTTTACAGCCACCACCATGGCTATCCGCGATTTTCGTCCCCTGGCCGAAGCAGGCGCGGTGATCGTGAACGGAAGCCAATCGCACGTCGGCAAAGCTCTTGAGTTTTATTCCGACGCACTCATTCATTACGGACTTGGTAATTTATTCTTTGACCAGCCAGGATACTATATTACTTACGATGGATTTATTCAGAAGCACTTCTTCTACCAAGGGCAACATATCAGTACGCAACTGCTGACCATCACCCTGGAAGATACTGCCAAGCCGCGTTTCATGAATGCCGATGAGCGCGCAAAATTTTTACAGGATATTTTTGATGCCTCTGCGGAACTTAGGAGCACACCATGAGCCAAATTGACAGTTACCCAACTGAACCCGAATATACTATAAAAGCGGTGCAACATCGTACAGGCATCAAGCCTGTCACTCTACGCGCCTGGGAACGCCGTTATGAGCTGCTTGAACCGATGCGCTTGCCCAACGGATATCGACTTTATTCAGAACGAGATATCCAATTGTTGCTTTGGGTTCAACGCCGGGTCGATTCAGGCATAAGCATCAGCCAGGTTGTCCAGCAGTTCAATCAATTCCGCGACAAAGGCATCTGGCCCGAGAGCATCCAGACCTTTAGTCCTGCCAAACCGCGCAAACAAGCGCCACGCCCTGCCCGCCATTATGCTGAAATGATGTTTGGCGCGCTGGTCGCTCATAACGAAGAGCGGGCGGCTGTGATTTTTGAGGAATGCCAGATCTACTTCGACCTTATGACAATTTTTCAGGAAGTCGTACAACCCTGCATAGAGCTATTGGAGGAATCCTGGTTTGTTGGTGATATTCCTATCGCCACCCGCCACATGGCTTCGCAGGTACTCAAGGGTCGCCTGGGGGGCATCATGCAGGGACTACCGACCATCAAAGAAGGCGCCCTTGTATTAGTGGGGTGTGGTCCTGAAGAAATGGATGAGATGGACGCGCTGATGCTTTCCGTCTTGCTGCGGCAAAATAATTATCATGTGGAATACCTGGGACCAGACCTGCCCACAGATGATCTGATCGATTACTCAAAAATCTCCCGACCTAAGCTTATTTGCCTGGCGATCCACTCTGAGCCAACTGCATTTCTGTTAAACGGCTTCTCAAAGCAGTTAACCAGCGTCCGTGGAAAACCAAAATTTGCTCATTTTGGGCGATTCGTCAGTCAAAATGAAAGTGCGCGGGAAAAATTGGGCGGAGTCTACCTGGGTGAAACCTTAAAAATGAACCTGGAGCGTATCCGCCGCTTCCTGACCATGGGAACAGTTTAAGCTTTACTTCATCGGCTTTTTGGTTGTCATTCTGAGCTTTGATGCGAAGAATCCTGGTAGTAAGGAGGCTAAGATCCTCGCTTTGCTCAGGATGACAAACCCTTAAAAACCTTCCAGCTTCGATAAATCTGCGTAGGGTTTCATCAAACCGGCAACCCGCTGTAAGATCCCTAACCTGGATTCACGCAACACCTGGTCTTCCACCATTACCAATACCTTATCGAAGAAAGCATTGATCAGTGACACCAAACCCTCCACTTGCACAAGCGCGTTCTCAAAACTGGCTGACTGGTCCAGGCTCTCTTCTGCCTGGCTAACAGCCTGATAAAGCTGGATTTCTTCTGCCTCGCTTAAGGCGGAAGGTTCAACTGTAAATTCCTGTTGAAACTCGCGGGTCATGCGCACACACCGGCTAAAAGCGGGCAAAATTGTGCCCCAGTCAGGCTTACTTATCCAGTTACTCAACACTTCTGCAGCATGCTTTGCCTGGGCTGGATTCTCTCCGTGCACAGCTTCAACGGCATCCACCACATCATGCGCAAAACCTTGCTCGAGCAGGATGGTATGCAGACGTCCGGTGATGAAGGCGGCTGCCTCGTTCTCCACCTCTTTGGTGAAAGGAACATTCAAGACTGAACCCGCTTGTTCCAATGCCCAGCAAGTGTCAAAATCGAGGTTCTTGCCCAGCAAAAGACTAACTAGTCCAATCGCCGTCCGACGGAGCGCAAAGGGGTCTTTATTTCCCGTTGGGGTCAATCCCACGGCAAACAAGCCGGCAATCGAATCCAGCCGGTCTGCCAATCCGACCACAACCGCTGGTCGGCTGCCTGGGAGTGGATCGTCAGATGATCGGGGCAAATAGTATTCAAACACCCCTTCCGAAACGGTTTCGTTTTCCCCTGAATGACGGGCATAATACTTTCCCATCACACCCTGTAAACTGGTCATTTCAACCACCATTTCAGATGCCAGATCAGCCTTACACAATTGGGCGATTCGGGCTGTTGCTGCCTTCTCAACCTCGTCCAGACCCAGTTTTTCTGCCAAAATGAGGCTGAGATTTTTGATTCGTTCAGTCTTGTCCAGCATGGAGCCCAATTGCTTCTGGAAAGTAAGCTGTGCCAGTTTTGGCACAAAATCTTCCAGCTTCTTTTTCTTATCTTCCTGAACAAAAAATTCAGCATCAGCAAAACGCGCCAAAATCACCTGTAAATTACCGTCCAAAACAGTCTCAGAATGCTGATGATCGCCATTCCGAACCACAATGAAATGGTTGGTCAGTTTTCCTTCCCGGTCCAGGACTGGGATATAGCGTTGATGCTTTTTCATCACACCAATCAGCACTTCCGCTGGAAGGTTATCAAGGTAACGGCGATCAAAAGTGCCCAATAAAGCTGTGGGGCGTTCCACCAGGTTGCCGATTTCAGCCAACAAATCTGGATCATCTGCAAGCATGCCATTCACACTCTCTGCCAGCTTGAGTGCTTGCTGCCAAATGTTTTGCCGGCGTTCAAGCGGGTCGAGAATAATACCTTGCTTATTCAGATAGGCTTCATAAGCGTTTAAAGATTCGACTGAGGCACTCGCCGGGTCTGAAAAACGCAAGCCCCAGGTTGTTCTGGCAGATTGCAGGCCGGCAAAATCGAAAGGCACCACCTGGTCACCCAAAATTGCCACAAGCCAGCGCACAGGACGGGAAAAGCTGGCTCCGCTTTGATTCCAGCGCATCGATTTTGTAAAACGCAGGTTGATGATCATTTGCGGGAGTTTTTCGCTGAGCAGCTCCATACTCGTTCGTCCTGCTTCTGAAATCTCTGCCACGACGTAGCGTCCGTTGTCAAAGGTTTTTACAGCTAATTGGTCTAGTTCCAGCCCCTTGCTTCGTGCAAAACCTTCCGCGACCTTGGTAGGTTTGCCTTCGCTGTCGAATGCACGGTCAGCGGGAGGACCTTTTAGCTCTACGGTTCGTTGTGCCTGGCGGGTTTGCAGGTTCTTGACCAACACAGTAAGTCGGCGGGGCGTGCCTTTTACTTCAAACAGCTCATACTCCAGGCGTGCTTCTGCCAGCCAGGCTTCAAAGCCAGACTGTAATTGTTCCAGCGCACGGTCCAACTCTGAAGCGGGCAATTCTTCTGTTCCAATTTCAAAAAGGAAATCGGCTCGTTCTTCTTTGATTTCTTGAGGCAAGTCAATGGTTTCGGGCTGTTGCTCATTTGCTTGCTGAAGCCAGGGGAAACCCATTGCTTCACGTTGAGCATAATATGCTTCAGCTACTCGTCGGGAGAGATCCCGCATCTTGCCAAAAAGTGCCTGTCGTTCAGTAAAACCGACCGCACCTCTGGCATCCAAAACATTGAAAGTATGGGAACACTTGATGACATTGTCGTAAGCTGGTAAAACCAGTCCCTTATCAAGAGCATTTTCAGCCTCCTGGGTAAAGAGGTTGAACATCTCGCGCAGTCTGGGCACATCTGCAGTTTCGTAATAGTAGGTGGAATGCTCGCGCTCAGCAACCTGGTAGACGTCTCCGTAATGCCGCTGATCATTCCAGCGAATATCCTTGAAGTGATTGACGCCTTGCAAGGTCATAGCAATGCGTTCCAAGCCATACGTCAATTCAACCGCGGGCACGTCCAATGTCATGCCGCCGGCTTGCTGAAAATAGGTGAATTGGGTGATTTCCTGCCCATCCAACCAGACTTCCCAGCCCAGCCCCCAGGCTGAAAGCGCTGGAGATTCCCAGTTGTCTTCAACGAAACGGATATCATGTTCTTCCGGGTCAATCCCCAAAGCTAGTAAAGACTTCAAGTACAATTCCTGAGGGTTTCCAGGGTCCGGTTTGAGGATCACTTGAAATTGATGGTGCTGCTGGAGCCGGTTGGGGTTGATGCCATAACGTCCGTCATCGGGGCGTACAGAAGGCTCCACGTAAGCTACGCGCCAGGGTTCTGGACCGAGTACGCGCAGGAAGGTAGCCGGGTTCATTGTACCCGCGCCAAGTTGGGAGTAATAGGGTTGCCAAATCATGCAGCCCTGGCTCGCCCAATAGGTTTGTAAGTTGAAAATGATTGACTGAAAATCTAATCCCTGGTTCATAAGACACCTCTTTAATTATCCGCTTGATTATACATCAGCATCCATTGTCATCCTGAGCTTCAGTTGTGAAGGCTCTTCAATTTTATTGCATAAAGATCCCTCGCTTCGCTAAGGATGACAAACCGATATTCGATCATAATTGATGAAATTGGTGATTTTTTTACGACTGTAGTCGACAAACTACTCAGGCAGAAAGGCGCGGAAGCCTTCCGAGTCTTCATTACAAACTACGAGACCGCATCCAGAAAGCCTGGGGTTTTTAGACTATACTCGAGCAGATAAGTCAGGTACTTTTCGATCAATTTGCTTAATTCGTGATCGACTTCCTCTGGAATAGTGCGGTTCTTTACCTGCGGCCAGGGAGAGCGCTGAAAAAAGCGTAAATATCTCAATGCATTCATACTTATTGGCCAGGCAGAGGGATCCCCGGACAATGAATTCTGGCAAATCACACCCCCAAGTTTTGCTGAAAAATATTGATCCTCCGGCTGGATGGCAGCGCCACAGACAACACATTCCTGAAGCTGCGGTTTGAAGCCCAGAATGTCCATCAAATGAACTTCATAATAATGTGTTACCAAACCGGGAGAGATGCCGGCATCCAGGCGGGAAAGTGTTTCCACCACCAGGTTATAGAGAGCCCGGTTTTCCCCTTCTTCATAAGTGAAGCGGTCCAGCAATTCCAACACATAGGCTGCCTGGGCAGTCAGCTTCAGGTTTTCACGGATGTTGTCGAAATTACGTATCGTTTCAACCTGGGTAACCACTTCAAGATTACGTCCTTTTGCTAACTGAAGCATCACCTGGGTGAAAGGTTCCAGGTGACCGGCTTTACGGCTCTTCAACTTTCTAACCCCCTTGGCAATAGCCTGGAGCTTGCCTTTTTCAAGCGTATAGATTGTTAAAATACGATCCGCCTCTCCGAATTCACGGTGGCGGATCACCAAGCCTTGCGCGCGATAGGATCTCGCTTCTTCACTTGCCATCGGGACCTGCTTTACTTCTCCAGATCTTCCGGACCAAATGAGCGCGGCAGAATTCCATCCATCGTGCTCTCGAAAACGATCTCACCCTGTTCATCTGCCAAAATCACCGGCATGTCCAGGGCAGCAAATTCACGCATCACCTGCCGGCATGCTCCACAAGGAGATCCGCCGTTGCTGGTGACCACAACGATTGCCTTGATCTGTCGGTTTCCCTCAGAAACAGCCTTAAAAATTGCCACTCTCTCGGCGCACAAACCTGAAGGATATGCCGAATTCTCAATGTTCGCACCACCATAGATCTGTCCGTCCTCCGTCAAAACGGCAGAACCTACAGCATAGTGAGAATAGGGGATGTATGCCTTCTTTTGATATAGGCAAGCCTGATCAATTAATGCTTTCTTGAGCTCAATTGTCAACCCTGTCATGGGCGACCTCCTCATTATCAGTATCAAAATCCGGGATTTTTTGAACCTTGACCTTTAAGATGCGGCGGGCCACTACTTCCTCAACCGTAAAGTTAAAATTCTCATTCCTGACGAGTTCTCCAGGTTGGGGCACCCGCCCCAGTTGCCCATAGATGTAACCGCCCAGTGTATCCGCATATTCATCCGAGAGGTTCAAACCGGTGATTTCATTGAATTCATCGATGGTTGCACGCCCCTGGATCAGGTAGCCGCCTTCGGGTAGTTTTTCGAATAAGTTGACCTCACCCTGGTCATATTCATCGCGAATTTCACCGACAATTTCTTCCACAATATCTTCCAGCGTCACAACACCTGCCACACCGCCATACTCATCCACCACGAGAGCCATATGCACACCTCGGGATTGCATTTCTGTGAGCAGTTCGTCCACTTTTTTTGCTTCAGGCACAAAATACGCCGGTCGGACAAGATGGCGTTGGTTCGCAATGGTATCATCGCCATCAACAACAGCCAGCAGGTCTTTTGCATACAACAGCCCAATGATGTTATCAATTGTGTCATCAAAAACCGGAACACGCGAATGTCCGGCGTTGATAAATTCCTGCCGGGCTTCCCGGATGGTGGTGTTTACATCCAGTGCCAATACATCCATGCGAGGCACCATAATTTCTTTTGTCATGGTTTCGCTGAAATGAAAGATCGAGTAGATCATCTGCCGCTCACCCTGGTCCAGGGTGCTCTCAGGTTGTCCTTGCTCAACCCAGTCACGCAGAGTTTCATCAGTCACTGACAGGGTTACTTTTTCAGCATACTCTCCCAAAATGGCAGTCATTAACTTGGTAAAAGGCGCTACAATTGCGCTGATCGCACTTGCTGGTCCGGTCCAGGTTAATGCTGCTTTTTCTGATGACGCTAATATCTTGCGTTCAATTAAAAATTCGAATGCCGTGACGACCACAAACACCATCAACAAAATCAAAAGCGTCAGCCAAATGTTTTCCATAATTGCCACACGGTCAAGCAGCAGGATAGTCACTCCTGCCAGTAAGTAGTGGGCAATCACAAGTCCCAGCCGCAAGGCGGTCCTTAAGCCTTCTTTTTCGATCAGAGCAATTGTTTTGTCAACCTTGCCTTGATTCTCGACGCGCAAGCTGAGCAACCATGGTAAACGAACATGGGTGAATGATGATTTAGCCGCTGAAGAGACCAGGGTGAAAACAAAAAACACCACCCATAAGACTCCAAGCAAAATAGGTTCGGTCACGTTATTCCTTTCTTTCTTTGGGGTGGGCTGGCACACCATACACAAGCGTGTTATCGGGTACGTCCTTGGTCACCACCGCACCTGCCCCTGTTTTGGCATTTTTGCCAATCTTTACCGGCGCGACCAGCATTGTGTCGCTGCCAATAAAGGTATTTTCACCAATTTCTGTCGGATGCTTGAATTTCCCATCATAATTGCAGGTGATAGTTCCAGCTCCGATATTCACATTTTTCCCAATCTTAGCGTTGCCGATATACGAGAAATGCCCCATCTTGACACATTCGTCAAGCACCGAATCTTTGACCTCACCAAAATTCCCAAGGTGAACGCCATCCATCAACACAGCCCCTTTGCGCAAGTGACAGAAAGGACCCATGCTGACGTGGTTTCCGAGAATAGCCTTTTCGGTGACACTGTAGGTGATCATGCAATCATTACCGACTGTAGTATCACTCAAAGTTGTGTCTGGACCGATCTGGCAATTTTCGCCGATCGCGGTGCTGCCACGCAGGTGTGTGTTGGGCAAAATGACCGTATCCTGCCCAATAATGACGTCGCTTTCGATTGTGCAGCTTTCCGGATCCAGGAAGGTGACGCCATCCAGCATCCATTGCCGGATCACGCGTTTGCGCAGGGCAAGTTCACAATCCGCCAGATCGATGCGATTGTTAATTCCCAATCCTTCCGTGGAGTCCTGTAAAACGAAGGAGTCCAGCGTTTTGCCTTGTTCCACTGCCATTGCTACCAGGTCGGTCAGGTAATATTCACCCTTTGGTGAAGTTTTTATGTTCGCCAGGTTTTCCCAGAGCCAGCTGGCGTCAAAACAGTATACGGAAATATTGTATTCGCGCAGTTGCAATTGTTCTGGAGTGGCGACAGCCTCTTCTACGATTTCAATAACCTTGCCACTCTCATCACGTAAAACTCGTCCAAAACCACGCGGCACGTCTCCCACAACGCTGGTCATGGTCAGAAAATTCCCGGATTGTTGGTGAAACTTTAATATGGAGTTAATCGTTTCTTCTTTTAGCATGGGCATATCTGCAAATGTGACCAAAACCAGTTCGGATTTACCAGAGAGCAATTCTTTCGCACTCATGACGGCATGTCCGGTGCCTAATTGCTCTGCTTGAATGGCGAATTGCACTCGGTCGCCATATGCATCCCGCAGAGTCTGAATCACATCTTCACTCCCATGCCCAACTACCACAACCGGAGGGAGGTTGCTGATGCCGATCACACTTGAGAGCGAATGCATAACCAGCGGTTTTCCCAGCAGCTTATGAAGCATCTTTGGTGTGCGTGACTTCATACGCGTACCCATGCCAGCGGCGAGTACAACAGATGCGATTGTCATTGATTGCTCCGAAAGTTAATAACTTGAAACACAAGATGGCAATTCTGTCTCATCTTGTAAACAGATAGGTGTGAATCGTCTGAGTCTGTATCCACAATAATTCAGCCGGGGCACTTGGAGTCGAACCAAGACCAACGGATTCAAAGTCCGGTATGCTGCCATTGCACCATGCCCCAAATCGTAGCCAATATTTTAGCATAGTTTTTATTGCTTGCCAAATTCGCCACAGCAGTGTATTTTACATCATAAGTAAAATAATCAGTTGGCTTATTTTGCGGGGTTTACTGACCAGGAATTTTCAAGTTTTTCTACCAGGTACTCAGTTTCAATACCAACCGAATTAGTGTAGTTAAAACTAGTTTTTTCGTTCTCGATCGCATCCCTCACAAGATTCTTGAATCCTAGTGGGATCTCATTGGTGCTGCTTTTTGGAATGACGTAAATGTTTGAGAGCTCTGCAAACAGGTTTGACTGGGAATCGCTGATTGTGTAGCCTCCAGCCACGGCCAGGATGCCATACTTATCTCCTTCATGGAAAAAAGAGCGTTCCTGCTTCTTTATGGCAAGCTCCAGGTTTAACACAAAATTGTAGGCACGAATAATCTCGTTATATTTCGTGTCATAAGCCTCCAGGTAATAGAGGTTCGCGATTGCCGCTTCGGCTGCTGCTGAGATCTGAATTGCTTTTCGATTCTCTGAAAGCACATAGGTATTGCCTTGGTGTTCAAAGGTCTTGGCTTCCTCTGTCAGAGCTGTCTCAATTGCAGCGATTAATTCATTGGAAAGCACATTGTCACCAATAGGGTTAACCTCACCCAGTAATGATTCTGCCACTGGTATCAACCGAACAATACGGTAAGAAAATTGACCCAATGGTTCATAATGATAGGTGACATTGTTAGCAGCGAATTGTTGTTTGCCCTCTTCCAGTGCTTGTGAAAACGCCATTACTCCGTTGCCATCAAAGACTTCATTTGCTTTAAAGGTAAAAATCAGATCATCATTGAGAATTGCGCTAGCCTGGTAACCTGTCTGTTCTTGTACTGGTTGGTTTTCTTGTGGATTAATATCAGCAGCGGGCTCGCTCGTATTAGCAACACATGCAGAGAGAAGAGCGAGGAAAAGTATAGTTAATAAAGTTTTCTTGAGCATATTTTTCATAGTTTTTTATTGTAACTGAGAAAGGAGAAGCTGGTCTAATTTCTCAGGTCTTTATACAAGATGCCGTTAGCATCAATACTCTGATGATCAAAAACCGCCTCTTTTGAGGCGGTTTTTGCATTTTACTTGAACCAAACTTGTGTCATAAACAGGACCAGTAAGATCCAGACCGCCGCCAGTGCTGCTGTAAGTGCCAGCCCAGCGAGCATTGCGTAGAAAGTGTAGCGTCTGGCTTCCGAATTGGTCATTCGATCGCCATATCCAACTTTCTGCTTTTGCTCTAAGGCGCGTGCCTGCTTTTCTGCAAATCTAACGTTACGATCATGCCAGGGTGTTCCGTCAACATCCATGCTGACAATCGTCCGGCCATCGTCATCGTCAAATTGCTTTGTCTGATTCTGCATCTACTAAAGTTCCTACGTTGTTGAATAGATGACATACTACCATATGTTCTGGTTCGATTTCACGTGTTTGTGGAACCTCGGTTTTACAGATATCCATCACGTAAGGACAACGGGTGTGGAACTTACAACCCTTTGGAGGGTTGGCGGGGGAAGGAATGCTGCCTTCCAAAATAATACGGTTCATCTTGTAGTTAGGGTCTGGGACCGGAACCGCGCTTAACAAAGCCTTGGTGTAAGGATGTGAAGGGTTCTCAAACAGGCTCTTCTTGTCGCTGTATTCCACCAGGTCGCCCAAATACATGACACCGACATAATCGGAAATGTGTTGCACCACTGAAAGGTCATGGGAGATGAACAAGTAAGCGATGCCATTATTAACCTGGAGTTCTTCCAACAGGTTGATAATCTGCGCCTGGATGGAAACATCCAAAGCTGAAACTGGTTCATCACAAACCACAAAATCAGGGTTCAAAGCTAATGACCGGGCAATACAAATTCTCTGTCGTTGTCCACCTGAAAATTCATGTGGGTAGCGATCTTTATGGTACGGCTGTAAACCACACTGGAGCATTACTTTTTCGAGGTGATCTTCAAATTCTGAGGCTGGAATAATATTGTGCTCGCGCACCGCCTCGCCAATGATTTCGCTGATAGGCATGCGTGGAGACAGGCTTGAATACGGATCCTGGAAAATCATCTGCAATTTAGGGCGAACTCTGCGAAGGTTGGCACGGTTCAGTTCAAAAATATCCTCACCATTGAACAAAACCTTACCGCTGGTGGCTTCGTTTAGCCTTAACATCGTCTTGCCTACGGTCGTCTTCCCACTGCCCGATTCACCAACCAGGCCCATGGTCTTGCCGCGTTTAATTCGAAAACTGACATCATCGACCGCTTTCACGTATCCAACGATTTTTTGCATCAGACCGGCTTTAATCGGAAAATATTGCTTGAGGTTCTTGACCTCGACAACATAGCCATTATCGCCATTATTCTTGTTAGTACCGTTGTTATTATTTGCCATAATTTGCTTTTACCTCCTCGTCTTCATAGAGATAGCATACCGCCATATGGGTCGGCGAAAGGAAATATTCGGGTGGATAAGGTCCATCACAGATTGGCATCCTTCTATTACAACGGTCCCGGAAATAGCAGTAGTTCGGCATATTAATTGGGTTAGGAACCGTTCCAGGGATACTATACAAGTGCTCCACATGCTTGTTGATAACCGGCTTGGAAGCCATCAGACCTACAGTATACGGATGCATTGGGCTGTTGAAGACCTCGTTCGCAGTTCCCTTCTCCACAATCCGACCAGCATACATTACAACTACGAAATCAGCCATCTCAGCTACAACGCCAAGGTCGTGGGTGATTAGCATAATGCTGGAGTTAATCTTATCCTTCAGGTTGCGAAGCAGATCCAGAATCTGTGCCTGGATGGTCACATCCAGAGCAGTGGTCGGCTCGTCAGCGATGATCAGGCGCGGGTTACAAGCTAACGCCATAGCGATCATGATACGCTGGCGCATCCCACCCGATAACTGATGAGGATACATTTCGTAGACGCCTTCAGCATTGGCAATACCAACCAGATCAATCATTTCCAGTGTTCGGGCTTTGACTTCTTCTTTTGTCATTTCCGGGTTATGTAATTCAATAACCTCATCAATCTGAAAACCTGCTTTGAAAACAGGGTTCAGACTGGTCATCGGTTCCTGGAAAATCATAGAAACTTCGTTACCGCGTATTTTCTCCATTTCTGAGGACGGAGTTTTGGCTATATCATAAGTCTTTTCGCCAGTGTTCAAACGAACAGTTCCCTGGATGATTTGGCCTTGTGGACGCTGAACTAATTGCATCAACGAAAGAGCAGTCACGGATTTTCCACATCCAGACTCGCCAACCACACCGACGGTGGAACCGATTGGGACATCATAAGATACCCCATCCACAGCTTTGACTGTGCCGATGTCTGTGAAAAAGTAGGTGTGAATATTGTCAAATTCCACCACATTGTTCGGATCACGCATCTGCGTCAAGTATTCGCTTTCTGGTACGTTCGTGCGCTTGCGCTGTTTTTCAATTGCGTCAGTAATTCGACGATTCTCGCGGCTGATCCGGGATGACTCTCTTGCGGTTAAGTGAATCCTTTCCGTAATCTGATTGTCTTCCAGATCCGTAGTATCGTATTGTGTTAAATCTTTTTCTTCGGTCATTCTCACACCTTAGCGTTTCATTTTCGGGTCGTATGCGTCACGAAGACCATCACCGACAAAGTTGAAGCCCAATACAGTTAGTAGAATCAACATGCCTGCCGGAATCCACATAAACCAATAGGTCTGCATGATGAATGCATCCGAGGAAATGTTGATGATGCTACCCCAGGATGCCAACGGATATTTAATACCAAGTCCAAGAAAGCCCAAGGTCGCCTCTGTAATAATCAAACCACCCAGGCTGGCTGTTGCTGTTACAATCAGGATCGGCATGACGTTCGGCACTAAATGCCGGAAGATCTTCCGACTGGTGCGAATACCAGTTGCCTCAGTTGCGACCATGAAGTCTTGTTCGCGCAAGCTGAGAATCTGACCGCGTACCACTCGGGCAATGCCAGTCCAGCCCAGGAAACCCAAAATAGCCATCAAAATGAACATACGGTAAATGGGTGACACTTCCAAGGTGTCCATTACAGAACCGAAGATCAAAATCAATGGAAATGTAGGAATGCTATTAAACAAGTCCACAAAACGCATCAAAGCCGTATCAATACCGCCACCAAAGTAGCCTGAAACACCGCCAACCACCACACCGATGATTAGCTCCAGGAATACAGTTACAAAACCAACCATTAAGGAGACCCGACCACCGTACATCAAGCGAGTTAACATATCCATGCCGTTGTTATCGGTTCCCAGCGGGTGCTTGGCTGATGGAAATTCAAACATATTGATCAGAACGGTTGAAGTTTCTTTTTTAATGTAGTAGTTAGCATTAACCCGATGAATATCGTATTCAGTGACAACGCCATTGTCGTCAACAATTTCAAATCCATTTTCGCGATTATTGATCGCATCTCGGGCTATCGCTTTGAATTTGACAGGCAAGAATTCATTCAAATCCAAAGGGTTCACAATGATATTTGAGACTTCCGCAAAGGGCTGACCCTTATCATCGTTGATCGTAATTTGACCTTCGTGTTCAAGAATTTTGAAGATTCGCCCTGCATATTCGAAGGTTGTAATATCTTGAACTCCAGCAGACTCGCTCAAAAAACGGAAGTCGAAAGAGTTGATCAAAGCCTCATCCTCAGCATTATATGCATCAAAAATGGAGAAGCTGGCAATGGCAACATCTTTTTGAGTTGAGATCTGGATTGATTTCAACTCTTTGGTCAAGATGAAAGTCGTTCCATCAAAAACAAATGAAGTCATGCCGGCTTCTTGAGCTTTGTTGAATACATCCTCAAACCCTACCGGAATGGTGTTTCCAGGTACAGGATTGATTCTCCCCAGAAGAGATTCTGCGAATAAATCAAGCTGCATGATCCTGTAAAAATTTTCGCCTTCTTCAATAAATGAATAGGTATTGTCTCCAGACTTGAATTGGGTCTGGTTTTTACCAAGGGCAAGCAGGAATCGTGCTTGTTCAGCACCACCAAAAGTTTCGCCCTCTTTTACTGAATATCGCAATTCGGTATTAAAAATTGCCCCGGCGTAGTCCTTACTGATAGAGGATTCCTTATAGAATACTTCTGTTTGAGTATAAGGCGTCAGGAAGGGTCCCACAAAAGAGAACAGGAACATTGCCACCAATATAATCAGACCAATCACAGCCAGTTTATTGCGAATAAAACGCTTGAAAACCAGCATGCCCGGAGACAGTGTTTTAACACGACGAGCGTCATCCAAAGCCATACCCTGGTTTTGGGGAGTTTGATTTTGGGTGGGTTCAGTTATTAAGTTAGTTGCTTCTAATTCACTCATTTTCCACCGCCTAATTGACCCGAATACGTGGGTCGACTACTGCATAGAGGATATCGGACAACAAAATGCTGACCTGGGTAAGTAAAATCAAAAATACAATATAAAACATAGCAAACGGAATGTCGCCGCGAATGATAGCCTGAAATGAGATATAGCCAATTCCAGGAATCTGGTAAAGTGTTTCTGTGATCAGGGCACCAGTAAACATACCTGGCAAAATACCACTTAACGAAGTTACTAACGGAATCAGCGTGTTTCGAAAAGCGTGTTTATTGATCACTACTTTTTCTGGCAGACCTTTAGCGCGGGCAGTCCGGATATAGTCGGAATTAAGAACTTCCAGCATATTGGTACGAGTGTAGCGCATTAAACCACCGATAGAAAGCATCATCAAGGTGATAACTGGCAGCACAAGGTGATAGGCAATATCTAAAGTTTGCTGGATGGGGGTCATCGTTGTATGGAAACGACCGGTAAGACCATAAAGATCAAACCATTGTAACTTAATCGCAAAGACATACTTTAATATAGTTGCGAGAAAGAAGGTGGGTAAAGAAATACCCATAAGTGCAAAAAATGTGATCGCATAATCAGTGCGGCTATATTGCTTCCTTGCCGCCAGGATGCCTAATGGTATCGCTATAAAAAATTGCACCAATGTTGTAACAACATTAAGGATCATCGACACCCAAATAACCTCGGCAAATTTTTCGGTCACCGGGACAGCGTAATGCCAGGATTCACCAAAATCGCCTTGGACAGCGTTTCCCAGCCATCCAAAAAATCCGGGGATAATTCCCTTGTCCAATCCGTACACCTTGTTTAAGTCTGCCAGCCACTCTTGATAAGATTTCGTGCTGAGCGGATTGGACGCACGCTGTCGCGCAACCGATTCTACATAAGAAGTGGGCAAACTGCGGATGACCGTATAGGAAAGCATTGCCCCAAAAAACGTGATAAAGAGACCTAGAATGACTCTCCTAATTATAAAATTTCTCATAAATACTCCCTCAGTCTACTGTGTGCGTAAAAGACAACATCGGTAGTTAGAAATATGATGAGCCCACCCATTTGGGTGGGCTCATAAATATCCTTATCCGTTCAAGTTCACGGATTAATTCATCTCAACCAGTTCGAGATCGTTCATCCAACCCCAGAAGGTGGTGATATCAGGAGTCAGAGACTCAATATTCACACGTTCGGTGCTGAAGATGATGACGTTCTTGCGCTGATAGGTCGGGATTTCGACAGCCCAGTCAATGATGCGATCCAAAGCCTGTTTGTAAATGGCCTTGCGGAAAGCCTGGTCGTCGCTTAAGCGACCTTCCATGATGAAGCCGTCAAGTTCCTCGTCCTGGATGTGGTAGTGGTTAGATTCGGTAGAACCTTCCAAACCAACGATGTTGGAGCTGTGATAGACCTGGTACATATCGGGGTCAATCGTGGAGCCCCAAGCTGCGGTCCAGAGTTCCTGTTCGCCGGAATCGAGGGCATCCCAGAGGATGTTGGCATCAGCAGGATCGTTGATCTTGAGTTCGACACCAATATTAGCCAAAGAGTCACGGGCACCAGTCAGGATTGCGAAAGCAGGATGGTCGCCAGTACCGCCACCGGGGACGATAACTTCATAAGAAAGTTTCGCACCATCGGGTGCTGCAGTGACCATGCCATCAGCAACAGTGAAGCCAGCGGCTTCAAAGAAGCCAGCGGCTGCAACTTCGGCGGCAGCATATTTTTCTTCCTGGGTCATTTCTGCAGTGTAGATGGGGTTGCCATCGACATCCACGGAGAATGCGATTTCATAACCTTCATCAGTCGGCTGGGGTGCAGCCCAAGAGGTGTTGGAGATTGGGTAGTTGATAACGGCAGCGCCTTCACCATAGTAACTATCAACAGCAACATCGCGGTAGACAGCCAGAATGGTGGCCAGTGCGCGGCGCAGGTTCTTGGAAGCATCAGACGCTGGATCTCCGCCAACATTTACGGTGGAGGCATTGATACCGACATAACCATAACCAAGGTTGTCGACCAGGCTGGAGGTGACCACAGGACCAGTCATTTCGCCATTAGCATTGGCGGTCATAACTTCTTCAAAACGAGTTTTGTTGTAGCTCATTTCGCCAGCGTCAGCGACACCAGAGGTCAAAGCAGTAACAACTTCAGCTGATTGAGTTTCGCGGAATTGGATTTCGCGAATCTTGGGGCAGCCACGGAAGTAGTTCTCGTTGGCTTCGAAGTAAACAACACGGTTGTTGTATTCGACGAATTTGTAAGCGCCAGCGCCCATAGGGGTAGCGGTCAGGCTTTGCTGCTTGGAAAGATCGCCAAATTCGAAACCGAACATATTGTTCTCGTAATCGTATTTTGCGCGGTCGCCATAGTAGTGCAGCGGGGTGATGTTTAGGCCGAGGATGCTGTAAACAGCGGGTGCCTCGTAGCCAGTCGTGGTAACTTCGACGGTGTAATCATCAATTTTCTTGATACCGGCGATATTGGGAACGCCACCTTCGCCCATGGATTCATCCTGAGGGCCGAAGAGACCAATAAAAGCGGTCTTTACATTGGCAGTAATGTCAGTACCAGCTGCAGATTCGTAGGGGAATGCAGCGCGGTAATCGTTCTCGTAGGAGAACATAATCTCGTTGTAGTAATCTTCCACGGTTGGGAAGGTTTCAACCAGATCAAAGGTTGCACCGGAGGGAGCGGTCAGAACACCATCTTCACCAAGTTCGCCAAAACCCCACATGAGCATACCGAGGGCAACTTGCAGACCTTCGTTTTCAGCAACTTCGGTGGGTTCTTTGCCAATGTAATCGAGCGCATAAGCATCACGGTAGTTGGTGTCAACATAGGTAACGATACCCTGGGCTTCAACCAAACCAGCGGCTTTCAGTTCATCCCAAACATAGGCTTGTTGTTCAGCGGTCCATGCGTCAGTGTCAGCAGCCTCGTGATCCATGCCAGCGGCGTAGATTTCTTCGAAGAGAGCATCATACTTGTCAAAGACTTCGGTAGTGGTCTGAGTCTGGTAATCTTTCAAACCAACGATTGGGAAAGAAGCCAGGGATGTGGAACCAACATAGGAAGGATCCAGGAAAGTGTAATAGGTGAAGATGACATCATCAGCAGTCACAGGTTCGCCGTCGGAGAATTTCATCCCAACGCGCAGGCGAGCGGTGTACTTGGTGAGGTTAGCTTCTTCGTCGTAATCGACAGCGATATCAGCAGCGCCTTTATAGAGATAGTCCACGCCATTGTATTCGCGGGTTTCACCTTCGATAGCATTGTAGACGATACCGCCAACGCGGTCGGTGGTCATAATGCTGATCTGGGTCATGCCTGCAACGTCTACATCGTAGGCGGTATCAGCAAAGAAGGGGCTGAACTTCTGTGAGAAGTCCTGATAAGCGACCACGAATGGAGTATCGATTGTGGGGGCTGTAGGCAGATTCTCACCGTAAGGCTGCTCTTCAAACATGGGAACTTCTTCGGTCACAACGACTTCGGTGGGTTCCTCGGTAGGTTCCTCGGTAGGGACTTCTACCACAGGGGGTTCAGTTACCACCGGTTCTTCGGTGGGAGTGCCGCAAGCGGCGAGTGCTACGCCAAACATGACGAGCACAATCAAGATTGAAAGGTTACGTGCAAATTTACTCATTATTCTCCTATTTCTCCTTGTAAGGTTTGGTTCATTATAAATTAATAAGAAAATAGTGTCAACAATGGTCGGGTTTCACTAGATTCTCATCAACTTATTGACTGTTTATTGGAGTTTCCTCCTTTTCAATAGTAACATTATTCGCTTTTTGAAAGATGATCCACACAATCAGAGCTGCACTAAGCACCAACCCTATATAGATCGCCTCTCGTTCCAAAGCAATACCATTGGACGCAAAAATTAAGTATATCAAAATTCCTAGGACACCGATTCCCATAATAATCAGGTACAAACGGCTCATATTAACAACTCTTTGGTAAGACAAGCCAATTTCTTCGGTGCGATAGGGTCCTTTTTTGTTTGGAATACGCAGAATCCCTCCCGCCAGGAAAACGAGTGGAAAAAAAGACCCTGTGTAAGGTAAGGCAGTGTACATTTGGTTCAAACCAGGGTTATTCACCAGACCGGCAAAAATATGCAAAGCCAGAACCGCCAAAAAAAGCAGGATAAACTGAATTTTGTATTTTTTGATTTGGTTTTCTTCAAGATTCAGGCGAAAATAATCGCCATGATACACGGCGGTTTTTTTAATGCGACCTTTTTCATCTTGGTTTTCGACTAGGTCATAGTCTTTTATATATTTTTTTGAGGCCATAACATTTGGTCAGCCAATTGTATCAAATATTTTTCAGTTTTTGGAAGCAAAAATACAGACCTGCTGTACAGTTGCCATCCTGTTCCATTAATACGTTAGGCAATAGCAGGTCTACCCTATATATTTTTTTCACTGAACTGGTGTAATTTTCCACAAATCCACGAAGAAAGCGTTTTCAATTAAACTGACCGAAGGCGATGCAACCCATATTCGATATTGTGGCATCAACCCAATCGCTGGCAGGTATTCTGCCATCAAGTCGGCATCATCCAGCCCATTTTCTTCAGGCAGCCGGGTTGAAAGTCGCCAACAGGCTTCGTCGAATTCAACGCTGGTCAGCCCTGCCAGGTTGGTTCCCACCCAGCTATTAATAGAAGAAGGCACCTGGTCGCTGGTATATAACTGGCATGAATTCAAGTGCTCTGGCTGCCACGAAACCAGGGCAAGCTCAAAGTTACGTCCAAAGATGAGACCATCCGGACCAGGTCGATACAAGTCGCCGATTGCCAAGGCTTGTACATCCACCGCCACACCACAAACTGATAATCGTTCCGTGATCATTCGGGCAATGTCTTGGTCAAGGCGGCTTTGAGCGGTTAAAAGACTCAGACGCAGTTCGGTACCATCTAACACGTTGTTGACTCTCTGAGCGACGCGCACACCATTCGCAGATTCTTCCGGAATCACCCAACCGATCTCTTCCAGTGCCATATTCACATCTATTTCGCTGGCCGCCTGGTTTTCCAGTCCTAAAGCAAGGCTCTCAGGCAGACGGATTGCCAGGTATTCACGCAAAAGTGCACCAGGTTCCAGGCAGGCTTCCAGGGCATTCCTGGTCGCCAGGTTACCGAGAATATTTTGCCGTTCACTGCTCCACTGGCTGTAAAGCCCCCCGTCATAGGCTGCCGGCTGGATCCCGAACACCAATTGTTGCACTGGTTCCCAGTTTTCGGCAATAAGCCTGTTTTGAGCTGCCAAAGCATCCAACTGGCTTTTTTCCAATGCCTCCAAACGATAGGTCTCGTCCAAGATATCGCATTGTCCCAACTCCAGTTTTTCCAGCGCAGCTTCCAGATCAGGCTCAACCTGGAAAACTAACTTGTCGTAAGCCGGAATGCCTTGCTCAGCAATCACAAAATTGGGGTTTTTCTCCAGTACGATCTGACTGCCTGGCTCCCAACCGACCAACCGATACGCTCCCCAACCAATTGGTAGACGAGTCGCAATTTCTGCCGTAAGCAGATCAGCATCTGTCAATTCACCCAACTGGTGGGAAGGCATAGGCTGCCACAGTATTTCTTCAAGTTCACGGGGCACAAATCCCGGGATACCCGTCCAAACCAGGGTGTGGTCATCGGCAGCAATAAGGCTGTCTGTTCGTTCAAGCGCCCACTGCAGGTGCCCCAGCCGGCTTCGTTCTGCAAGGTGGTAGGAAAAAACGAAGTCATCTGCAACCAACGCTTCACCATCAGACCATTTCAAGTCCGGCAGCAAGTTGAAGGTGACCGTAAATTGGTTCATCTGGTATTCCTGCTCAAAGTTCCAAGTAACCGGGTTTTCGATCGAATAATTGACAGCATGTTCAATCTTAGTGCCTTCAGCAAGGTAAACGACCTTTCCCGAAGCATCCAATATGGGCTGACCGACCTTGACCGGCACTGCCTGGAGCAGGACGCCGCCGTTCTCATCAGTCGGAATGTTTTCAAAGAATAGGCTCTGATTTGTTCCCGCGTCAACCTCAAGCAAATCGACGTAGATGGCCGAAAACAGGCTTTGCTTGGCTCGGCTTTCAATGCCATCATAGCGATACAAACCGGCAGGTTCCTCAGCCATACAGATGTTCAGGACCGACTGCGGCACCTCGGTCGCGGTTGGGGTGGGAGCAAGAGTTGCCGTATGGGCAACAGTACTTTCGGTGGGCAAATTACTGATCTCGGGTTGATTATTACCACAGGCAGCTAAGAGCAGGGCAAAAACTAACACCACAAGGATTATTCTTGACTGTTTCATTCTTCCTCATCCTCCATTACGCCGCCGCCAAATCTCAGTCTCAGGTAAGAGTCATACCTTTCAGGGTGAATCTTGCCCCTTTCAACTGCTTTCCGAACAGCGCAACCCGGTTCGTGCGAATGACTGCAGTCGTTAAACTGGCAATCCGGAACCAGGGGAGCGATTTCTTTAAAATAGGCATCCAGCTCCTCGCCGTTGACATCCCACAATGCCAGCGTCCGCAGACCGGGCACATCGGCAATGTAGCCGCCTCCTGGTAAGGCAAACAATTGCCGAACCTGAGTGGTGTGACGCCCCCTCCCGGATTCCTGCCCAACCGCGCCAGTTCCCAGTGTGACACCAGGCAAAATCTGGTTAATCAGACTAGATTTTCCTGCGCCGGAAGGACCTGCCAGGGTGGTCAGCTTCCCAGCCAGGTGCCGACGCATCTCTTCCACGCCTTCACCAGTTTTGGCAGAAACATACACGACGTCATAACCAATATCTTGATAAAGTGAGAAAATTTCCCGGGCTTTTTCCATGCCGCATAAATCGATTTTATTGGCAATGATTACCGCTGGAATATGAGCCCTCTCCGTTACCACCAGGAAACGGTCAAGCATTCTTCGCCGGGGTTCTGGGTTGATACAGGCAAAAACCAGCATGGCCAGGTCGGGATTTGCCAGGATAATTTGTTGATAATCGTAATTGACCCCTGAAAGTTGACGCGAGAAAACGCTTTTACGCGGCAATACTTTTTCAATGCTGCCGGTCATATCCGGTTGAGGGTCGATCAATACCTGGTCGCCAACTGCCACAAGGTCACTGTCCGCCCGACCCTTGCGCAAGCGCCCTCGCAGACGGCAGCGGTATTCGCCGACGTCAGTGTGTACATCCTGGTATCCCGCCTGCGTGCGGACCACCAATCCCTGGATCAGATCAGACATGCGCCTCACTATCTATGCGCATCTATTCCTCATCGGGTTGGGCAGGGATGTATGGTGCGGATTCCCAGGGCATGATACCACCGGCGTTTTCCATATTGGTGAAGTAAAGTGAAACAATCCGCCTGAAGAGCGGGGCTGCCATTTCCGAGCCTTCCCCAGCATTTTCAAGAATGATCGCAATGGCGATATCTGGTCGATCGGGGTCTTCCTCATAGGTGTATCCAGCAAACCAGGCGTGCGGTGTACCGGTCGAATTTTCAGCAGTTCCGGTTTTGCCTGCGATGTTCCATGGATAATTACCAAACTGGAAGTTTGCCGTACCACTTGGATTTCGAATGACCATAGTCATTGCTTGTTGGATTGATTCAAGGTTCTCTGGAGTGACTGGCAGTTTTCCGATTTCTACAGGCTCAAACTGGTAAACGGGATCTTGACCGGTTAGACCGATTCGATCCACCACGGTAGGCTGATGGAGTGTGCCGCCATTACCGACCGCAGCCACGAAGTTGGCGATTTGCAGAGGGCTGTTTTGAAGTGTGCTTTGCCCAATAGCCATTTGAACATATTCGTTGATGTCAGTGGGGGTCATATTGATATTGCCCTGAAATTCTGGAATCTCGATCCCAGTTGGCTTTCCGAGCCCAAACCCAGCCGCCACATCCGGGATCGCTGTCAGATATCCATCGTTCCAAAGAGTATAAGCAATGTGCCAGAACCAGGGGTTGCAGGAGCGCATCAATCCCTGTTGGAGTGTCAACAAACCGGAAGCGCCAAACCCTTTATCGTACGTCCAGTCCTTCCCAACCCAACCATCCAGTTCATACCAGAGACTGTCGCAATAGTAGGGGTAATCCTTGGTAAACACGCCTGTTTCCAGGGCGGCTGCCATAGTCACGATTTTGAAAACGGATCCTGGTGGGTAAACACCCTGGGCTGCCCGGTTGTACATGGGGTTATAGGGATTCTGGGTCACCTCAGCGATGGAATAGGACGTGTAATAAGGTCCAACAAACACATTGGGGTCGTAACCGGGGTTGGAGACCATCGCAATCACTTTGCTTGTATCCCGTTCCATAACCACGATTGCGCCAACATTATCGCCCATGCTTTGCTGCATCCAGTATTGCAATTGGCTTTCGATCGTTGTATAGATAGACTGGGCTGGCTTGGCGTCCTCTTCAGCAATTTTCGTCAAAACCTGCCCTTGCTGATCCTTGACATACAAATCCGCTCCGTGGGTTCCAGCCAGGTACTCTTCACCCCAGGCTTCCAAACCGGAATAACCAATTTTCTCATCGCCGGTGTAGCCCAGGCGCTGGTAATATTCAAGGTTTTCTGCCGGTACGTTCAAAACATAACCGGTCACATGGGGAGCAATGCCGCCATCATGGTAAAAACGAGCTTTGAAACTTTCCAGACCGATCGCTGGATAGGCGGTCAGCCGGTCATAATATTGTTCTGCTACTTCAGCGGTGATGTCACCGATGATGGCATATTGGTATCCAGCTACATCGGCGTATTCTGCTCGAATACTATCGTCGGTGCGCAAGAAGATTTCTCCTAAAAGCGCCACCATATCACCTTCAGTGCCCTCTTCAATATTTCCAGGGGTCACCGTGATCGTCACGACATCTTCATACGATACCAGGGGGTAATTATCGGAAGAATCAGATGCATAGATATTGCCTCTTGCAGGCACTTCGATCACCAGCTCCAAATAATTGCCGTCAGCAAGCTCAGGCAGCATCATGCTGGCATCCCACTGCACATGCCATGCGCCATCTTCGAGGATAAGGTTCATGATTGTCGTTCGGCTGATGGTGCCCAGCAAGGCAGTCTCATAGTAGACCTGATAATAAACCTGGGCGGTGGTGATATTTAACATACTGGAAAGAATTTGAAATTCAACACCTTGCATGGTTAGATTTTTGGCAGTATCACGGTGGCTGCTCTCAAATTCTTCCGGGGTTACGGCATCTTTGGTCAACCGGCTCAGCTGTTCGTACATCGCCTGGTAGTCTTCAACTTTCCAGAGGTCCATGTACGCCCTGGCTGCCTCTTCAACATCTGGACCGGAATCAATATTGACGTTCGGTGTTGGCAAAGGGGCTGTGGCTGTGGGCTCCAGGGTGGGTGTAACAGCAGCATTCTGGTTACAGGCAGTCAGCAGAGTAACCATAATGATCAGGATCGTCAGATATTTAGATAGCAATTTCATTTTTCTGCTCATTTAATATGGAAGGATAGACTTCGCAATTGATGTCATTATACCGCTGACATAAATCCGCAATCTCGACGTCCATGCTAACCCCAGCCTGCTTTAGTAGTCCATAGACATGGCAGAGGGGCAGGCCCATTACATTGGCATAGCAACCCTCAATTTTTTCGACGGGGTGGAACTGGTCATCCTGGATGGCATAAGCACCGGCCTTGTCCCGATAATCTCCGCGGGCAAGGTATGCGGCGATTTCTTCATCAGAGTAATACCGCATGCTCACTTCTGTCAGACAAACCCGGCTCGAGAAAGTGTCATCTCCACCGTCATGCAACGATAAGGCTGTGTGAACGCGGTGAGTCTTGCCCCGCATCAGTTTCAAGATCCGTGTCGCATCTTCCTGGTCGACCGGTTTACCTAAAACCTGTCCTTCCAGGTCAACGATCGTGTCTGCGGAAAGAACCAATTCGTCGGTTAGGACCTCAAGGGCCTCCCCTTTTTCAAAAGCCATGCGTTCCACGTATTGCCTTGGGTTTTCGGATTCAAATTTACCTTCATCAATGTCGGCAGGGCATTTGCCAAAGGGAATACCGAACAAGCGCAGCAATTCATTTCTACGCGGCGAACCAGAAGCAAGAATCAAATTCCTTTTGATCATATTAAGAGGAAATTTTATCACGGGAGCATAAGTCTATTGATCGTGCATTCCCAAGACCGATCGTGAAAGCGTATGGGCGGGCTTGGAACCCACACCCGACGTATGCCAAACCGGAGAAAAAAACACCAACTTCATCCCTTTCCTTTTGCTTCGCTGGCGTGGGTGCAGGGCGTTAATGCCTATTTATAAGGAAGAATGTATTAGTCTGAAAGCCTTAATGCAAGTGAATTCAATGCTCTAATCAAGTATTCCCGATAATTCTGTTCTTTTTATCTGGTAATTATCGAAATCTCTTGCCAACCAGGTTTGCCCAAAAATTGCCCTGGCTTCTGCCAATATGTCTTCATCGCGGTAACGGCGTGAAATGTGGGTCAGAATCAGCTGACCGACCCCTGCCTCTTTCGCCAGGGTTGCAGACTGTTCGGCAGTACTATGACCGAACGTCTCAGCCATTTCGAGCTCTTCATTCAGATAAGTGGCTTCCATCACCAGCCCATCTGCCCCGCGAACATGGTCAATCAGTTTCTCCGGTTTACCCACGTCCCCAACTACCACCAAGCTTGTGCCCGGAACTTCCGGTCCAAGCACCTGTTCGGGTTGAATCACACGGCCATCCACCAATGTGATCGCTTTTCCAGCCACCAGCTCTTTACGCCAGGGTCCCGGTGGGATCGCCAACGCCTCGGCTGCCTCAGGAATAAACGGTCTTCTGCCAAATTCATCAAAACGAAAACCAAGCGAACCAGAACCGCGATGATCTACCGGAAAAGCTGTGATCTGAAACTTTTCGGATGAAAAGATCAAACCAGGTTTGATATCGAACAAGTTGACCGGGATTTCTGCTGGCTGTCTTCTCAGCACCACGCCATTGATCAGATCATCCACCCGTTCCATGGTGTGCCGGCTGCCATAAATATTGACTTCCTCAATCGCTTCCCAGCGGAGAAAGGTAGAAAGTAACCCGGCAAGCCCCAGGATATGGTCAAGATGACCGTGAGTTAGTAAAATGTGATTAAGACGCTTAAACCCAATCCCGCTCTTGAGGATCTGGCGTTGAGTGCCCTCGCCGCAATCGACCATAAAGCGGTATTCATCGTGTTGCACAACCAGCGAAGAAAGACCACGTTTAATGGAAGGGGCAGAGGCAGACGTGCCTAAAAAGGTTAATTCAAACAAGAGCTTAGAGGCCTTTACTTATCCTGGATTTTGACTAATTTTACCGATTTGTTTGAGTGCGGTGACAGCAGCCAGACCAACCTGCAAACCTTGGGATGCTGTTATGGGTAGTTTACCCGAATTTTCTTCGGAGGTCGAAATGAAATTTAGGGCAGCCCGGTATCCAAGAAAAGCTCCCAGAAGTGTCCCGACGATCAGGGTTATCGTTTTAATATTTTGGTTCATGTGTTAATTCCTTTTGTCAAAAAGCCTTTGGTTTAAACTTCGCACAACCTGTCTTACCTTTTCATTGTTTTGGTTCAGACCCAGGATGGGTTGGACGCTGATGTCAGCTCCCTTTCGGATGTTCCAGCGTGCTGTTTCCATGAATTGCAACACCTTTAAGCCCACTGAAGGAATTACCGGTTTCAGTTTGGTCAAACCATAGATAATAGCGATCAGGATCACCAGGTTAATCAGGGCAATAAACAACACCGGTAAAATGACCAGCACAGTTGCTGCACCACTTACTTCAGCTACCCCTGGGCTGAAGCGTCCATTTCGGATAATTAGAAAAACCAGCCCTGCCAGCATCAAAACAGAAAATGAGATAACAGGGAAAATAATCTGCCAGAAACGTTGCTGCTTGTGTGCCTTGGCTGTTGGGGTTTCAAAGTAGGTACTGGATTCTTTCGCTTCCATAGGTACATTTTAACATGAGAACAGGAAAAGCTGACGAATGTAGAGGAAACTTCAATAGAAACTGCTTTGATTGATGGCAACTTGCCTTACCGTGCCTAATTGCGTGGTGATATAAACTTTATAAACCTACCGAAATTGGTTTCATTATTTTGTATAATTACTGTATAATTTATTTAAGAATAAAACACCTGTACATGGTTCTTCATTGGACCCTGGACTTTGATGTCTTTTGACAATTGGTTAGTATGTGGATCGGTTGGGTAGCGCCCGCCGACATTTGGAATTTTTTGCTCTTATCGCATAAGAGCTATGAAACAAAGGCGAGACGGCAGTTGATTGTTAACATATTTAGGTTAGTACTGTACTCTTAATTGTGGTCGGAACCTGAACCGATTCCAAAAAACGCATCTATCCCTGTCAAACGAGGATTTTAAAGCCATGGTCATGAACCTTGGCTTTTTTGATAACAATGGCAAATTTGATCACGGACATTAAGGCGCAGAAGCGCAATCGCAACCGGGTAAATATCTATCTGGACGGTAACTATGCTTTCTCGCTCGACAGAATGGCTGCTGGCTGGTTAACAGTCGGTCGCATCCTGAGCGACGAAGACATTTCTCATCTTCAAGAGAAAGACGAATTTGAGACCGCACTGAACCGGGCGATGCACTTTCTCAGTTTTCGTGCCCGATCTGAGCAGGAGATGCAAACCTATCTTCGCAACAAGGGTTTTGAACCTGTTCTGATCGAACGTGTGATCACCCGACTGAAGGATGAAAAGTTGGTCGACGACCTCGATTTCGCCCAAAACTGGCTGGATAGCCGCCAGAGATTTCGCCCACGCAGCCAGAGTTTGATGAAACTCGAACTGCGCCAAAAAGGCGTTGCCGAAAACGAGATCGAGCAAGCGATCCAATCTACTGACTTGGATGATTTTGATTTAGCCCTCAAAGCCGGAAGAAAATTGAGCCGTCGTTATCACGCACTGGACAAATTTGAATTTAACCGAAAACTCGGAGCTGGCCTTCAGCGCCGGGGTTTCTCTTATGGAATTGTCCGGGAGTGCCTTCTGCAATTATGGAAGGAAAGGTCAGAACCCTCAGGTGTGGAACAATAGAAAATGGAGCAACTGACAAAATGAAAATCTTATTACAACAAATTCCACCTGGACCTGATCTGATGCGTTTTGTTTGGATCGGTCTCTCCTTGCTGGTCGGAGTCCTGATCGGGTATCTGATTTTTTCAACGATCCGCAAAAACAAGGAAGAAAAGCTAAAACAAACCAGCAATGACATCCTCGCAGAGGCACGCGAGAAGGCAAGGCTTGCAGAACTTGATGCCAAAGATCAGGCACTCAAGATCATACGCGATGCCGAAAACGAGATTAAGAACCGCCGCAGCGAACTCAACAAAGAAGATGACCGCCTGGTCAAACGCAGAGAAGAGCTGGATAGTCGATTCGACCAGATGGTGCAGCGCGAAAACAACCTCAACAAGCGCCAGAGCCGGGTCGATAAACGTGCTAACGAAATTGACCTCCTCTATGAAGAACGCGCCGCCGAGCTTCAACGTGTTAGCGAGATGACTGTGGACGAGGCACGTACCATCCTTCTGCAGGAAGTGGAAAAGGAATCTCACGCTGATATGGCGCGCATCATCCGCCAAATAGAGACCGAAGCCCGCGAAACCGGTATGGAAAAAGCCCGTGAGATGATCGCTGATGCAATCCAACGTGTTGCGTCTGACAAGGTTGCCGAAGTCACCACCTCGGTTGTTACGCTGCCGAATGAAGAAATGAAAGGGCGCATCGTTGGCCGAAACGGACGCAACATTCGCGCCTTTGAACAGGCAACCGGTGTGGACGTTATCGTAGACGACACCCCCGAAGCTGTCACAGTCTCTTGTTTCGATTCTGTACGCCGTGAAATTGCCCGCCGAACACTGACTCGTCTGATCAATGATGGTCGCATCCATCCTGCCTATATCGAGAAAATCCTCGAGGAAGAACGCAAGGAAATGGATGAGGACATCGCCAAGGCAGGTAAAGACGCGGTCTATGAAGCAGGCGTACACGGTCTGCACCCCGAAGTAGTTAAAAAGCTGGGTCGGCTGAAGTACCGTACCTCATACGGTCAAAACCAACTCGCTCATGCTGTAGAGACCTCCAAGATCGCCAGCATCCTGGCAGCCGAACTTGGTGCCGATGTGGAAGTCACCCGCACCGCAGCTTTGCTGCACGACTTGGGCAAAGCCATGGATCACAATTCTGAAGGCACACACGCCCTCCTGGGCGCGGAGTTTGCCCGCCGGCACGGAGTGAACCCCAAGGTTGTGAACGCTATCGCTTCACACCACCACGAAACCGATCAGGAATCCATCGAAGCAATTTTGGTGGAAGCCTCCGATGCCATCTCAGGTGCCCGTCCTGGAGCCCGCCGTGAAGACCTTGAGCAATACATCAAACGTCTGAAGGCGTTGGAAACGGTTGCCAATAATCACGAAGGTGTGGAACAAAGTTATGCCATCCAGGCTGGTCGCGAAGTTCGCATCATCGTCAAGCCTGAAGAAATCGACGATTACCAGGCGCATACCCTCGCCAAAGACATCGCCAATGAGATCGAACAGACCATGCAGTATCCGGGTCAGATCCAGGTGACCGTCATTCGTGAAACCCGCTCGGTGAGTTACGCGAAGTAAACCAAAATAAACATATTAAAAAAGAAGCTGCCTGATTTGGCAGCTTCTTTTTGTGTCGCAACTCAGATGTAAAGATCCCGCCGGTCGTAAACAGCGTAAGCCGCAAACAAGAAAATCACAACCGTCACACCTGTCAGCACCAGAGCGTAAGGCTCAAACTGTCCGTTTCTGAAAAACTCACTCGCGTTGAACCAGCCAAAAGGGGTTAGGTACTTAAGCCAGGTCAGTTTCTCATGCATACCTGCAATAATACTAATAAAGTAGAGTCCTAAAATAAGCCCGATCGCCATAGACCCCACCCTGCGCGGTGTTTTTGAGGCACATGCCAGCAAAGTGCCCAAACTTAGAAACACCAGTTCAATCATAAACATTGCCAGCATCTCAAGCCGCAGAAATTCAAACAGGGTTTTTCCAGGCGCATAACTTTGAGCAGCCATGACAGAAATAAGCCAGGTCAACAGCACAAACAAGGCAGCGTTGGTCAATACTGCCAGCAGCTTGGCAGTGACAATCTGTCTGCGGGGGATGGGAAGAACCAGCGTGAATTCCACTGTTCGGTCGCGCTCCTCCTTGGCAATTGCCTCACTGCCCCAAAGCGCTGCTGCCATAGCACCCATCAGAGCAAAAAAGACAAACATGGCACCAAAAAAGCCTTCAAGCGTCGTCAGGTTAAAGGCACGCATGCTCAGCGCGTCCATGAGCTGCGGCGGCATACTATCCAAAATTGCCAGGCTCTCGGGGTTACTTTCAAAAGCAGAGAACTTGACGACTGCCACGATAATCAACAGCGCAATCACCACCGTCCATATTAGCAGGGATTTTATTCCAGCTTTCAATTCTCGAAAATACATTCTCATGTCCAGCTCCTAAGACGGCGAGGCAATGTCGCGTTTTTGATAAAGCCAGTAAGAAACACCGACAGCAACTACTACGATCACTACATCCAGGACTACCAGGCGCATATCGTATTGCAAGTCCCGGATGATTTTCCCGGGTTCGAAATGCTTGAATGGACTCAGGTATTCAAGCTTGGCATCCCCAGTGATCCCACTGAAGGCACTGATCACGTAAGTTCCAAAAGCCAACCCCAGGCTCCAGGGTGTTACACTACGCATTCGCCGGACAAGTAGAGAAATCAACAGACCCAGGCCAAAAAAGATCAATTGGAAAATCGCGCCGCTTCCGAGCAGAAGAAAAATTGCGCGCGGTTCATATTGAGCTTCTCCCTTGAACAAAGCAATACTTGCAAGGCTGACAGCCCATAAAAGAATCTGGGTCACCAGTAAACTCGTCAGGTTTGCCAGGAGTTTGCTGGTAAGGATTGTGGGACGACTCAGTGGTCTGGTCAACAGGAAATCTGCGGTCAACTCAGCCTCTTCCACCGATACCAGGCTAAGACCATAATTGGCAGCCTGAATAGCCAGGCAGAGCTGGCAGAAAACAAAACAAAAACCAAAGTAGCCTTCCAGGGTGGCAAGGTTAAGCGTGTTCAACCCGAACACTGCTTTGAACTCCGGAGGAAAGCTTTCAAGCACCTGGTTCATGGCTGCCATGTCAGCAGAAAAGCTGGGAAACAGCGCCATAAAGGTCAGCAGCAATCCTGCCAATGATCCAACCCAGATCCCAACAGAGGACCAGTTTTGCCGCAATTCGTAACGATAAATGGCTTTGTTCATTTGCTGCCTACTCGTAATAATGCATGAAGATTTCTTCAAGCGTAGGTTCTTCGATACTTAAATCTTCAACCTCAAAGCCGCTCACACGCTGCAACACCTGGTTAATGTCGCCCGAGTAGAAGAATTGGGTCCATCCATCCTCCTGCAGCAAGTTGCTCACGCCAGGCATCTCAAAGTTGGCTTGCGCATTATGGCTCAAGACCCGAATTTTCTTGTAATTATTCTTTTGCAAGGTGCGAATATCAGATACTTCGACCATCCTGCCCTCACGGATGATTCCAACCCGGTCACAAATGCGCTGAACCTCACCCAAAAAGTGCGAAGAAAAGAAGACCGTGACGCCCTTCTTGTTCTCCTCCCGGATCAGGTCAAAGAATTTGCGCTGCATCAGCGGGTCCAACCCACTGGTGGGTTCGTCCAGGAACAAAAGCGGGGGATTATGCAGAAGACCCTGCACGATGCCCACTTTTTTCTTATTTCCGTAAGACAGGTCGCGGATCTTGCGGTCCATCTCCAGCTCCATGACATCAACCAGGTATGCGATGCGTTCGCGGTGATCCCCGGGATAGAAGCTGGCTGAATACCTTAGCAAATCGCGAACACGCATATCATCATAATAGAAGACCTCAGAGGGCAGATAGCCGATGTTCTCTCGGATTTCGGGACCAGCTTTGGTGACATCTTTTCCAAAGATCATCGCCTGCCCACTGGTGGGATAGATCAAAGACAGCAACAAGCGGATCGTCGTTGATTTTCCTGCTCCATTCGGTCCAATAAAGCCAAAGATCTCGCCTTCATTCACCGTAAAAGAAAGCTCTTCCACCCCTCGTGATTTGCCGTAAAATTTCGTAAGATTTTGCACATTAATGATATTCATTTGAGACTCCCAGCTTCCAGCTGAACAAGGATAAGACAATTTGCTTATTATACATCTATGTCTGTTAACAATGATTTGAATTCGTCGATTACGTCGGTCCTGCGAAGCATTCGTTCGTTAACGCAAGTTCGTTAGGGATGCGAAGTCCGCCGAAGGTGTGTGTCCATGCAGCAGGGATGAGGGTTTTTTCGGTCAAATGACGCATTCAGCGGGGATATTAGTGCCATAGGATTCATCAAAATTGAGCTTACCCCCTCGTTGTACACACGTCTTGATTCCTCTCTCCAAAAGTCTATAATTCCGTTTATGTTTAGCCGGAAAAAACTATCATTCTTCACCTTTTGCTTGTGTCCTGGGCGGGGAAGCTAACCGCCTGCGCTGAACTTTCAGAGCTAACCCAGCAGCAGCGGTTCTCCCCCGCTTATGGAGTGTAACAAGCTGCTGTTTTCATTTAATCGGCTCATAATTAAACCTGGAGATTATTGTGACAATTTACAAAAACATGACCCAATTGGTTGGGCGCACACCCCTTGTGCGCGTCAACCGTATTAACCCCAATCCTGATGTGGAAGTCCTCGCAAAATTGGAGTTTTTCAACCCCACTCACAGCGTTAAAGACCGCATCGCAGTCAGCATGGTGGATGATGCCGAAGCCAGAGGAGTCCTTTCCCCTGAAAGCATCCTGGTAGAAGCCACCAGCGGAAATACCGGTATCGGCTTAGCAAACGTCGCTGCTGCCCGTGGGTACAAATCCGTCATCATCATGCCTGAATCGGTCAGCACCGAAAGAAAGTTGCTCATGCGTGCCTTGGGTGCAGAACTAATCCTGACCCCGGCTTCTGGTGGTATGACAGCTGCCGTTGAAAAAGCGATACAGTTGCGCCAACAAGATCAGCGCTATTGGCTGGCCGATCAATTCAACAATCCTGCCAATCCCCGCGTCCACCGCCTTACTACCGGTCCGGAAATTTGGAGCGACACCGATGGTTGGGTTGATATTCTTGTGGCAGGTGTGGGCACTGGCGGTACCATCACTGGTGCAGGTGAAGCCTTGAGAGAACGCAACCCAGCTCTTGAAATCATCGCGGTCGAACCAAGCGCTTCTCCAGTTCTTACTGGTGGTCAGGCTGGACCGCACCCGTTGCAGGGCATTGGGGCAGGCTTTGTTCCTTCTGTGTTGAAACGGGAGCTTATCAACGAAGTTATCCAGGTCAGTGCCGAAGATGCATTTAAGACAACGCAGCAACTCGCAACGCTCGAAGGTATTCCCGGAGGAATCTCGTCTGGCGCAGCAACCTGGGCTGCCTTGCAAGTAGCACGTAGACCTCAGAATAAAGGCAAACGGATTGTCGTGATTGTGCCTAGCTTCGCTGAGCGCTATCTCTCAACGCCACTTTTTGCAAATTTTCGGGAGGAACTCAATGGAAAATGATGAAAGAACTCCTCCACATTGTCCTCCTGGCAGCCAACACAGTTTCGAGGAGAAACCCGGATTTTTCGGCATGATCGCCGAAGATCTTCACTGTGCGTTGGAGCGCGACCCAGCTGCTACCAGTAAGTTCAGCATTTTCAGCACCTATTCCGGTCTGCATGCTCTCTGGGCGCACCATATAGAACACTGGCTCTGGAACAAAGGCGCAAAAGGTCTGGCTCGCTTTTTTGCGCAGATCACCCGTTTCTTCACAGGTGTGGAGCTCCATCCGGGCGCTGTCATTGGTCGCAGAGTTTTTATCGATCACGGCATGGGAGTTGTTATCGGCGAGACCGCGGTTATCGGTGATAACGTAACCATTTACCACGGAGTGACCCTGGGTGGCACCAGCCTGGAGAAGGTCAAGCGGCACCCCACCCTGGAATCCTGTGTAGTCGTGGGTGCAGGAGCAAAAATCTTAGGAGACATCACCATTGGTGCCCATAGTCGTATTGGTGCTAACGCGGTGGTGGTCAAGGATGTCCCTCCGCAATCAATTGTGGTGGGAGTCCCTGGTCAGATCATCCGACGCAAGCAACAGGAATTTGGTCTGGCATCAGACCTTGATCACATCAGTCTGCCCGATGCCATCACAAGCAATCTAAAAGAATTGATGGAGCGCGTGGCAAAAGTTGAGGAAAACTTGCAGATAATCGCTCCCCACACTTCGAAAATGCATCTGGACGAACAAGATTACTGGGAGTACGATATTGAGAGTGGATATTCAATTTAAACAACGGGTTTGCAGTTATATAGCGAGGTGAACATGTCCAAACTGACCCCAAAAGTGATCCTGGAAGGCACCCGCCTGACTTTCAAAACGGAGATTGCCTTCGAACTCAACGATCATCCCCGCTTTACTGGTCCGCGCAAATACCGCTACCACTCCCCTTTGATCTCCGCCGAATGGTGCACGTTCACTAACTACCCCTGGGGTCGCGGTTTGATCAATTTTGCGCCAGAAGAAGAAGCCCAGGCAATGGAAACTTACCACACCTGGGTTCGTCTGTTTGAACTGAATCGCTATTACTCCTGGGTAGTAGACCGTTTTCACATTTCCACGCAAATGGTTCAATGGCTCGAAAACGGAAAACACTACAACTTTACCTGGTTGGAAGAACGCTTGCTACCACTAAATTTTCGACTGATTTTCTGCACGCGCTCACCAGAATCTTTTGCCGCTGCTCGCGAAGAACGCTTGAAAGTTTCCGGAAATCCCAGTCAATATAACGACCTTGAACTTTTCAAAAGGGAACAGGAAGTATTAGAAGACTTGGTTAGCCATACTCTTTTGCCTGTTTTACGTGTGGATATCAGTGACAACAATGTTCTTAAAGCTGTTGAAACGGTTGTGGATTGGATGGCTGAGACAGGTGGTTTGGAGATGCCTGAGTAGGTCGGTTTATCCTCTGACAAACGGATTAAACTTCTTTTCGTGCCCGACTGTTGTAGCCTCCATATGTCCGGGCAACAGAACGGTATCCTCTGGCAGACTATAAATTTGCTCTCGTATGTTTTTCAGCAACAATTGGTGGTTGCTGCCAGGAAAGTCTGTCCGCCCGATGCTTTCCTTAAAAATTGCATCCCCCACAATTGCTATCTTCAATTTCGGGCAATAAAATATGACGGACCCCGGGTGATGCCCCGAAACATCCCTGACTTCCACGACCTTTTCTTCACTTTGCGGGTCGATACCCAATTTCATGCCGTGGACTAATGGAATGTCCACCTTAGGGACCTCATCGACCTTGACTCCATAAATTTCAGCAGAAGGGTGCTGCCTCGCCCATTCGAAACTGGCGGGGTGCATAGCAATCGGAATGGGTGGTTCATACGCCTCACTGAGGGTTTTCACTCCAGCGGTATGGTCAAAATGCCCGTGGGTAATCCAAATCTGGCGCAGGTTCCAGCCATTTTCGTTGATGAAATCCAGTTGTGTTCTGGGCAAGAAGCCCGGATCGATGATCACACAGTCTTTCGTGTCGTCGTCGATCAAAAAAAAGACGTTGTTACCCATGGGACCGATGGTCAGGGTCTCATAAGCAAGTTTCATCTATTCTCAAATATCCGCATTAATTCAAGGTAGCGATCAATTGTCATCACTTCTCTGGGCAGGGAAGTCAGGCAAGTCAAGCCCTCATCATCAACAAACACATCGTCTTCGATGCGGACGCCGCCCAATCCGGGAACGTAGATACCAGGTTCAACTGTAAAGACCATGCCCTTTTTCAGGGTCAATGGGTTTCCGCTAAAGATATAGGGCGCTTCATGTGCTTCCATGCCAAGCCCATGCCCGGTTCGATGAGTGAAATATTCGCCAAAACCGCTCTCTTCGATTTCCTGACGGGCAATCGCATCAATTTCGCCTGCTTGCATGCCCGCCTGCCCGCCTGATACTGCGTAATGGTTGGCGCGCTGGACTGTCTCCGCGATGGTTACCATGCGTTCATCTACAAAATCTACAAAGAAACAGCGCGTAATATCGGAATAATAGCTTTCAAAACCCGCCCCCCAATCGAACAAGAGAACATCACCAGCTTCCAATCTGCGCTCTGAAGGGGAAGCATGCGGGTTGGCAGAGTTCGGTCCAGAGGAAACAATCGGGGCAAAGGGCAATTCCTGGTCAGAACCATGACGATAGAGCTGTATCAACAGTTCTGCGGCAATTTGCTTTTCAGTCTGCCCAACCCGGATCGTCTTTAGCGTATCTAGCAGGGCTGCTTCAGCAATTTTGGCAGCCTTACGCATCTTTTCCAACTCCTGCTCATCCTTAACCATGCGCAAGTCAGCAAAAATCGCGCTGCCATCCTGAAAGTTGGCATCAGGCAAAGCTTTTCGGAGCAAATCCAGTTCCAAAAAGCGCAGTCCGGTTGGCTCTACACCGATTCGCAAATACTGTCCTTCGCCAAAACCCAGTGCTTTGCCAAACAAAGTCTGCCAGGTAGAGGGATCGTCCCCGAATGTGCATACTTCGAGTTCGCTTTTCAGCCCATCCAGTTTTGCCAATTCCAGCTCTGGCAGAATGATCAGCGGTTTTCTGTCTTTGCCAAGGTATAGGACCACCGGTCGTTCCATCAGGTGAAAATTGAGACCTGTCAGCCACCGCAAACTCGCTCCCGGGTTTACAACCACGCCATCCACCCCAAAGCGAACCATGGTTTGACGTAAATATTCTATCCGACTGTTCATTGAACTCTCTATGCTCTTTTATGAAGGATTGCTTCCCGGATCACTGCAAAAAAGACCACCAGGACTAGCAGACTCCCCATGATCAAAATTCCGTTGACATTGACCTCAGCCGGTGGTGTGATCGGATAAGCGCCATTCATCAGAGTTGTTGTACCTACTTGTTGAGTTTGCAGGTAGGTTGCCGTGCGCGCCAGGGCGATGGAGGTAACACTGTTGCTGCGATCACTGGTCATCACAAACAAAATCAGGGCAATAACCATCACACCAAGAACGATAATGCTCCAGATGGTTCCGTTTAGACGTTTTGATTTCTGATTGTTTTCCGGTTCCTGGTTCATCTAATACTCTCAATAGTGGTTTTTGCTGTCTCGATTGGGTCTGCTCCGTCCCGAAGAATCAGCAAGGTGGCGTTGCGCAGTGCTGGTCCTAACCGGTTGACTACTTCTTCCGGTGGGTAAAGTCTGGTCGCCTGGGCAATCTTTTCGAGTGCCGGCTTCAAGTTTGGATCTTTCCAGGCACCTAATGCTGATGGACGCGCAGGGAGCCAACCCAAAGCTTCACTCCAACTGGAAAGAAATTCTGTTTCGGATAACGCTTTCAGCAAGTCCAGGGCAAGTTCTTGCCTTGCTGGGTCGGGGTTTCCCAAAGCCCATGCCATCCCAGTCCCCAATGTGATTTCAGGTTCAGTTAGTGCTGGATTTGGTTGGTTGGCAACCTCTTCCTGGTGGTTTAACATCGTCTCAACTGGTACAACAGCCGTGTCCAGGTTGCGGTTCAAGAAGGCATTCCATACCTGCTCTTCCGTCTGAAAGCCAATTGTAAGGTTGCTGATGTGCAGCGCGCCTTGCCCTTCCTTGAGTGCCGTCAGTGCCTCTACCAAGGGTCCCTCTTCCAGGATCGCACGTCCCTGGGCGTCCACAACTTTTCCGCCTACCGAGAGGTATAGCAGCAGTAGATATTTTGCCTGGGGGTCATCCGCTGCAAAGCCAAAGTAACCAAAATTGTCCTTGATTGCCGTCCAATCGTTGGATGGCACAAGCAGTGACGCTTCGTTGTAAACCAGGGCGAGTGGATTGGTTAGCAGGGGTATCCCCAAAACTTCACCGTTGACCAGGCTCACCTCTTGCCCAACTGGAAACCAATCGGTGTCGTTCATCATCTCTTGCAGTCGGGTGTGCGGGAAAACCAGTTCTCGTTTGGCAGCCAACTGCAGGTCGGTAGTTGAAAGAACAATGAGATCAGGCAGGATTGAGGGAGCTGCCAGATTCGCAGCAGTCAGCGCATCAGTCAGGCTGCCGCTGCCGGTCTGAGCTTTCACCCGAACAACGATTTCAATCTCGTTTTCCTGCGCAAAACTATTCAACGTCTCTTGCAGCAAGTAACCTGCCAAGCTTTCTTTATGGGGGCTTAACTCAGGCGGGAGCCAGACGATCAGCTTACCGGCGCCTGTCTCAGCAGTCAATGTAGGTTCGGGCTCAGGCATAACTGGTGTGGGGGTACCATCCAGGATTCCAGGAATTTCCGTCTCGTCTGTGGACACGGATGTTTCCAACCAGGGAAGCTCAATTTCTATAAGCAAACCTTCGCAAGCCGTCGAAAAAAGCATGACCAGCAGAATGGCAATCAGCCAGCCGCGTGAAAAAAAGCTTTTGTTGAGCCCAAACCTCTTTGTTTTCATAAAATCAATTGTAAAGCATCTCAGCAAGGGTGCTTTTTGCTTAAATCTCGATTGCTTTACTTAACAAACCCGCCAGCAGGCTGACACAATGCTGCAGGTCATCCGCATCCACCATTTCGGAGGGCGAATGAATATAGCGGCAGGGAATCGAAAGACATCCAGCCGGCACACCAGCACGAGTACGCTGGATAGCAGCGCCGTCTGTTCCACCAGCTTCCAAAACTTCGAGTTGATAGGGCAACTGTTGGGTTTTCGCTTCCTCAACCATCCAATTGACCACACGTGGGTCAGCTATAAAGGAAGAATCGCGCACCTTGATTGCCGGACCTTTACCTAAAGCAACTTCCATCTTTACGCCCTTGGGTGTATCCCCAGTACGGGTCACATCCACTGCAATGCCAACTTCAGGGTCAACGCCATAAGCAGCAGTAATCGCACCACGTAGACCCACTTCTTCCTGAACGCTGAAAACAAAGTAAATCTCATTCGGAGTTTTCTTGACCGCTTTCAAGGCTTCAATTGCCACAGCGACGGCTGCGCGATCGTCCATCGATTTTGCCACCAGGCGCTTGCCCAGGTTCATGAATGGTCGTTCAAAGCCGCATACATCGCCAACACCAACTTTACTGTCTGCTTTGGATGTTGCACCGGTATCAATGAACAATTTTTCCAGGCTGGGATGTTCGTCTTTATCCAGTCTTTCCATACCGATCACGCCCTGGATGCCGTTCATGAACAGCACTCTGCCGCCAATGCATGTAAACGGACTGACACCACCAATGGTGATGAATCTTACGAAACCATTGTCATCAATGTGAGTGACCATCAGCCCAATTTCATCCGTATGGGAGGAGACCATTACACGTTTACCGTTCTCTTTTTTGCTTCCTTTTTTGGCAATCAGGTTGCCAAGCGCGTCTGTATAAATTTCATCAACATGGTCGCGGATCTCGGCTTCAATTTTCGAGCGGATCAAATGCTCTGCGCCAGAAGGACCAGGGGTTTCAACCAACATCTCCAAGACGTTCAATAAATCGTTACTTTTCTTTGCCATTATTTATTCTCCTGCGGGTTTAGGATGCTTTTATCGAGCCGTGATAGAGCGGCATGCATAAGTTTCAAGGTGTTCAACTCATCATTGATTCGGATCATGCCGGCGGGTGAGTGCAAATAGCGTTGTGGCACGGAAACGGATACGCTTGGTACACCGGCGCGGGTTTTGTGGATGGCACCTGCATCGGTACCACCCTTACCCGGTTGGCGATATTGCCAGGGGATATTTTCTGCATCAGCGCTTTCGGTCAGCCACTTCACCAGGCGTCGATCGCCAATGGTTGCGCCATCCATCAGGTAAATTGCCGGACCACCATCCAGTTTGGTGTTGTGGGTCGCGTTTTCCTCGCCATCAAAATGAGGCATATCGTTTGCCGGGGTTGAATCCATCGCAATGCCAATATCAGGATTGAAATGATATGCCGCCACTGTTGCGCCTCGCAAACCAAGTTCTTCCTGGACCGTGAAGGCTGCCAACAAATCGATGTTTTCCGGAGCATTTTTGAGCAATTGGATCAGATTAAAGACGCCCAACCGGTCATCCAGCGCTTTGCCGCGCAGGCTGGGGCCTAAAACTGCCAGGCCGGTCGCAAAGGTTGCCCGATCACCAATCTCTACCAACCTCGACCCACCAAGCCCAACATCAATTCGCAATGAGCTCACTTTCAGGGTTTGTTCGCGTTCTTCTTTGGTGGTCAGGTGAATTGCCTTCGCCCCAATCACACCGGGAATGTGTTTACGACCAATGATCACGGGTTTGCCAACCAGTTGGCGCGGGTCTACTCCTCCTATGACAACAAATTCAAACAATCCGTCGCCATCTTCTTTTGTCAGCATCATGCCGACTTCGTCCATGTGTGCGGCAATCATGACCCTGACTCGGTCAATTCCCGCGCCTTCGCGCGTCACCAGCACATTGCCCATGGCATCAGTATGCATGGAGTCTTTGAATTCTTTCAATTCTTCATAAACGATCTCGCGCACTTCCTGTTCATCACCCGAAACAGACAAGGCGTTGCTGAGGCGCGTGAGCAGATCCAGTTCTTTTTTACCCAACTTGGGAGAATACTTTTTCGAGCTATCAACTTTTCTCGCCATTTGCTACTCCCATCTCACGGAATTCATAAAATCAAGCGGGAGATCGCTGATGAACTCTGCCATTAACCTTCCAGCTCGTTTGATGTCTTTGATACTGACGACTTCGACCGGTGTATGCATGTAACGCAAGGGAATGCCCAACTCAACCACCGGGATGCCAGCCTGGGCAATTTGCACATCGTAGGCATCGGTGCCTGAACCGCTTGGAGCAAAATCTCGCGTTACCGGGATTTCATATTCATCCGCGGTCGCTTTCATAGCGTCATAAAGAGCGGGGTGATCGCAAGAGCCCCAGGTGATTGGGACGGTTTTACCCATATCAAAGTTACCGACCCCACCTCCGCCAGGACCATTCGCGAAAGTCACATCAATCACAATCGCGAAATCAGGCATGATATCAAAGGAACTGCCCATCGCACCGATACCGCCAACTTCTTCCTGGGAAGTGGCAACTGCAATCACGTCCCAAAGGTGTTTTCGGCGGGAAAGCAGATCCAACGCGACTGTGGTCGCAGCAACGGAGGCACGGTTGTCCAGTGTGTGACCGCTGATTGTGTCACCAGATAACTCGCGGGGTTCGGTTGCAAACGAGATCACATCGCCTACGCGCACCAATCTATCCACTTCCTTGGGAAGCAAACCGGTGTCGACCAGCAGATATTTCTGGGGGAGTGGTCCGCTTTTGCCATCTTTTGGTAGAAGGTGAGCTGGAGGCATAACCACCATGCCGGGCAGATCCACAATCTCTCCGGAACTGCTGCCATGCACCGTCACCATCTGACCTGGTAAGATGCGAGGGTCCACGCCTCCTACCTGGGTGATGCGTAGAAATCCGTCTTCGATACCGGTAACCATCAAGCCGATGGCGTCCATATGAGCGAAAATCATCACTTTGGGGCGTGGCTCAGCGCCTTCGCCATAGCGCACGGCATGCAAACTACCATGGCTGCTCACCCAGGTACGGTCGCTCAATTCTTGCCAAACCGGGGTGATGACATCACGAATCGGTGTCTCGTAGCCTGATAATCCTGCTACGGAGAGCATCGACTTTAAGAAGGGGAGTAGTTCAAAAGTCATAAGCCTCTTTCATGGGGTAGATGGTGGGGTACGTTCTTCCGCTGGCGGTGTTTCAGTTGACGTTGGAGGCAGCGGGGTCTCAGTAGGAATTGGCGTCTGAGTTGGCGTTGCGCTTGGCTCAGGTGTATCAGTTGGAGGATAAGTGGCCGTAGCAGTTGGTGTGATCGAGGCAGTACGCGTCAGGTAGGGCGTCAGGGTGATCGTCGCGGTTAGCGTGATCGTGGCTGTTCCGGTGGAGGTTGGTCGGTTCGGCTGAGGTCCGCGGTCTAATCTGAGCATTACAAAGCCCAACAGGTAGCAAGGGATGGTGATTAAAATCAGCAAGGTCAACAGGTAACGAATTCGTGTCTGCCTTGAAAGCTCTTCCAAACCATCCTCCTCATCATGAAGTCTCCTGCTCAGGCAGGTGCCAGTTAATAATGATACCATTGCCAGGAAATGTTTAGCAAAAATGCGCTATAATAAATGCGTAATTCATCCGAGTAAGGAGGCTACTATGGCTACTAAGGATAAAGCAGGAAAAGAAGAACGCAAAAAACCCAAGTTGACAATCAAAGAAAAGCGCAAGGCAAAAGACGAAAAAAAGAAAACCACGTCCATAACCAACACCGGCGCGTAATACCAATCCAATTCAGATGAAGCCAGCCCAATGAGCTGGCTTTTTTTGTGCTCGCATTATTTGTCTGTTATCCTGAGTTACGAAGGATCTTGCTGTTCCGCTTCCACCTTGCATAAGAATTGAACTCGTACTGACGGTTTTTGCGGGGGGGGTCTGAGACCTGACCGTAAGCCCTCGTGGTGCCCGAAAAACATGCTTGACATTCCTGCCTCAAACCGTTAGAATATTCATTCTTGAAATCTGGACGGAGGACGGGCCTGTAGCGCAGTTGGGAGCGCGCTTCAATCGCACTGAAGAGGTCGAGGGTTCGAATCCCTCCAGGTCCACAATTTTTTGTAAGGACCCATTGCGTACGTAGTCCCCTCCCCGGGGAATTGGGAGCGCCATGGGATACAAAACAAAATAGTAAGTAAGGGCCCATAGCGCACGCAGTCCCCTCCCGGGGGAATTGGGAGCGCCGTGGGAAACATAAGAAGATCGTAAGTAAGGGCCCATAGCGCAGTTGGGAGCGCGTCTCAATGGCATTGAGAAGGTCGAGAGTTCGAATCTCTCTGGGTCCACTAAGAACAGCCGAAAGGCTGTTTTTTTTTATGAAAAGATTATTGAGAAGGTCTAGTCCTTCCAGGAGGCTGCGCACAGTTCGAATCTCTCTG
>CAZDPK010000004.1:24798-64714 GCA_964507335.1 uncultured Anaerolineaceae bacterium | reverse complement strand
AGAGTTTAATGTCAGGTAGTACTAATGCTTTTCAAATGGCGCAAGCTCAGTTCGACAAAGTTGCCGACCAACTCGAGTTAGACCAGCCAGTTCGTGAATTTTTACGCTGGCCAATGCGCGAGTTCCACTTCCGCATCCCGGTTCGTATGGATGACGGCAAAATCCGTGTGTTCCAGGCGTATAGGATTCAACACAACGATTCTCGTGGTCCCAACAAAGGCGGTTTGCGTTTTGCCGCTGGTGAGACAGCCGACACCGTGCGTGCCCTGTCCATGTGGATGACCTGGAAAACGGCTGTTGCTGATATCCCCCTCGGTGGCGGTAAAGGTGGTGTGGATGTTGACCCCTCAACCCTCTCAGACGGCGAAAAGGAAAGACTGGTTCGTGGTTATGTTAAAGCAGTATGGAAGAACATTGGTCCCCGCCAGGACGTTCCTGCTCCCGATGTTGGCACTACCCCCCAAATGATGGGTTGGATGATGGATGAGTATTCCGCTCTGGTCGGCAATTACACCCCTGGTGTTATTACTGGCAAGCCACTGGGCGGCGGTGGTTCAGAAGGTCGCACCGAGGCAACTGGTTTTGGTGTCATTTACACTGTCCGGGAAGCAATGAAACACCTTGGCATCGATCCCACCACAACTACAGCCTCAATCCAGGGCTTTGGTAATGTTGCTCAATATGCAGCCATCGGTTTCCGCCAGTTCCTGGGCGGCAAAGTTATTTGTGTTTCTTGCTGGGACAGGGCTGACAGAAAATCTTACACTTTTTCAAAAGAAGATGGCATTGATCCGCTCTTCCTGAAGACCATTACAGACCAATATGGAACCATTGAAAAGGACAAAGCCCGCGAAGCAGGTTATCAGATCGAAGATGGCGATGCCTGGCTAAGCAAAGAAGTGGATGTACTCATCCCGGCCGCACTCGAAGGTCAGATCACTGCCGAAACTGTCCAGAATGTCAGTGAGCAAGTTAAGATTTTAGCTGAGGCCGCCAATGGTCCAACTACCCCGGAAGCCGACAAGGTGTTGATGGAGAGAGGCGTTTTTGTCATCCCTGACTTCCTTTGCAATGCTGGTGGCGTAACCGTTTCGTATTTTGAAGGTGTTCAGAACGACCAAAACTTCTACTGGGAAGTAGAGGAAGTTCGCTCTCGTCTGGATCAGAAGATGACCAGCGCTTTCAGTTCTGTCTTGCAGATGTCTTTGATCAAAAACGTCTACACTCGAGATGCCGCCTACATGGTCGCAATTGATAAAGTTGTCAAGGCTATGAAGCTCAGAGGCTGGATATAGTTTTTAGACTTTATGAAAAGGATAACAGGCCGGTAACAATTACCGGCTTGTTTCTTTATTAGTCGAATGACGTTACAACAATTTTGCATGGCTGCGGAAGCTTGATATTATTTCCTTATTATTGGACAGGAGCAGATATGGCAGACAGAGACGCAATGGCAAGTTGGCAGGGAGATATTAAATCAGGCAAAGGGAAAATGCGCTTTGCGGATTACGAGGGGCAATTCAGTTATTCGTCCCGCTTTGAAGAAGGCACCGGTACCAATCCAGAAGAATTATTAGGAGCGGCACATGCCGGATGCTATGTTATGTCGGTCAGTTCAGCGCTTGGACGAGCTGGTTACACCCCGGAAACGGTAGAAGCCAAAACCAAGATTGCCCTAAGACGTATTGACGGCAAAGCCACTATTGTTAGCAGTCACATTGTCTGTCGAGCGATTGTGCCAGGAATTTCCGAAGAAGAATTTCAGCAAATTGCGGAAGCAAGCAGAGATGGCTGCACAATTTCCAGGGCTCTTGGAGGTGTGGAAATTACCCTTGAGGCTGAATTAGTTAGAAGCTGATCAAGATGTGTACAATTAGTAACTAGCGGGCACTGACTGCTTTGAAGACGGAAACTTTCGAGTAAATCCAAAGTTCGGTCAGCCCACTAACGGGGTGCTGCGCCAGAGGCGGGCTAGATCAAAATTTCATTGCCCAATCAACTGCCGTCTTCGAACTCTTCAGTTTCACCATCGGGATTTTCCTCCGAAAACATCAATTCTGAGGGAGGTTCAACAGGTTCAACCTGCTCTTCCATTCGCATCTGCCCACGGAAAAACGCCCCATCTTCACTGCTGAACGACGATGTGATTACGTCGCCCCATACTTTGCCGCTCGAGCGAATTTCGAGCTTCTGGGAGGTGATATTCCCCTTTACTGTGCCGGCAATGATCACGATATCCGCTTTCAACTGATCGCATTCCACCTTACCCGATTCTCCCACTACGACCAGGCCTGAGATGGCGATTTCACCAGTGATCGTGCCTTCAATGCGAATGCCGCCGCTCCCGCGCAGGTCGCCCAGCCAGTTGATTCCGGGTCCAATCACTGAAGTAACCTGGCTTTTGGTCGTATCGGGGATGAAAGTTGGAGTGTCTTTTTTCTTTGAAAACAGCATTGATCTATTCCTTTTTTTGCTCAGCTATCAGATTTTTTGCGTCTTGCCAATTGAGTTCCCAACGCCAGGGCAGAGATAACCAGGGTTCAGGGGTGTTTCCCAGCCCGACTCGTGGACTGATTTTAAGCATTTTCTCTGGCACAGCAAGCCCCTCTTCCAAGAACAACTCACTCATGCTATCGCGCATGTCATGACCGTTTAAAGCGCCTTCCAGAGCAAACGCCTGGGTCAGTTTGGCTGGACCGTTGAGCCATTGGCTGCTATAAGCCAGGTGGGGACGGTTGATAGCCATTGCTTCTTCCCCAGCTATGGGGAACACTGCTCGTATAAGCACAGCCGCTGGAATGTCAACCTGGTCTGCCACCACGTTGAGCAGCCAGTGCATGCCATAGGTAAAGTAAATATAGGCTCTACCCGACTCGCCATACATAACCTGATTGCGCCTGGTTTTGCCTACACGGGCATGGCAGGCAAGGTCTTCCTCTCCCTGGTAAGCTTCGGTTTCCGTAATAATTCCAACCAACAGATTACCATTTTGGCGGCGTGTCAATGCCTTGCCAATTAAATCCGGCGCAAGGAAATGAGCGGGACGTTCAAAAAATTCAGCTTTCAGCATTTACTCAGCAACTGCTTTTGTGTTCTGCAGCTTTTCCATGGTCAGGCGAAGCCCGGTTTCCAGGGGTACCATTGGCAGAAAGTCAAGCTTTTCACAGGCTTTGCTTATGTCGGCACACATGCGATCTGATCCACCAGCTTTGTGGGGGTTGAATATTTCTTCCGGTTTCTTGCCTGTAACCAGGCGAACCAGGCGCACAAGTTCCAAAACACTGGTTTCAACGCCGTTACCAATATTGATCACTTCCTGGTCAACCCCTACAGCTGTGGCAGAGGTAACCATCGCGTTGACAAGATCATCAATATAGATATAATCGCGGGTTTGTTTGCCGTCCCCATGGATCACGACCGAACTGTTGGAGAGCGCATTTCTCAGGAAATTTGGAATGATCGGGGGATGTGAAGGCGGAATACGCTGACCCGGACCGTAAGCATTAAAAATTCGCAAACAGACTGCTTCTACACCAGCCTGCAAACCAATGGTGCGGACGTAATGCTCGGCAGCCAGTTTTGAAACAGCATAAGGTGAACGAGGTTTGACCTCGTAGGATTCTTTGTAGGGGATTTGGGTCTGGTCGCCGTAGATTGCCCCCGAGGAGGCTAAGACAATACGCTTGACACGTGTATCCCGAACTGCTTCCATCAGCGTGACAGTGCCGCTAACATTTACGTGGTTGTAGCCACTTGGAAATAGGGTTGATTCTGGCACGGAAACCCGGGCTGCCAGGTGAAAGACACAGTCCACGTCCTGTAAAAGCGTCCAGAGCATGGTTTTATCAGAAATGCTGCCTTTTGTGAAACGAACATCTCTGGCTAACTGGGATGGGTCTCCTGCCGAACAATCATCCAGAACCAATACCTGGTGTCCCTGGCTTGCCAGCCGGTTGCTGAGTGCAACGCCAATAAACCCTGCTCCACCTGTGATTAAAAATTTCATCGTTTTGAACCTTCAAGGCAAAATTATAGCACGCAAGCGTTGGATAGAATGGCTGTAAGGTTAGAACATGAACAGATTGTTTATTGAATTCTTCTGGAGCTAATGATCAGAAGTACAACTCCAAACAATACTAAGGCCAATACGCCCAATGCCAGGAAGCGTGCATTGGATGAGAATACCCGTTGGAAAAAGCCCGTTTCTGCGGTTAAGGTTGGTTCCAGGTTTTCTTCAGGAGCTTTCATGAGAAGCAGTTCTGCGGTAGGAGTGGGAGCGGGGGTGGATTGGGTGAGGATCAGTTCGGTGGTAGGTGTGCCCTGACCCAGATCCATTTCACCACCTTTAACAATGATCAACTGGTCACCAGGGTAGATTGGGGATTCTTCTGTCAGGTTGTTAAGGCTCAAAAGTTCCTCAAGGCTAATCCCGTACAACTGAGTGATGTGATAAAGGAATTGATCAGGCAAAACTGTGTGCCGGATCTCACCATTCAGACCGGGGGTAGCAGTTTGCAAGTAGAGATTTTGATCAAGCGTTGGCACAGCTGTGGCAATAGCCGGTGGGGTTTCGTCCTGAGCCAAAGGTTTCGCGCTTGCATGGTGCAAGGAAGCAGGAAAGAACCCGCTAATCAGGCAAAGTATAGGTAGAAATAGAAAAATTGTCTTCAGGTTTTTCATAATGTACAGTCATTACTGAATTTCTAAATTATAGCTGATTCGTAATTTGTCAATGTTGAAGCCAGCAAAAATATGAGGAAGTTCCGCGAAGCAGGGGTTAGCGTTGGTTTTGGAACCTTCGCATCTTCATTTCGTCATTAACTGTGGAAAGATAGGTACCTTTTACCTTAAAACGACCATGTAAGAGGTTATAGTAAACTAAAGAACATCGATCACTGGTTGCTGAAAGTGATTGGTATAAGGTCAAGAACATGACAACGATTGAAAATGAAGAAACATCTCCTACGAAGGTAAGGGAACGAAGAGACCCCTATCCAATCCGACTGCAGGTACTATTTATCCTTGCGGTGGGGCTGGTGCTAGCTGCGCTGACTCTGGTAGGTATCGTTGGCAAGTACGAACGAGACTATGCCGATAAAATCTATCCGGGTGTTTCTGTGGCTGGGGTGGATCTTTCCGGACTGACGCTCGGACAGGCTGTTGTGAGCCTCAATGCAAACCTTACTTATGGTCGTTTTGGTCAACTTCACTTCAGTAATGGTCAGGATAATTGGGTATATACCCCAGAAGACTTAGGATTTTTTTACAATCCAGTCGAGGTCGCCAACGATGCTTTTACCATTGGGCGCGGAAAAGGCACTTTAGTAAACCTGGGTGAGCAATTGAAGGCAAGAAATGAGGGGATTGATATCACTCCTGGCATTGTCTATGACCAGGCAAAGGCTTACGCAGTGATCCAGAATTTGGCGGCACAGACCAACATTGCTCTGGTCGAACCCAGCATCAACCTGGACAAGACAACGGTCAATGTGGTCAATGGACAAGCCGGCAGAAATGTGGATGTCCTGGCGACCTTGAGAAACATTGAACCATTTTTGTTGTTGCAACAGAGCGGCAATGTGCCGATGGTGATTATTGACAAAGTACCACTCAGCGTAAATGTGGAAGATACCGCCCAGCTGGCTGAAAGCATTTTAAGCCAGGCGTTCACAATCAACTCGGCCGAACCGGCAGCTGGTCAGGGACCATGGACGATCGAACCGGAAAATCTTGCCAGTTTGCTCACCATTGAGCAAAAAGAAATTGAAGGAAATCGCACCTACATTCTCACGGTCAACCGCCCTGCTTTAGTCGCTTATATCACCAGCATCGCGCCGGGCCTTCAGAGGGACCCAGTCAACGCGCGCATGATGTTCAACGATGACACCCGACAGCTGGAATTAATAGCCAACGCAGTGGTAGGCACATCGGTCGACATTGAGCAGAGCGTCGACAATGTCCTTTCAAAAATTCAGAATGGCGAACACCAGGCAAGCCTGGTGATGCAATCGGTTGACCCGGCAGTCAGGGATAATAGCGCGGCAGCAGAATTGGGTATCACAGAGCTGGTTGCCGAAACCACCTCTTACTATTATGGTTCGGCGGCTGCCCGCATCCAAAATATTCGGGCTGCGGCTGCCAGCTTTCACGGTGTGATGGTTGGACCAGGTGAGGTTTTCTCGATGGCTGAGTATTTGACGGATATCAGCCTTGATAACGGTTATGCGGAAGCCCCCATTATCGTTGGCGATCAAACCGTTGATGGCATTGGTGGAGGTATTTGCCAGGTGAGCACCACCGTCTTCCGCAATGCTTTTTATGCCGGCTTCCCGATCGTAGAGCGCCACCCGCACGCTTATCGCGTTGGTTACTACGAACAGCAATCTAATGGCTGGATTGACAACAGCCTGGCAGGGCTGGATGCCACCGTTTATGTACCGCTGGTTGATTTCAAGTTTCGCAATGATACTCCCTACTGGCTGCTGATGGAAACCTACCCGACTGATACTTCACTGACCTGGAAGTTTTATTCCACTAGTGATGGGCGCGAAGTGGAGTGGTGGACCACTGGCATAACCGATGTAATCTCACCTCCCGATCCGATCTATCGCGAAGACCCAGACCTGCCTTCCGGCACCATAGTGCAGGTTGACTGGCCAGTAAACGGTGCTTCCGTTGAAGTTTACCGTACTGTAAGAGTCAACGGCTCTGTCACACTACAGGATACCATCCGTACAAACTATGTTGCCTGGCCAGCCGGCTATACTTATGGTCCTGGCACAGACATCCCCTGAAATTTGTGAAAACGCTATGGTAAAATTCAGGTGTTAGATACATAAAACAAACATTCAGAATTGGAGCGATCTGTGATCAATCAAGAATTGTTGGATTTGTTACGCTGTCCGGTTTGCGTTAAAGAAAAAACCGGTGATCTGGAGTTTTACCAGGATAGCTGGCTGATCTGTCAGACTTGCGACCGCAAGTACCCAGTCTGGGAAGAAATTCCGATCATGCTGATTGATGAAGGCGATAAATGGCAAGGAACACCCAAGAGCGATCTGCCCATTCCGCCTCCGAAACCTAATTAGATTTATAAAATAACGCGAAGTTTGCTTCAGTAAGGCTTTGCCTGTAAAAGTTTATAACGTAAAACGAGCGGTTCGTGCCGCTCGTTTTGTATAAGTTTCAAGGATATTCACTGTAGGGCGAGATCAGAAGAATTGGGTTAGCCGCTGGCTCGAAAAGATAATGAATGGGTTTCTAGGGAGTCGGCGGCAAGTATTGACTCAAGCGAGTGGCAAGGTCAGCCAGGGCGCGCGCCACAGTCTCAGATCCACCTTCTGCCAGCACACTCTGCGCTTGGGCTATCAGCAAGTCGACTGTGTTCTGCTCCTCGAGCAATTCCAGCCGGCTGAGCGCTCTTTCGAGGTCCTGGTTGCTTGAATATGCCAGCGAAATCATAGCCCGATAATCGTCCTTACCCTGCACCGACAATTCGCTTGGCAGCGCATCTGCGTTTTCCATCGGTGCGATCAGCAGAGCGATCACCAACCCAATCGCCAGACCAAGCAGTAAGCCGGTCAGCAGATACCAATGGCTCTCGTTTTGGCGTTGCTCCATCAATTCGCTCCTTGCTGCTGCAGCCATTCCTGGTAAATCGCCGGGTCGATATTAGAAAGCAGGCTTTCTATCAAGAGCAAGTCGGTTTGGGGATAACCGATCTGGCGGGCATATGAGAGGCTGTTCCCAATCAGAGTGAGAGGGTCTTCCGGGCTGATCTTTGAGAGCTGATCAAGCACAAGAAGCGTGTCAGGATCGCCCTGGAAGAACTCCGCCGTCATTAAAACCAGGTCGGTTTCATAATCTACCCGTAACCGTTCCATAGGTGCATTGCTGGGAGCTTTGGGCGGCATTACCAGCCAACCAAAAGCCAACCCGGCGAGAATACCCAGAAGGATGGTGAGCGTGAAAAAGAAGATCCGCCTGGATTTCATCGTTATTTCCTGGACATCATCGGGATTTTAACCCCATGGTCCTTGGCAAATTGGATTGCTTCCGGGTAACCTGCATCAGCGTGGCGGATAACGCCCATTCCGGGGTCTCCCAAGAGGACACGTTGCAGGCGTTTGGCGGCTTCTGGAGTGCCATCGGCAACAATTACCTGACCGGCGTGCTGACTAAAGCCAATGCCAACCCCGCCACCATGATGAAAACTGACCCAAGTGGAACCATTGGCGGTGTTTAGCAAGGCATTCAGAATAGGCCAGTCACTGACTGCATCGGTACCATCCAGCATGGATTCAGTCTCTCGGTTGGGAGAAGCTACTGAACCGGCATCCAGATGATCGCGCCCGATCACGATCGGAGCTTTAAGCGTACCGTCGGCAACCATCTGGTTGAACGCCAGCCCGGCTATGTCGCGCTCGCCGTAACCCAACCAACAGATTCGTGAAGGCAGCCCCTGGAAGGGCACCTGTTCTTTCGCCATTTTCAACCAACGATGCAGGTGGGCATCATTGGGGAAGAGTTCCATGAGTTTTTCGTCTGTCTTGTAGATATCTTCCGGATCTCCTGAAAGTGCCACCCAGCGGAAAGGACCTTTACCCTGGCAGAAAAGCGGTCGGATGTAAGCCGGCACGAAGCCTGGGAAGTCAAAAGCACTTACGACGCCCTGGTCGTAAGCGCGTTGGCGGATATTGTTGCCGTAATCGAAAGTAATAGCGCCTTTTTGCTGGAAACCAAGCATGGCTTCCACGTGCTTTGCCATAGTTTTCAGCGAGAGTTCGATGTACTTTTCCGGGTCGTCCTTACGCAGCTGGTAGGCAGCGGTCAGGCTCATACCACTTGGGACGTAAGAAAGCGGGTCGTGCGCGGATGTTTGGTCGGTGACCACATCGGGGATAACGCCGCGGGCAAGCAGCTCGCTGTGAATATCGGCGGCGTTGCCAATCAGACCAATTGATTTGGGAATCTGCTGTTCGAGCGCTTCTTCCACCTGGGTCATAGCGTCTTCCAGGTTATCGGTCACAACGTCTACATAGCCAATCTCGAGGCGTTTTTGGGCACGGTCAGGGTCGACTTCAACGATCAACGCCACACCTTCGTTCATGGTAATCGCCATAGGTTGGGCACCGCCCATGCCGCCCAACCCTGCAGTTAGCACGAATTTGCCTTTAAGGGACGGCCAGCCTTGTTGTTGAGCAAGCGACCCCAGGGTTTCGTAGGTGCCCTGCAGGATGCCTTGCGTCCCAATATAGATCCACGATCCAGCGGTCATTTGACCGTACATGATCAAGCCTTTGGCTGCCAGTTCATCAAAATGTTCCTGGGTTGCCCAATGAGGCACCAGGTTCGAGTTGGCAATCAGCACTCTGGGCGCGTCTGGGTGGGTGTGAAATACACCTACAGGCTTACCGGATTGAACCAGGAGGGTTTCGTCCTCGTTGAGATCCTTCAGCGATGCCAAAATAGCATCAAACGCCTCCCAGGAGCGGGCTGCCTGGCCGCGCCCACCGTATACCACCAGGTGATCCGGGTCTTCTGCGACCGCAGGATCAAGGTTGTTTTGGAGCATGCGATAAGCGGCTTCGATAAGCCAGTTTTTGCAGGTTAGTTGCGTGCCTGTTGGGGCGTGAATTTCTCTGGGATTGGACATCGGGTGAGCCTCCTGGAAAAAAAGCAAATTTGTGTTGTTGAGGCTATTATAACAAAAGACACCCTGCCTACTGTCTTTTCGTAGCCATGACGATTAGTCACAGCTATGCGGATAGCCTAAAGCACATCCGTACGACAACGAATTGTACGGTGGGGGCTTGCCCCCATCGTAAAGGATTGGGACGGCAAACCTGACGGATGGACTAAAGCCCATCCGTACGATTAGGGAAAGCTATGAAAATTTAATACTAATTAAAGAATCCCTGGCCAATTGATTGTGGAAATTGACCAGTCTCTTATAATTAAACTCTAATTTGACTCACCATCTGGATTGAAGGATTTGACTCATGCATCAATACGAACTACCAATCATTGAAGCTTTGCAAGAACTCCTGAAAAATCTACAACCCTTCTGGAGTGCCATCACATTCCTTGGGGACGAAACCTTCTACCTGCTCTTCATGCCTCTGATCTACTGGTGCGTTGATGCCATGGCAGGCTTGCGGATTGGCGTAATGCTATTGCTTTCCGGTTTCACCAATGGTTTCCTGAAGCTGATTTTCAAGAGCCCGCGACCTTATTGGGTCAGCGATAGGATCATTCCCGGTGATGAGCAAAATTCCTTCGGGCTTCCCTCAGGGCATGCCATGAACTCAGCGGCAGTTTGGGGTTGGACAGCCCGTGAAATGAGAAAACCCTGGGCAAAATGGGTGATGGGCATTCTGGTTTTTCTGATCGGGTTCTCACGGATCGCTCTGGGCGTTCATTTTATCAGCGATGTCTTGATGGGTTGGCTGGTAGGTTTGTTGCTCATTTGGTTTTTTGCCAGTAACCTAGCGTCTTTAGGCAAGACTTTATCCAAAATGCCGCTGACTTCCCTGTTAGCGCTGGCACTGCTTTCTTCCGGCTTGATGGTTTTACTCCCAATCCTGATTATCGTTTTCTCTCCATCCTGGCAGCCCGCTGCCGATTGGGTGGCACGAGCCGGCCCGATCGACCCAATGAACCTGGAATTTAGCCTTACCCTGGCGGGTTTATGGTTTGGTTTGCTGGGAGGATTTGCAATTTTGATGCGCCAGAAGGGTATTTTGCAGAGCAATCAGGGTAATTGGCAAAAAGTCGCCCGCTATTTTATTGGTCTGGTTGGAACTGTAGTTTTGTATGCCGGGCTGGGTGCTCTCTTCCCGGACGACATGAGTGTGACTGGTATGCTCTTACGTTATTTGCGCTACACATTGATTGGACTGTGGATCGCCTGGATCAGCCCACTACTGTTTGAGAAATTGGGCGTGGGTGTGATCAAACCGTATCTCCCGCCACAGAGCAGCGCCCAAAGGCAACGCAATTAAGATTCTTCACTCGCGTTCAGAATGAAAACTTATTGTGATGAACTGGTCTGCATTGCCCGCTCTATAAATGAGGTCCTTGTGCAGTGGTTGGTGCCTGCGTCAACCCTGGCAACCATCAAACCGACAACGACATTCCAAACTCGAGACGAACCTCGCCGCGCTGGATGTCATCATTATTGTAGTGGGTAGTGTCTAAACCAATCAGCTCAAACCCACAGGATTGATAAAAGCGGATTGCCGGATCATTGCAGCTTTGCGTTTCAAGAACAAGAGCACGCTGACCAGCAGCTTTGGCAGTTTCGATGGCTTTTGCTATCAGGGCTTTACCAATGCCTTGGCAACGATGATCTTCGTCCACCCAAATATTGGCGATTCGAAGACGATTGTTCCAATCCTCCAACGACAGTTCGATGAAACCTAACAATTTCTCTTCGTCAAACGCGCCGAAATCCTTAGGGTCGGTAAGCCAGCCCGAATAGAGACTGCTCTCGAAACTCTTAACCAGAGGTTCTGGTAAGGCTTCCCGCTTCAGTTGAATGTGAATATCTGCAGGCATCCTGGAGATACTCACCAGATAATGATGGGAGGTGGTGTATCGGAAGAGGAAACTTATGCCCTTCCAGCTATAGTCGAGTTCGCGGATTTGCATGATCGGAATGATCCTTCTTTACCAGATTAAAAAAAGAGCGGAGAGAGTGGGATTCGAACCCACGATAGGTACGAGACCTATAACGGTTTTCGAGACCGCCCCGTTCAACCGCTCCGGCATCTCTCCGAACAGGATGGCAATTATACCTGAGGAATAGAGGATTGAAAGAGAATTGTCCTCAGGAAAGAAAGATTCTTCGCAAAGGAGGCTCAGAATGACGGCAAATATGTTTGTCATCCTGAACGAAGTGAAGGATCTTAACTCAGGCGCGTCGCGAAAGAAAGATTCCTTGCAAAAGGAGCTCAGAATGACGGCTAATGATAGAAAAAAGCCGGGTTGAAGTGCGCAACCTAGCCTACGATAGTCCAGATCTATTACAGCTTATAGTTCAAAGGTTTGACCTTTTTCTGCATAAATAGGCACTGGCAGTTCGGGGTGTTCGGCGAGTTTGCTTATGAAAGCTGTGGCAGCTGTTTCTTCACCATGCACTAATATAAGTTTCTCCAGCGTGTCCTTGCTGGAGAGGGCATAATCGACCAACAGGTTTTGCCCGGCATGCGCACTAAGCCCACCAATCGTGACAACCTCTGCTTTGCGGAAGTACTCCTCACCAAAGATGCGCACCTTCCTTTCCCTGTCTGCCAGCCTTCGGCCAAGGGTATCAGGAGCTTGCCAGGAGATTATCAATATGGTGTTTCGCCCGTCTTCAATATTATTCTTCAGATGGTGTAAGATGCGTCCGCTTTCTGCCATGCCTGATGCGGAAATGATAATCATGGGCTCGTTCCATTCATTCAGCGCCTTAGATTCATCCACACTGCGAGTGAATATGACGTTGTGATAGTCCAGCCCTTGCATGCGGTGCTCGGCAATGAATTGCCAGGTTTCATCGTCGAAACATTCCGTGTGTTTTCGATAGAGATCGGAGGCATTGACTGCCAGCGGACTATCGACCACCACCGGGATATCGGGGATATCGCCATTTTCGATAGCGTCACTCAGGAGATAGGTAAGGTTTTGCGTGCGCCCGACTGCGAAAGCGGGCACGATGATTTTGCCTCCACGGTTAACAGTGCGTTTGACCGCGTCGATAAATTCGTCGTACGCCTCGTCCATACTCTCGTGGGGCTTATCACCGTAGGTACATTCCATCACCACAGTGTTTGCACCGGTTGGGAAGACCGGGTCGCGCAGGATTGGAACATCGTAGCGACCGATATCACCTGAGAACCACAGGCGTTTCGGGCTGCCGGTATCATCTTTGTAATCGAGCACGACGGCTGCAGAACCAAGAATATGCCCGGCTTCAACGAATTGGGCGGTCACTCCCGGGATGACTTCTTTTTTCTCCTTGTACCAAAGTGAGCGAAATTGCGGCATCGCCATGAGAGCATCTTTTTGGGTGTATATGGGCTCCAGGTCGCGCAACCCTTGTTTGCGGCGTTTTTTGTTGACATACTTGATATCGTTTTCCTGGATATGACCGGAATCGCGCAGCATGATATCCGCCAGGTCAATACTGGCGTTGGTAGCGTAAATTGGGCCATTGAAACCTTGTTTGACAAGGTTAGGGATGTTACCACTATGGTCGATGTGGGCATGGCTGAGGATCAGGGCGTCGATCTCGGCAGGGTTGAAGGGGAAATTCAGATTGACGCGGTATGATTCTTCACGCCTGCCCTGGTAGGTGCCGCAATCCAGCAGTAGTTTATGTCCGTTATGCTCAACCAGATGCATTGAGCCCGTCACAGTTTTTGCCGCACCGTATGTTGTCAGTTTCATTGGTTTTTCCTTTTGATAAGATCGAAAATCTGTCGACCATATTGCTGATAGTGATGGGGATAATCACGCATGACCTCAGCCGTTTCTTCCATAGATTGGGGGTCATGGTGTGCGATCAGCTCCAGTAGATCTCGTGAGATCACTGCATTGGATGGAATAGCTTCTTTTTCGCCGACCTCTTTGCGCCACTCTCCCAGCTTATCGCGCAATCTAACCTCGCGATCACTCAAGCGGTGATTCACGCGCGGTTTGACCAACTCTGGGTTTTCACGCCAGTCATTGATAACCTGCATAAGCTGTTTGCCATAACGCCTGATCATGCTGCGGGAGAACGAAGGCAGCAAACTCAGCTCTTCCAGGTAATGAGGCTGGGTGGTTGCAATCTCAATCAAGGCTTTGGCTGAGAAAACTTTGAAAGGTGGCACATCTTTTTGTTCGGCGATCGTTTCACGAAAGTGGTTGAGCTCTTTAAGCAAACTTAGGGCTGTTGGTTTAAGAAATTGCGAGCCCTTCACCTTCCAAATATCTTCTTCATGATCCTTCATTGGCAGCGTGATGCGCGCAAGAGCGGCACTGTCTTCCAGGACGTACTCCAGGCGACCAACGGCTCTTAATTTTTCGACGAGCAGATCGCGCAGCTGTAACAGATAATGAGAATCGCCCTGAGCATAGCTAAGCATTTCCGGGTCAAGGGGGCGTTTGCCCCAATCCGCACGCTGGTACTTCTTTACCAAAATTATGTCGTAATACTTTTCAAGTAATGCAGCCAGACCGATAGCAGGTTCACCTAAAGCAGTAGCTGCCAGCATGGTGTCGAAGATGTTGGTAAATTCGAAACCATAATCGCGTTTGAGCGTCGCCAGGTCGTAATCGCCAGCATGGAAAACTTTTTGGATATTTGGGTCAGCAAACACCTCGCCCAATGGGCTCATGTCTTGAATCATGAAGGGGTCGACCAGGTAATCAGCACTGGGGATGGAGATCTGGATCAGGCAAACCTTCTCCTGGTAAGAATGAAGACTATTCGATTCAGTATCGATTGCAAGAGAGGGTTGTTTTTTTAGTTCTGCCATCATGTGGCTGAGGGTTTCCTGGGAATTGACGAAGCATGCAGGCGGCAGCGGGGGTAAGGTCATAAAACTATTATACACTCGTTGATCTGGTCGCCAGAATATGTCCAGTCCTTGTGCTTTTTGATGAATTATGTTGTTGAGGTTCATCAAACACAAGTGCTATGGTATGATTTTTGATGGTGACACTCTCTTGCTTGCTTATGGAAGAAGCAGCCGAATCAGAAAATGTGGAGTTTCGTTCATGACAAAAATTGAATTTACTGGCAATTATGATGATCTTTCAACGAATGAAGGATTCCAATTTGAATTCAAATGTGAACGCTGCGAGACTGGATACCGTACTTCATTTCAGCCTTATGCCATCGGGAAAATTAGCGGAGCCCTGGATACTGCCAGCAGTTTATTCGGTGGCATTTTCAGCCATGCTTCAACTCTTGGAGAACGGGCAAGAAGCGCAACCTGGGAAAAGGATCATGACCAGGCTTTCATCAAGGCAGCTGCCGAAGTAAAAGACGATTTCATCCAATGCCCGCGCTGTTCTTCATGGGTCTGCCGTGAAAAGTGCTGGAATTCCAGCAAAGGGCTGTGTAAAAATTGCTCTCCAGACTTGGGGGTTGAGATGGCGGCAGCGCAATCCAGCCGAACGGTTGAGGAAATCTGGGCACATTCAAAGATGGCAGAAGACGATCGGGCTATGCTCAAGGAAGAAAGCTGGCGCGAAGGTGTCAGGGCAACCTGCCCGGAATGCGGGGCGGCTCTTGGTGAAAAGGTTAAGTTCTGCCCGGAATGCGGCGCAAAAATCCAACAGGTGGTTTTTTGTAAAGAGTGTGGTGCCAAGCTTGAAGCTGGCACAAAATTCTGTTCGGAATGCGGAACCAAGGTCGCAACTTAATTCATAGTTGCAGTCGGGGCTATTCAAAATGCAATAGCGGATTAGATGCGGGGTTTTCGCATTTGGCATCTTTCAGAAAACCAACTTTTTTGGGATATCAACTCTCAGGGATTTAAGATTTCAAGGTAATTTTGCGGCAGCCAGCCGATACGGCCCTGATCGTCACGAATTTTTACCCACACCAAGCCCTCATAATCCTGTTGATCATGGTAAACCATCACCAGTTGAGAGAAGTACAGTCTGCCAATAGACGGACCGCCCGGTTCCTGGTAAAGGGTTAAGGCTGGTGTATCTGGCCATACTATCCGTGCTTGTAAGGGCGCTGGGGTAGCCGTTGAAGTACGGGTCATTGTGGGTAGAGGCGTCTCTGTTGGCGTGGGGCTGGAAGTTGGAAGCGGTGTGTTAGTTAAAGTTGGTGTTGAGCTTGGTCCAGGAGTAAAAGTCGGTGTCAGCGTTGGAGGAACCATGGGGTCAAGCTCCCTGAATAAAACCTGTTCAACTTTCAGCGAGACTTGCCGATCAAGCCCGGCAGCAATGGATTCCTGCAAACTGACAATCTCCTGCCAGTACAAGGAGCGGCTTGTGTGTAAGGTTAATCGCAGATCAAGGACATCCGGACTGCTTACGAAACTAGTTTCCTCCAGTTGAGCGTTTGGGAGCAAGGCCACTTCTCGCTCGACGACCATGTTGATCAAACGGGATTCTTCTGCCTGACGAATAAGACGCAAACTAAAGTAAGTCAATGGGATTAAAAGCACAATGACAAGAATTGTGGAAATCCAGAGAGTAGCGGGAACTTTAGCATCCGCAAAACGCTGCTCTTTTGAAAAGCCTCTGACTAAGAACACCAAGCCGGAGGCAAACGCTATCGCAACCGCGTTCGTAATAAAAAGCAATCCAGCTCCACTGGCAACCTGCCAATCTTGCAGTGCTAAACCCACACCTATCGTGCACACAGGCGGCATCAGGGCTGTGGCAATCGCGACGCCAGGCAGGGCAGTTGAAAGTCTCGGGCGGGTGGTCGCATAGGCGGCAGCCAACCCACCAGCTATCGCGATGGTTAGATCAACTGGAGACGATCTGGTCCGGGACATGACTTCTCCCGGTATTTGATGCAGGGAAATAAATGGAAGTTCATCATTTATCCAGGTTAAAAGCACTGAGATTACGATGGATAGTAAAGCGCCGACGAAAAGTGTGAGGAGGGCGTCTTTGAGTAGTTTTTTTGCACCAGTTGTGGTTGCCAGACCAATTGCAAGGATTGGTGACATCAATGGAGCGACCACCATTGCGCCAATAATGACGGCTGGTGAGTCAGATAGCAGCCCTAACGTAGCGATAGAACTGGAAAGAGCAACCAGGATCAAATAATCAAAGTTAGCTTTTGAATCGTCCTGCACGTCGGAAATAATTTTCCGCCGCTCTTCAATTGTCAGGCGCGGAATGCTTCGGATCCATTTGGGTGGGCGATGATTATTGTTTGCTGGCATGTTTTCCCTGTATTTAATCACAAAATTTACCACATTTTTGTACTCTTAACTCATGCAATACTGGATTTCAACGGGTTGGGCTCAGTGTATCTGAAACTCATCGAGAGAACAAAAAACTTAAAACACATTGTTTGTGCCTGCAAATCGCCCTCAACCCGGAAGATTTGGTAAACTTCTGTAGAGGTGAAAAAAATGCACTTAGTTATGATAAGACATGGAGAGCCAGATTATTCCTTTACGGAAGGGAAAGGTTTCAAGGGTCCTGCGCGCGAACTGGCGCCACTATCCAAACTTGGGGTTGAGCAAGCCGAAAAAGTTGCTCTGGATCCGCGCCTGGATGGCAGCCAGTTGATTATCAGCTCTCCATATCCGCGTGCCCTACAAACCGCTGCAATCATTTCACGCGTCACCGGTTTAAAAATTGAAGTAGCTTTCGATTTGTTCGAATGGCTGATTGACACAACCTATGAGAACAAAGACGTGGTAGATACCATGGCGGCAGTCAGAGAAATTAGCGCTTTCAAAGGCGTTCGCAGCCCAGATGCCAAGCTGCATTGGGAAGGTTATGACCAGGTGGCTGCAAGAGCCTATGCAGCTTTACGCCCCTTTTTGCATTATGACAAGGTGATCGTTGCGTGTCATGCCTACATCATAAAGCAATTCTACAATCCGGGCAGGATCGAGCATTGCGATATTGTAGAAGTCGATTTCACTGAAGATTTCACCTGGCCTGGCTATATCGAACGCGGATCACGGAGTTGGTACTAATGCGAGCCGTACTACAGCGTGTTAGTTTTGGAAAAGTTAGCGTCGAGAATGAAGTGGTCGCTTCAATTGACAAGGGCTTGGTGATCCTGCTGGGTGTTGGTCCGGAAGATACGATTGCGAAAGCGGAAGAATTGGCAGAAAAGAGTGCCCGCTTGCGAATTTTTGAGGACAGTGCCGGTAAGATGAATCTTTCTGTGCTGGACGTCGGCGGTGAAGCGATTGTTGTCTCACAATTCACGCTCTTTGCCGATGCCAGCCGGGGTCGGCGACCATCATTTATTAATGCAGCCAAACCTGAGATTGCAGAACCTTTGGTGGACGTATTTGCTCATAAATTGCGTCAGTTGGGTATAAAAACTGGTCAAGGGGTCTTTGGGGCACATATGATGGTCGAATTGTGCAATGACGGTCCGGTGACGATTTTGCTGGAAGTATAGGCTTTGGTCAACCTGAAGTTGTCAGCCTGAGCCTGCGAAGGATCTTATTGCTGGAAATCGTGTGCGAAGCGGGCACAGTCCGCTCCACATTTGCGAGTTTATCAAACATATCGGGAGACCTGTTGCGATCTCCTCAACATCAAAGCCTCGCCTACTTCCCTGTCAGCTTGCCTTTCAGTAAATACCAAATGCCCTTCAAATAATGCGCGTTCAAGATGTGGCACATACCCACTGAAACGCTGAGGGGTATGCCCCCCATGACGAATGAACGCAAAGGTGCGTTGGTGGAGGAAGCCTCAACGGTTCGACGGGTGTTGCCCGAGTTCTCAGACGAATTGACAATCAGTTTCTCGGCGGCTTGAACGGCAAATTTATTAATCAGGCGACCTTGCCAGGTGTTCTGAGCTTCCCACAGGGTCGAATTGAGGTCAAAATTCCCGGTAGTTCCCAGCGGCTCGTCTATCTTTATTGAACCAGGCAGGTTTCCGAATTGCTCCATGCTGAATTGGGCTGGATCTTGGGGTAGCTGATAGTATTGAGGGGCTACCTCGCGAAAATCAGGCAGTTGATCTGTGCTTGATCCTTCCAGGTCAATGGTTGCCTTTAGGGGGAGGTCGACAGAGCTGTTGCCAATCAAAATCTCATACGTACCATCCTCAACCTGCCAGGCATGCGTTTGCGGGTTCCAGAATGCGAAATCCATGTAGCATAGACCGATTTCGACTTCTTTGGTTTCTCCTGGCTGCAGTTCGACTTTACAGAAAGCCTTGAATTCCTTTGAAGCTCTAAAAACGATGCTTTCAGGAGCGCTGATATAGACCTGAATGACCTCTTTACCGATTCTTTCACCAAGGTTGGTTAATTTCAACTTGAGCTTGAGATCGTCACCAGCGCGAAGATGATTGCTGGAAATCTGCAGGTCCGAAAAAGCAAACCGGGTGTACGAAAGCCCATAGCCAAAGGGGAAACGGACCGGTTTGCCGGCGCTTTGATAATAGCGATAACCGACAAATATGCTTTCGACGTAAGACGTGTTGTAGCGCTGACCATAATTGGCAGTGGAAGGGACATCTGCCAAGGAAAGCGGCCAGGTTTCAGCCAGCTTGCCACTGGGATTGGCATCGCCCACAAGCAAGTCCAGGCAGCCTTCTCCAAATGCCTGACCAGCCAAGCCCACAAAGAGCACAGCGCTAACCTCATCCAACCAGGGAAAGGTCATCACCCCGCCGCCTTGCAAAATTACAACCAGGTTGGGGTTGACTTTTGCCAGTGCGGTGATCAGTTCGTTTTGAGCAGGCTGCAAATCGAGGTGCTGGCGGTCATAGCCTTCGGCTTCATCATCTTCAGTCAAACCAACAACGACCACCACAGCTGCTTTTCCTTCGGCTGCATTGCAAGCCTCGGAAAGCAGCCGGGCATTTTGACTTGGATCGTCAATCTTGTAGCCGGCCAGATATTCCCAACCCAATCCCCTGCCCTCCACTGCCTGAGTAAGACTGACTACCCGGGTGGGGTTGACCCGGCTGCTGCCAGAGCCTTGATAGTGGGGATTTTGAGCCAATTCGCCAATAATCAGCACTTCAGCCTGCGAGTTCAGTGGCAGAAGCGAGGAGTCGTTCTTCAACAACACCGCTGACTCGTTTAGGATTCTGCGAGCCAGCTGGTGATTTTCGTTATAAATATCCTTTGATGGTATGGTCTTGGGCTTCTGGCACTTTTCGACCAATTCAAGCAGCTTTTCGACAGCCCGATCCAGAGACTGTGCTTCGATTTGTCCCTTTTTTGCAGCTTTGAGCAGCTGGGCATCCCGGAAGCCGTCGCTGGAGGGCATCTCCAGGTCCAAGCCTGCCTGTACGGCTGCCACCCTACTGTTTACCGCCCCCCAGTCACTCACGAACAGCCCATCGAAGCCCCAATCCTCGCGGGCAATATTCGTCAGGAGTAGTTCGTTTTCGCAGGCATAGACACCATTAACGCGGTTGTAAGCAGGCATGATGGTCCAGGGTTGGGCTTTGCGAACCGCGATCTCAAAAGCTTTCAAATAGATTTCACGCAAGGCACGTTCGTCGACCTGCGAATTGGTGATTAGTCGGCAAAACTCCTGATTGTTCGCGGCAAAGTGTTTGACACTAGCACCGACCCCCTGAGCTTGCAGTCCCTTGACATATGCAGTGGCCAATTCTCCTGCAAGAAGGGGATCTTCCGAGAAGTATTCGAAGTTTCTGCCGCAAAGGGGCGAACGTTTGATATTGATGCCCGGACCCAGAACAAGATCGATTTTTTGATCAAGCGCTTCTTTTCCAATGGCGGCTCCCAGCTGCTGAAGCAGATCGCGGTCGAAAGAGCAGGCACTGATGGCTGATGTGGGGAAGCAGGTAGCCGGGAAGCTTGCGTTCAATCCGAGGGCGTCGGAGGCATCTGGCTGTTTGCGCAATCCGTGAGGTCCGTCATGCATCAAGATCGAAGGGATCTCCAGCCGTTGTACGGCTTTGGTGTGCCATGTGTCTAAACCTGAGCCCAGTTCACATTTTTCTTTCAAAGTTAATTGAGCGAGTGTAGCTTGGATCGCTTTCATAGATATGTTGCTTCCTAAAAAACACCTGTGATCAAAAGAATGCCCAGCACAATCACCACCAGCCCAACAAGGATAAGCAAATAGAAATTCCGTGAGGCTGCTTTGTCCAAAGTCTCCAGTTTAGCATCGATTTCGGTGCGTTCCTGTGTGGTGGCGGCTAATTTTTGGTAAGTGGCATCCAACCGGCTGTAGGATTCCTGCAAAACCTCCGAAACGGGTCGGGCGGTATCGATCTGGTAACCTAACGACTTGATCATCGGTTCCATCTTCTGCCCCAGATCTTTGATTTCTTCGCTCTTCGTACGCAGTTGTTTTTCAAGGGCGTCAACCTGCAGGTTGAGCGGTTCCAATTCCTGTGACTTCTGCCCCTCAAGGCGGCGAGACTGATCTGAGAGTTCAGTCACGTGGGCATTCAGCGCAAGCACTTCCGATTGAAGGCTGGGAATACGACCCGCAAGCTCAGGCTCGTCATTGCTGATACCAAGTAATTGTTGAACCAGTCCGTCCAGACGTGTATTCAAACTGATCAGGATATCCTGGCGATCAGGTTCATCCGAGCCTTCGGTGTTGATCAAATCGGTACGGGTGGCTTTGATTTCACGCTGTAAACTGCTTTTCTGATTGGCAAGCGAATCAATTTCTGACTCAAGTTGATAAAGTGCAGAGTGGGCTTGTTTTAGCTTGGTTTCAGTATCTTTGCGCTGGAGGTCCAACTGGGCAAGTTGATTGTCAAAATCAATTGTGAGGTTCTCGCGCTCGTTAGTGACCCGGTTGAGATTATCTTGCAGCGTTCGTGAGTGCTCTTTGATCCGATCAATCTGAGTCTCAACAGCTTCGATGTCAGCCCACGCTTGCGCGTAGGCGGGATCAGAAACCCTAGACTGCCAGGCTTTTTGCCCAAGTTCTTCAATTTGAGCGATCTTGATCTTCTCAATCTTTTTCGCTTCACTACCAAGTTGCATATCCTGAAACTTCCATTTGCCGCTTTGCGTACCAGCCTGGAACCATTGCATAAGCTTGCCCGTAGTAAAAAGCCAGACCAGCAGTCCGAGAAATCCGAGAATAAGGACGATGCCTATCACAATGGTGAGCCAGTTGGTTGCGGGCTGCGTCTCTTGCGCGAAATTACTTGGGAAGTAAGCCCCAAAAAGTGAGAAGAAAAGTGAACTTGTCATCGTCCCTCCAGGATGTAGTTGAGGATTGGTTGTTTAAAGTATACCTTATGGGTGCTGGCTGAGGGCTAATTGATTACTTAAGAGCATTCGGCTAATGCGTGCTTGCCTCTGGCTCGTCCTCGCTTCTTTTTAGAAGAGAAGACAAAATATTACGGCTTGTGTCGCTTACCAAAGCAACTTTTTTAGGATGCTTGAGGAGCTTTATCTCTGCTTCCCGTTTGAGAGCAGTGCTGTGATCAGCAACTTCTTCAACGTACACCAGTTCGGATGGAGCGTTCATGCGAGTATAGCGCGCCCCTCGTCCGGCGTTGTGTTGTTTGAGCCTGCGGAGGGGATCGGTGGTCCAGCCGGTATAGTAACCGCCATTGCTACACAGGACCATATAGCAATAATATTTCACAAGAGCTCGTCAGCCGCCGATCAGGAAGTTCACGATCGCCATCAGCGGGCGGCGAATGATGACGCCGAAGAGATCAAAACCAAGCCTCGGTCCGATAAAGATCAATGCTAACAACAGAAAGGGTCCGTATTGGCGGAAGGCCTGCAAAGCTCCCTGCCAGTTTTTGGGCAGAAGAAATTCAAGCACTTTTTCGCCATCCAGAGGTGCCAGCGGCAACATGTTGAATAGAAAGAGGGCGACATTGGTGTAAATAAATTCGACTAAAAAGTAGCCGAGTGTGGGGAAAATTGCATTAACCTGATAGGAAGCTGCAAACAAACCCAGTCGAAGAGGAATGGAGGCAAGGACCGCCATGAGCAGGTTCGAGAGTGGTCCTGCAATTGAAACCAGTGCGACACCCGCTTTGTTGTTCTGACGGATGACGTAAGGGTTGATAGGGACCGGTTTTGCCCAACCAAAACCAACCAGAACGAGCATCAGAGAGCCCATCGGGTCGAGATGCCTTAATGGATTGAGCGTTAGGCGACCGGCACGTCCGGGCGTGTCATCGCCAAATTGAGTGGCGACAAAAGCATGAGAAAACTCGTGCACAGTGAGCGCAATGATCAGAGTGATCACCCGGGCTATCAAGGTGGCTGGATTCAAGTTTGTCATAAGGTATCCATTGTGCGGCAGAGCAACCGCAAGCAGGCGGAAATTATAACATGGCGATGATATAATGCGCGTATGCTTACAGAGATGCAAGTTGGAGATAGGGTTCGGTTGCGCAAAGCCCATCCCTGCGGGGGGTTTGAATGGGAAGTGGTGCGGCTTGGTGCGGATATTGGATTGGTTTGCCTGAACTGCGGGCACAAGGTTTTCCTCTCCCGCCGAGAACTGAACCACCGGATGAAAGAGCACAACCCAAAAGAAAGCAATGATGTCAATCAAGCCAGTCAATAGATTGTCACGGATGCGGCGAGCAAAAGACCCTCACATTTAGGGTACAATCGAGGGCATGAAAATCAAACGATGGCATGTCTGGTTGGGTCTTATCATAAGTGCCATTTTTTTATGGCTGGCGTTCCGAAAAGTGGATTTCGCCCTGGTCTGGGAGCAACTTAAAAGCGCTAAACTGGCTTTTGTTGCTCTTGGGATAGTTGCTTACTTTTTCTCTCTTTTTCTTCGCACCTGGCGCTGGAAGGTGTTGCTCCGGCCAATGAAAGCCGTTTCTTTGGTCAGGCTTTTCCCGATCCTATCAGCTGGATACATGGCTAATAATATCTACCCAGCCCGTGCCGGCGACCTTTTGCGTACAGTCTTGCTGCGAAAGAAAGAGGATGTGCCCATCTCGGCTTCGCTGGCGACTATCATTGTCGAACACCTCTTCGATGGGATCGCCATCCTGGCATTGGTGCTCCTCAACCTGGGGCAGTTGACCAGTTTTACCCCCAACAGTCAGTGGGTTGGCATCATTGAAAAGAGCGCTTTTTGGGTGGGTCTGATTTTTGGCTTGATCTTGTTGGTTTTTATTGGCATGGTATTGCTGCCAGAAAAAATGCATGGCTTCACTAGTTGGGTAATCAACCGCCTGATTCCAAGCAAACTTCGCGAGCCAGTTGGTAGAATCATCGAAAAGTTCACTGAAGGTTTGCGTGTTTTACGTTCACCTTTGCAATCGCTGTTAGTGATGGCACAGTCGGTTCTGATCTGGGTAATTGAGACAGGGCTCTATTGGGGTGTGATGAAGGCAATGGGACTCGAATTAACTTTCCGAAGCCTGCTGATGGTGGTCGGTATCGTAAACCTGGTGCTTCTGGTGCCGGCCGCTCCGGGAGGTCTGGGCACATTTGACGCGGCCACCAAATCCATGATGGAATTGTTTGGAGTGAACCCGGAAAACGCGCTCAGTTATGCCTTGCTTCTGCGCGTGGCTCTCTGGCTTCCGGTCACTTTAGTCGGCGCGTTCTTCTTTGTGAAGGAGGGCTTTGGTTTGACTACGGATTTGCAAAATCTCCAGAAAGAATACAAGGAAGAAGAATCCAACCAGGCTGAATAGAGCGATAGAAAGAGGAAAAAATGACAGGTAATAAACGAAAAATCGCCGTGATCGGTGCTGGATTTGCAGGCTTGAGCGCGGCTTTAGACTTGGGAAAAGCCGGAAATGACGTCACTGTTTTTGAAGCAGGCAGCGTCCCCGGTGGTCTGGCTTCTGGTTTCAAGGAACCAAATTGGGATTGGTCGGTTGAGCGTTTTTATCATCATTGGTTCCAGAGCGATTCTCACTTACTGGGTTTAATCGAGGAGTTAGGTTGGTCTGATGAGGTTATGTTTCCCAAACCAATCAGCGTAATGTACTACAACGGCAAGTATTATCCCTTCGATTCCATTCCCGCGGCGATCATGTACCCGGGGCTGGGTTGGGGTATCAACAAGATCCGTTTTGGTTTGGTGGGGCTCTATCTGCGCTTTACCACGAACTGGAAGCCACTGGAAAAAGTCACTACTGATGCCTGGATGCGCAAATACGCTGGCAACAAAGTCTTTGAGAGCATGTGGAAACCCATGTTGGACGGAAAGTTCGGCGAAAACTGGGCAGATAAAGTCAATATGGCCTGGATGTGGGCGCGCCTGCACGTTCGGACGACCCGACTGGGAACATTCAAGGGCGGCTTCCAGCGCTTTGCGGACAAGTTTGCCCAAAAGTTGATTGAAGATGGTGTGAATATACGTTATTCTCAACCTGTTAAGCGCATCAGTAAAAATGAGGTTGGCGGATTGGACCTGCAGATAGGTGAGGGGGAGGTTGAGACTTTTGACCAGGTTCTGGTGACACTCTCACCGGGCTTGATGGCTAAACTTGCTCCGGAATTACCTTCAGACTACCTGGGCGAACTGCTTAAACTGAACCATATGGGCGCGGTTGTAATGACACTATCCCTGAAACATCCGCTCTCACCTGATGGCTATTATTGGTATAACATCCCCAAACAGGCAGGTTATCCGTTTCTTTCACTGGTAGAGCACACAAACTTTCTCAAACCGGAATATTTTGGCGGGGACCACATTGTTTATATTGGCGATTACCTTGAAAAGGACCATCCCAATTTCAGCAAGTCGGATGACGAATTGCTGGCGGAGTTCCTTCCTCACCTGAATAAGATCAACCCCGACTTCAATCCGGATTGGGTCAAGAAGGTCTGGGTAAGCAAAACCGGCTATGCCCAACCCATTCCATTGGTCGATCACAGCAAAAATGTCCCTGACATCAAAACGCCGGTGGAGGGACTGTGGTTCGCCAGCATGAGCCAGGTGTACCCATGGGATAGAGGCACAAATTTCGCGGTTGAAATCGGGCGACGCGCTGCTAAACAAATGCTTGGAGATTAAAAAGATCTCAACGTATCGTATGGAGTTTGTTAAAAGGTAAATGCCAATACTTGCAAGACTATCCGATATTTTTTAAGAATTGGCGGCTTATTTAAAGGGATGAAATACCCCAAATTATTGGAATATATGATCTAAATATTAAACTAACCCCATATCTGGGGGTGGGAGCCCTGTTTTAATCCTGCTAATTAGGGTTCTATTAACAAACGGCGATAGTCAACAAATTGAGCGTTTTGTGTTGGTGTGTTCTACAAAAAGCCAACCTTAAAATGTTCTAACATTTTAAGGGACATAACAGGAAAAGCCTGTCTACAGGTGTTAGAATTTGGGTATTCACTTGCCGACAAAGCACATGGGGTTGTTGAGTGAATCGTTTATAACCTAACCGATCACGTTTTTTCACCGTCGGTATTGCAATTACATCACGAGGTTTAGGAGAGACCGCATGAATGCTCAACAAGCATGGCAGGCAACAATCGGACAATTACAAATGGAGCTTAGCAAAGCTTCTTTTGATACCTGGGTGAAGAACACGCAGCTGATCTCATTTGAAGATGCTTCGGGAACTTTTGCACTGGGTGCCGGTAATGCTTATGCTTGTGATTGGCTGGACAGCCGCTTGAAGAGCACTGTGGTCAATAAACTTTCAGGCATGATGGCACGCCAGGTGAACGTTGAATTTAAGGTCTGGGCTGCTCCCCAGGTTGACCTGGAAGAAGAAACGGTTTCGATCCCAAAGCCTGCTCCGGTGGTAAAAGACACCTACGACACACAACTGAACCCACGATACCGTTTCGATAATTTCGTGGTTGGGTCTGCCAACCGACTGGCGCATGCTGCCTGCCAGGCAGTTGCTGAAAACCCGGCTCGGGCCTACAACCCGCTTTTCATTTACAGTGGAGTTGGGCTTGGAAAAACCCATATGCTGCATGCCATCGGCAACGCTGTCTTACAGCAAGGCAAACAGGTTTTATACGTCTCGTCCGAAGAGTTCACAAACGACCTGGTGCATGCCATTCGCACCAAGACCACAGCCGCTTTCCGAGAAAAATATCGCCAGGTGGATGTGCTGCTGATTGATGACATCCAATTCATTGCAGGCAAAGACTCCACCCAGGAAGAATTCTTCCACACCTTCAATGCTCTCTATGGGCAGGACAAACAAATCGTGATGACTTCTGATCGTTCTCCCAAAGCGATGAGCACATTGGAAGAACGCCTTCGCTCGCGTTTCGAGTGGGGCTTGACCGTGGACATGCAAGCTCCGGACTATGAAACCCGACTGGCAATTTTACATTGCAAGGCTGAAAAAGTGGAAGGCCATGTGCCGGAAGAGGTAATTGAACGGATTGCAAAACTGATCCAGACCAATGTCCGCGAACTGGAAGGTGCCTGGAATCGGGTGTTGGCTTTCTCACAATTGAGCGGGCAGGCACTCTCACTGCAACTCTGTGATCGTGCTTTGGCTGACTTTTTACCTCAACCCAGCAGCATTACACCTAAAACTGTGCTCGAAATCGTATCTGAATTCTTTGGTATCAGCATGAACAGCCTGACCGGTCGCAGTCGTGCAAGAGATGTGGCTTTTCCGCGCCAGGTGGCAATGTATTTGATGCGCGATCTGGGTGATCTTTCACTGCCCAGAATCGGGGAAGAATTGGGCGGTCGCGATCACACCACTGTTATGTATGCCTGCGAGAAAATTGCTGATTTAGTCGAGACTGATGACCGCACCCGCAAGCAGATTTTACAGCTCAAAGGTCAATTGCAAAGCCAGGCAGTCAGCGTCTAATCTTCGCTACTCTTCCAAAATCACAGGTAAATCAGGGTCGACGACAGTCAGTTCGCCCCAGTTTTCGCCAACGCGTGCTTCGGTGACCAAAGGAACAGACAACTCGAGGGCACTTTCCATCACTTCCTTGACCAACTTTGTAGCTCTATCAAGCTCTTCCTCTGGGACCTCAAAAATCAACTCGTCGTGCACCTGCAGGATCATGCGTGTCTTCAACCCAGCTTTCATCAACGCGTCTGGCAACCGGATCATCGCCAGCTTAATGATGTCAGCTGCCGTGCCCTGGACCGGGGCATTGATGGCTTCGCGTTCTTCGCGTTGGCGGATGGTGTAGTTGGTTCCGGCAGCTAACGCAGGGAAGTAGCGTCTGCGACCAAGCAAGGTCTCCACGTACCCCTGGCGGCTGGCTTCGAGGCGGGTGTTATCGAGCCATTTTTTGACCCCGGGAAATTCCCTGAAATATTCTTTGACGAAATTTTCGGCTTCTGCCAGGGTCAGGTCGGTGGTGCGGGTGAGACCAAAGGGACTCATGCCATAGATCAGACCAAAGTTGATCGCCTTGGCATGCCGGCGCTGCTGTTTGGTAACTTCACTCAGCGATACATCTTCAATAGCCGCTGCTGTAGCCGCGTGAATATCCTGACCTTCGTGGAAAGCTTTCATCATGGCTTCGTCCTGCGCCATGTGCGCGACGATGCGCAATTCGATCTGAGAATAATCGACCGCCAACAGTTTATGCCCGGGTGCTGCGATGAAACCCTGGCGCACTCTGCGACCCAACTCGGTTCGAATGGGAATGTTTTGCAGGTTGGGGTTTTGCGAGGCAATTCGTCCGGTAACTGTGCCGGTCTGGTTGAAGGTGGTATGTACGCGGCCGGTTTTGGGGTTTACCTGGGTGGGCAGAGCGTCCACATAGGTGGATTGCAGCTTGGAAAGCTCGCGATATTCAAGGATGGTATCGACCAGCGGGTGCATTCCGCGCATGGTTTCAAGAACATCTGCAGAGGTTGAATATTTACCGCTGCTGGTCTTCTTGGAGCGATCAGGCGGTTCCAGGGCGAGTTTCTCGAAGAGGATGTCTGAAAGCTGTTGGGTGGAGTTGAGATTAAATTCTTCTCCTGCCAACCGATAGGCTTGCTTGGTCAAACGATCGACATCACTTTTCAGTTCTTTTGAGAACCCCTCAAACAGGGCATCGTCAAGTAAAATGCCAGCTTTTTCCATCCCGGCAAGGATGGGGATCAGTGGGTTCTCCAGGTCTTGATAGAGCTTTTCAGCAGCATGCATGCGCAGGTCTTCCTGCATAGGCTTGACCAGACGCAGCGTCATGACCGCATCGGCGGCTGCATAAGGTGCGGCTTGTTCAATTGGCACCGCAGCCATGCTAATCTGGCTCTTTCCTTTGCCGATCAGTTCTTCAATTTGGGTCATCTGAACCCCTAAACGCTCACTTGCCTGGGCTTTCAGACCCAAGCTGCGGGAAGTGGGGTTGACCACCCATTCAGCGATCATGGTATCGAAGGTAATGGGTGTGACATCCAAACCCGCCTGCTGGAGTACGACCAAGTCGAACTTGGCGTTATGGGCAACTTTGTTGATGTCTGGATTGGTAAGAATTGGCAGTAGCGCTTTTTTTACCTCATCCAGCTCAAGTTGTGCGCCTTCTTCGTGCCCTACCGGGAAGTAGTAACCTTTGGTGGGGTCTGCTGCCAGCGATATGCCGACAAGCTCTGAGATCATTGGGTCCAGACCGGAGGTTTCGGTGTCAAAGGCGATCTGTTTGGCTTTGTTGAGTTCGTCAATACAGGCCTTGAGAGTCTCGGTGTCATTGACAATAACGGTCTCAAATGAGGCATCCTGGGGAATCTCATCTACTGGTTTTGGTTTTTCTTCTTCTGGAAACAGGCTGGCCTGGACACTATTCCGACCTTGTAGCGAGGGTTTTAGCTTGGCTGTCATTTTCCTGAGCCGTTGGGTGAGCGTGCGGAATTCCAGTTCTTCGAAAAGATGCTCTACGTCCGAAGGCTCAAATTTATCGGGTTCAGCTTGCTCCAGGTCGAGGATCATGGGTAGATCAGTTCGAATGCGAGCCAGGTCCTGGCTAAGGTAGGCAGATTCCTTTCCTTCGCTAAGTGGTTTGAAAGCTCTGCCTTTGATTTCATCGAGGTGAGCAAAAACGTTATCGAGTGTTTCGTATTTCGCCAAGAGTTCAATGGCAGTCTTTTCGCCAATACCGCGCACACCTGGGATATTATCTGAAGCATCGCCAACCAGGGCTTTGTAATCCACAATTTGATCGGGTCTTACACCCATTCGCTTGACGACATCCTCAGGAAAGTAATCTTGATCTTGCCCACTCTTTCGGTCAGGTAACGAGACGACCACGCTGTTTGTGACCAATTGGAGCATATCGCGGTCGCCAGTGATGATCTTGACCGCCAGCCCTTTTTCCTGGTTTGCCCAACGCGCCAGGCTGCCAATCACGTCATCCGCTTCGTAGTTGTCGATTTCGATTCGCGGGATATTGAAACGATCCACCATCTGACGGATGCGCTCGATCTGGACTTTCAAATCGTCAGGCATTTTCGCGCGGGTGCCTTTGTAGTCTGCATACATCTCATGACGAAATGTGCGCCCAGTGTCAAAACTTACGGCGACATAATCGGGCTCTTCCTGCTCGAACAGGCGGATCAAACGATTGGCAAAGCCATAGACGCCGGCTGTGGGTTCGCCTTTACTGGTGGTCCAATAGGTGGAACTGCCAGAGGTGAGGGCAAAGTAAGCCCGATAGGCAATAGCGTGACCATCGAGTAAGTAGAGGATTTTTGGCATGATCAACTCCTTCTTAGAGGTTTGTATGAAGTATACCTTTGACAAATTGATTTCCCCTTCTCTTGTTTAGGGTAATGGGGAGTTCAGAGTGTGATTGGTTGGGTGTCGCCCTGGTTTAGTATGTTTGTATCTTTTTTAGCGTAGGACTTTTCTAAATCCGTGAAAATCGCAAGAAAGTCATCATGCTTTGAGTGTTCGACGCTGCCAATTTTCAAATCCGATGTGGTCAGCTCCTGTAAGATTTTAAGGCGTGGATCGGTGGGTTGTTGGTTTACAGTTTTTTGAAGTAACACCAGTCTTTCTTCCAGTTGGCGAATGCGCGTAGTTGATGGGTATGTGAGGAAGGCAGTCTGGTTCTGATCGATCGCGTAAGAAAGGACGAAGATAGGTTGATTTTCAAGCGTTACCAGATGCAACCAGGAAGAAACAGGCAGCCCCGAGAACATTTTGGCAAGTCTTAAAAGGTTAGAATCACCTTTTTCCACCGGATAAACCGAGAATGTATCTTGATCAAGCCCAACGATTAAGAATTCATTTGGATTCAACATGCTGAAAATCTGATCACGCAAGGTGGACAAATTAATAGAGGTTTCGCTCATTTGAAATAAGTATAAACCAAAGCCATCAGTTTGCTGTTCCTCCGAAGTTGTAGGCGAAATTTTACAAGATAAGCATATAATTATTACATTATTTCTTTTGATCCAAGGAGGAGGTGGAAATGGATTTATTGTCTGGTAATGTTGTTCCCGCGGAGGGTGAATCGACAGTGCGCACTTATCACTGCACTTATTACAGAGAAAAAGCGCTGGGTTTGAAATCGGGAGGCTTCCTTGGGGTCACTAATAAAAGGGTGATTTTTCAGGCAGCCGGGGATACGCCTTCGGGTCGGTCAGTGATTCAAAGTGAAGTGCCCATCGCAGACGTTTCGGGCATCAACAGTTTTAAAGGGACCTATTTCGACTTGTTCGCTTTGTTGGGTGCACTTTTTCTGGCTGGACTGGCTATGGTCTTTATCCCTGCGCTGCTGACTGGACTAAGTTTTATCCTTGAATCGTACACCTTTTTCCAGATCATCGGATGGCTGTTGGCGATTGGCGCTTTTGTCGGTTCGTTTTTAGTATCAATCAAATCAATTTGGCGCACCTTTCTGGTGGGAGTTTCTGCAGGTGCCCTTCTAAGTCTGGCTGGCACACGATTGTTAGATGCAATGTCGGTGCTTACTGGGGGAGGGGGTGGCAGCTTTTTCATTATTCTGCTCTTTCTCGGTGCAGTTGTATACATGCTTATGTGTGCTTCTTGGTACTCCAGAAGACCAACATTCTCACTTGAGATCAATTCAAGTGGGGGCTCAAGCACGCCCATCCGCATCTCCAATGCGGGAGGGTTTATGCACATGTCCGCTCTCAACACCCCCAACGCGCTTCCCGGCAGAGATGCGGAAACCATGCTGCAAGAAATTGGGGCGCTGATCACTGACATTCAGACACTTGGTGATTATGGCATTTCCAAGTGGAAGCAGAATTGAAACCGGGGCATACTATGGAACGAAAAGTAGTAGAGTTTTCGGAAGGTGAATTATTAATTCGCAGTTATCAATGCCTCGTTCAGAAATCCAATTTTTCATCTGCTAGTGATGGATTTCTTCAGGTCACCAACAAACGCGTCATTTATTCGAACAGCACAAAATCAGGCAGATCAAGGAACCTGTTGGTTTCTGAGGTGCCACTTGAGGATGTGGGGTCGATCTCTTCGTTTGTTGGCAGATCACAAAATATTCTAGGGTTAATTCCATTCTTATTTTTCTCAATGTTGTTGTCAACATTTTCCGACAGTGTTTTACCGGAATTCATGGCCCATTGGTTATTCGGCTTTTTTCTGATGCTGCCATTCGCGGTTATTTGGTTGATGGAAAAAAACATCCTGAACCAGGATTTGTTCGATCAAATTCTGAAGAATCTTGAAGTTGAAAAAGAAGGTCAACTGACCATAGGAAAACCAGGAGAAACCTTGCGTAAGATTCTAAGAATTATCTTCATCATTGGTTTAGTGCTGTTTGTAACCAGCATAGCGAACAGTCTTGGCGGATCATTGGGAATCTTTAGGTTTGTAATTCCCCTTGTTGTATTTAGTTACATTTATTTATCTGTAATCGGTTATACCGACAGCTTTGGTCTTTTTGTTTCAGCACGCTCTGCTTCGGGATCGGGATTAACGATCAGATCGAACAATTTTCAATCTTTGCTTGGAAAAGATTCAACTTCCACTTCGGGGAAAATTATTCCCACCGCTGATTCATATACCCTTGCGAGGGAGTTGGGAGCTTTGGTGATGGACCTGCAACAGTCAGGTGACCTGGCGATTCAAAAATGGTCTCAACAACCAGCAACATTGGCTGATTCGAATTAACAGGAGGGGAAATGACTGATGAATCCACTGAACAAAAACGGCAAAAGATTATCGAAAGCTTTGAAAGAGAACAAAGATATTTTGAAAAAGCTTACGAAGACAGTGTTGACTTATTAAATAAATCGCTTGATGCAAAAAATTTGCAAGGCATTGAACAGGCACAAAAAAATATGGGGGAGGCCTCCGAAATTTTAGGTGACCTGGTAAAAGGGAAAAACGAAGCATTATCCGAGCTGGAGGCTGCTGAAAATGCCGCTCAAACGACCAAAGAAGAAGGCATAGCCCAGGCAACCCCTTCGAATGGTGTTGAGGATGGAAAAGAAGAAACACAGGAAAAGTCTGAAGAAGAGGACTACTATTACGGATATGGTATGTAAGGATCGATGAGTTACTACACAAGACCCCGCAACTATATTGAAATTCAAGGGCGACTCCATGAAGATTCCTTAAAATCCCGACTTGGCAATGATACGCAAAATATCAACGACCTGGCATCAGAAAACTTCAGAACTTACGATCTGATTTCACCCGACGGGATCTGGAGCGTCAAATCCCACATGAGCGCGGAAGGTGAGTTGACTGAAAGCGCTATGAAAGCTTATCAGTCTAATTTTGACCACATGCTCGGCTGGAACAGATCGACCGATGCTTTGGAGATGGATGTGAAAGCGTTACGGGAGCACCTGCCGGAAGGGACTGCAATGCCAAAGGTTCTCCGGGAAGGCAGCTTGGAAGAAGCTACAGATTATCTGAAGAATAATTCCAGACTCGGCATACCAGAAGATCATGTTGAGGCGGTTCGTAATAACTTGATCGACCACGCTCGCCAATCCCCGGAAAATTATGGTCTTCCTGAGTCACCTGGCGAAGAAGACTTCAAAAAACTTTCTGACAGAATCCAGAGCACTGGTTTGAATGCCTCGGATACACCAGCTCTTGTGAGAGAGCAGCTGAACCAACAGGAACAATCAGGAAAAGACGAAGAACCCAAGGAAGAGAAAGAACAGGAAGAAGATTACAGTTACGGCTATGGTTATTGACCTACAGGAGGCGGAATGCAATCGATGAACGCGGTGACGAAAACGATGGTGTTTGAAGGAAACGACCTCAGTCGAACAGTTCCTGTTAATAATGCAACACAGGCTCGTTGCGCTATCTCAGGGCAGGATGCCAACGGTAAATCCGCCAGTTTTCCACTGAGCGATGATCTCTTGAGTAAACACCTCTTGTTTATCGGCGGGATAGGCATGGGGAAAACGAATGGCATCTTCCAGATACTTTCTCAACTGCGCAATCACATGACCAGCAATGATGTCATGGTGATTTTTGATACCAAAGGCGATTTTTACGAGACCTTTTACAGGCAGGGCGATATTGTCATTAGTAATGACGAAAAAGCGACTGGTCCTTTTGGGAAGGATTATTGGAATATTTTTGAAGAAATCAACGCCGGCATCAATACTGAAGAAGAAATTGTTGAGATTGCCAGAGCACTATTTTATGAGCGGAGCAACAAGTCAAGCCAACCCTTCTTCCCAAACGCTGCCCGTGATCTGTTTTCGGGAGTTATGCTGCATTTTCACCGCATGGGTGGGGTAAAGAATAACGCAGTGTTGCGATCGTTCTTAGACCAAACACCTTCAGGTGAGATGCGGGCTATTCTGCAGCAGCATCAGGACCTCAAAGCGATGACTTCTTACATAGCTGACGATCGCTCTCCCCAGACGCAAGGAGTGATATCGGAATTACAACAGCATCTGCGCGAAATATTTATTGGAAACTTCAGAAAAGAAGGCAGTCTTTCCATTCGGCAGGCAATTCGTGCCAAACAAGGACGACTGGTGTTTGTAGAGTACGACCTGGGGATCGGCGGAATGCTTACCCCAATTTACCAGTTGATGTTGGATATGGCAATCAAAGAAGCCTTAAGCCGCAAGAAAAGTGATGGCAATGTTTGGTTTATCATCGATGAATTCCGGCTTATCCCAAATTTGCAGCACATTGACGATGGCATCAATTTCGGCAGAAGCATGGGTGCTAAATTCATTATTGGTGTGCAAAACATCGAACAGGTTTTTCATGCCTATGGTGAAGCGCAGGCACACTCGATCCTTTCGGGCTTGCTGACTACAGTAGCTTTCAGGGTCAATGACGCTGCTACACGCAAATTTATCCAGGAGCTATTGGGTAAGAACAGGAAAAAAGAAGTGTTTATGTCATCGGTCTCATCGCGGGGGATCGTAGAGCAGATCCGTGAAGCAAATGTGGTGGAAGATTGGGAGATTTCCAACATGCGCGTTGGTGAGGCAATCATTAACACTCCTGGCTATGAGCCATTTCTATTTCATTTTGATAAGGTCAAATAGGCAATGAACACAAGAATTCTTGAAAAAGGAAAATATGTATGAAGAGAATACGGACATTTGCTTTTGTAACGGTTTTGATGCTGATCTCCAGTTTTCTGGCTTCCTGCGGGTCTGGACCCCAAAATGAATTGGAAGGAACCTGGGCATGGGATTGGCTTTCCAGCAGTAGCGGAAATTTAGCAGGAGATTTGACCTTCGAAGAGGGGAAATCGCTGCTTTTAACAGAGGCATTTGCAATAGAACCCCAAAATCTTCGTTATGCGGTTATCGCACCAGGTAAAATGAAAATCACAATCGATGATGTTGCTATAGCGGCTGACTTTGCAATTGAAGAAGATGTACTCACGATCGAGTTTGATGATGGCAGAAATTATTATCAACGTGTAGAACCAACGCCAGTGATAGCGGAAGAAGAAACGCTTGCATGGTCCGACCCGGTGGAAGAAACTGACCCCACTGCAACTCAACCCAATATGAACGAGATAATAGCACCCCCTTCCACTCCGAGACCTACGGATACGCCTGTCCCGGTAGTGGTTCAAGAGCCCACTGCCACAAAGGCGTCCAATTTCACGCCAACACCACAGGTATATTCGCCGTTGTCACGTTGTGCTGCTTCAAGACTGCATGTGGGAGATTCGGCCTACGTCAATTATGAAACCGGTCGGATTGGCATGCGATCCGAACCTGTCGCCACTATTGGCGACAAATTGGTGCGCAAGTTGGAGGAAGGCGAAATACTACACATCATCGATGGTCCGAAATGCGATTTGGGGTGGATTTTCTGGCAAGTCCGTACGGTCTATAGTGAGACAGGTTGGATCCCTGAAGGCGATGGAAGTGAGTTTTGGGTTGTGCCAATTGCTACTTATGATGCCTGTTCTGGCGCAAAACCTACACGATTGAGGGTTGGTGACAGGGCTTTTGTGGAGCCAGAGCCTGAAGATTACAACCGCATCTACCCTGAACCTGCAATCGATTCATCAAAACTGCTGTATCGTATGTCCCCTGGAAGTTATATGCAAATACTGGAAGGCCCTTCATGTGGAAGTGGCAGGACAGGTGTATGGTGGTATGTGCGCTCCGAAGATTCCGGTATCGAAGGTTGGACGCGCGAGAGTGATTTTGCGAAAAGTTATTACTTCATTGCACCGGTGATCCCAAGACCTTAACTCCTCGCTATAAAGCATGGGGATGCAATGGATGTTTTCCACAATATCTTGTCATTCCCTCTATCTAACTTGTAAGAAAACGCTTGTATAGCCTGAAAACGAAATACTCTGGCACCAGGTATTGATTCTGTAACAGCGTACTTTTATCATATTCACCTGTTGAGGTGATATTATTTAAATTACCTAAGAACGGAGGTTTTTATGCTTCAGGATCATTTGCAAGATTATGTTGTTAAACACGGCTTTCCGGGTTACACAGAGTTGCGAGCGCAAGAAAATCGCAACCGGGCGGTGGCGATGCTCAACGGCAGCCTGGTTTCCAATTCCAGCGGTATCAGCAGAGGTGTTTCTGCCAGGGTTGTCAAAGGCGGAGCGTATGGCTTTGCTTCCGCAACTGGCTATGGCGAGGATGTTGAGGCAATCGCGCAGATTGTTCGTGCTGCCAACCAAAACGCTGCTTTTCTTGATCTGCATGTGCAACGTGGTCAGCCAGATTTTTCCCCGATTCAACCTTTTACCCGAAAGGACGGTCTTGAGCACGACGTGCCAGTTGAACAGAGCTACCTGCTCGCAATGGTGGACGAGTTGGATAGCTACATCGCGGAGCGCTTCCCCAAGCTGCTCAGCAGACGAGTGTTCGCGCGAAGCCTGGATATGGAGAAATTACTGTACACAAGCGACGGAGTGGTTTCGCATTCTTTTGTTCCGAGGTCCAATGTCTACATCTTCATGACAACACAGGATCAGGACGGCCAGCCAGTGGAACTCTACAAGGTATTGGGCGGTTATGGCAACTTCCTTGAGGTATTCAAAAATGCAGAAGATTACTTCGAAAAACTTGAAAAACACCACGAATTGTTAATGCAAAAAGCGGATGGAGTTTATGCCAAACCCGGCATCCAAACCGTCATCCTCGATTCGGACTTAGCGGGCATTTTGGCACATGAAGCTGTTGGGCATACTGTGGAAGCAGATTTCGTTGAGACCGGTTCGGTAGGCGGCCCGATGTTTGGAAAGCAGGTTGCCAGCGAGAAGGTCAGCCTGGTCGATATTGCCCACACTGCGTTTGGCAAGCTTGCTCCTGTGCCGGTTTTTGTGGATGACGAAGGCACGCCGGCACAAGACCAGATTTTGATCGAAAATGGCATCCTGACCGGATATATGCACAACAAAGAATCTGCTAGAAAATTTGATCACAACCCCAACGGTAACGCCCGTGCTTATGATTTCTCTGACGAGCCGCTCATCCGAATGCGCAACACTTGCATTCTGCCTGGAACTGACAAACTGGAAGAGATGATTGCCTCTGTTAAAGATGGATACCTCATGACAGATATGAACAATGGTCAGGCGGATGCAACCGGTGAATTTATGTTCGGAGTGCCGATGGGTTACGAGATCAAAAACGGTAAACTTGGGCGTGCCATTAAAGACACCACTGTCTCCGGGGTTGCTTTTGAAGTTTTAAAGACTGCCGATATGGTCAGCGATACCGTCACCTGGACAAATTCGGGCATGTGTGGCAAGAAACAGATGATCCCGGTAGGCATGGGCGGACCAGCAATTAAGGTGAAGATCAATGTGGGAGGTCGGGCATGAAAAAAGATTTTGAAGTCAAAGACCAGGTAATTCTGGGTACGGCTGAACTGATATTGGATGAAATCAAGGCAATTGGCGCAGACGAAGGCGAGACCTGGGTAAGTCGCGACGTTTTGACGGAGCTATATTACGAACTGGGCAAGATAAGCATGGTTCGGACGGTGTTCTCGGATAAGGTCAGCATTAAACTGCTCAAAGATAAGCGCAAAGGCTCTATTACCTTGAACAGTTTCGATCCCTTGGATCTCAAGCAGGCTGTGGCAGCCGCATGGCAAGCGGCACAATCTGCGGCTCCGGATGAGGCAGAGGGGATTGCTGAATTACAGGAAAATTCAAGTTTTAGCTCTGGAGATAAAGCCCCTGATCTGGATTTGATGTATCAACAACTGACTGATATGCTGGCGGATACCCAGCGCGACTATCCAAAAATCAGCTTTGATTCAATCGGTGTTGAGCATAACTATGGTGAAAAGCTGTATGCCAACACCAACGGTGTGCGACTTTCCGATGAACAGGGAATTTACCAGGTGAGTGACATGTTTGTTGCCAAAGACGGCGACAAAGCGTCTTCTTTTAACTACTTTGGCACTGTATATGAAAACCCATCGGAGCGAATTGTTGAGTCGCCAAGAGTGAAACGCTTGTTGGAAGAGACACAACGTCAAATCGAGACTGAACAATTTGAGGGCAGTTTTGTGGGCGATATTGTAATCACACCGGGCTGCCTTGAGAACTTCCTCTGGTACATTGCCAATACCTACCTTCAAGATGGCGCTCTGATTTCCGGAACCAGTCCATGGAAGGAAAAACTCGGGGAACAGGTTGCTAGTCCTCTGGTCAATGTTGAATTGGTAGCAGAACACCCTGAGCTGCCTGGCGCAAGTAAGCTGAGCGCAGATGGTTATATGGCTGAGAATATGCCTGTGATCCAATATGGCGTACTCAAGAATTTTGTCCTCAGTCGATACGGAGCCAGTAAAACCGGCTTGAAACGGGCTGCTAATAGCGGTAGTACCATGGTGTTTGGTAACGGAGAAACCTCGCTGGAAGAATTGATAGGTGGGGTCGAGAAGGGAATCCTGCTTGGTCGCTTCTCTGGCGGGTCACCTGGTCCCTCGGGTGATTTGAGCGGAGTGGCTAAAAACAGTTTCCTGATCGAAAATGGCAAGGTCACAAAGCCCTTGAGTGAAGTGATGATCGCCGGAAATCTGGGCGACATGCTGCGTGACACTGTGGCAGTCAGCCAGGAACGCGAAAACTCTGGATATTGGCTCTTGCCGTGGATCAGGGTAAGCGGTGTCACCATCTCGGGCAAGTAAGTAGAGGTTGGTAGTCTACGCAATTAGTACAACGCGGGGTCCAGTCGGACTCCGCTTGGCTTAATTCCTTTTGTAGAGAAGGGGCTTGTGTGTGGCACCACAAACAAACGGAACGGCGCAAGACCGTTCCCTATGACAATCATCCGCCACACCACGATGGATTCGAGGAGCGAAGCGACGTCTCAATCTGCAAATTGAATTAAAACCCGGGTTGAACCCCATTCACTACGCTCAGGGGCAGGTGCTACGCAACGCGGACTACAATTACTGTCTTTGTAAGGAAGGGGCTTGACTCCTTCCGCAAACACAATCAAAAGGAATCACGCAAGATCATTCCCAAAGACAATCTTTTATCAAAAACAATCGGAACGGTCTTGTGCTGTTCCCAACACAGTCATCGGCCACACCAATTACAACAATCCCCGACATCGAACATCAATCCGTCTATAATTAGCCCAAATCCGAAACAATAGAGGAGTTGTCATGCTCGATCCAGATATTCAGAAAAAATTGATCAGTGAGGGGCGAATATTTATGAAAAGTTTTTCCACCAGCCCTTATCAGGATTTTGAATCTGATCAGCAACTCAAATTACCGCAACCACCCCTGGTCAAAGCAGCAATGAGTGATAAAGCCTTGCCGCTTCCCAGGAACTTTGAAGATCTTGATCTGAAGCAAGATTTCATCAGTTTGCTGACTGAGCGGAAAAGCTCCCGCGTTTACACGAGGCAGCCAATCAGCCTGCTGCAACTCTCCTTTATGCTCTGGGCAACACAAGGGATCAAGGATATCAGAGGCAAAGCTTACGCCACTCTGC